>NZ_JBGKEB010000003.1:0-312687 GCF_041399425.1 Enterobacter sp. KBR-315C3_2022
AAAAAAAAATACCCCCCCCCCGGGCATGTGCCGGCCCCCTTTTGGGGCCCCCGCCCCCCCCCTCCCCCCCCCGGGGGCCCGCGAGGCCCGTTTTCTTAAGATGTAAGCGACGCGCCCAGGATGCTTAGATTTTTTAGTAAGCTCATACATTACCAACCCCTGGCACAAGGAAATAAAAACATTAAATATCAATAGTTTGATTTATTTTGTATGATTTTCAAAATGTGTGCACGCGTATTTATCTGTACAACTTTTTCATTAATTATACTGTAATTGACATGTTGATATTAACATCTAAAAATTGAATTTTACATTTTGTTACACCATTAACACTTGCTTTAAAGTTCGTAATAGCTAGATTGAAGTCAGCAGTAAGTCATTTTGTTTTAATTTACCTCCCCCACGCGGGGGATGGTCTGATTCTACACACAGCAGTGCCACATCTGTCAGTACTTCTGGTATCCCTGATTATTAATGCAGGGATAGCTGCCAGGTGCCATAAATAAAGTGGGGTTTCATCATGTTTAATGAAGTCCATAGTTTACATGGTCATACATTACTGTTGATCACCAAGCCTTCTCTACAAGCAACCGCGTTATTGCAGCATTTAAAGCAATCTCTCTCAGTAACCGGGAAATTGCATAATATTCAACGTTCTTTTGATGATATTGCTTCTGGCAGCATCATTCTGCTCGATATGATGGAAGCGGATAAAAAGCTAATCCATTACTGGCAAGATAACTTAAGCAGGAAAAACAATAATATCCGCGTGTTATTATTGAATACCCCTGACGAATATCCCTATCGGGACATCGAAAGCTGGCCGCATATTAATGGCGTATTTTACGTTACGGAAGAAGAGAACCGCGTGGTGGAAGGGCTGCAGGGAATATTACGGGGGGAGTGTTACTTCTCGCAAAAGCTTGCCAGCTATCTTATCACCCACTCCGGAAACTACCGCTATAACAGCTCTGAATCTGCGCTGCTCACGCACCGCGAAAAAGAGATCCTGAACAAGCTGCGCATCGGTGCTTCAAATATTGAAATTGCCCGGTCGTTATTTATCAGCGAAAACACGGTTAAGACCCACCTTTATAATCTTTTCAAGAAAATCGCGGTAAAGAACCGGACTCAGGCAGTTTCATGGGCCAACGATAACCTCAGGCGTTAACAGCATGAAACGCACGTTGAGTTGGATTACCGCAGCGGGCTTCCTGCTCGCTGCCGGACACCTCCAGGCGGTAGAAGTTGAGGTGCCCGGATTGTTAACTGACCATACGGTCTCATCTATCGGGCACGATTTCTACCGCGCGTTCAGCGATAAATGGGAAAGCGAATACCATGGAAATTTAACGATCAACGAACGGCCCAGCGCACGATGGGGAAGCTGGATAACCATAACGGCCAATCAGGACGTTATTTACCAGACCTTCCTCTTCCCAACCAAAAGAGACTTCGACAAGAACGTCGCTTTTGCGCTGGCGCAAACTGAAGAGGCTATTAATCGCCTGCAGCTCGATAAAGCGCTCCTGAGCACAGGTGATTTAGCCAAAGATGAGTTTTAGCAACGATACCAATTTTGGAGGCTGTAATGCGTCTCGCACACACAGTGATTTCGTTAATGCTCATTGCGCCGCTAAGCTGGGCCGGAAATATGACCTTCCAGTTCCGCAACCCGAATTTTGGCGGCAATCCGAATAACGGGGCATTCATGCTTAACGAAGCCCAGGCACAAAATTCCTATAAAGACCCCAGCTTCGACGACAATTTCGGTATCGAAACGCCGTCCGCGCTGGATAACTTCACCCAGGCCATCCAGTCGCAAATATTAGGTGGATTATTAACCAATATTAATACCGGTAAACCCGGCCGCATGGTGACAAACGACTTTATCGTCGATATCGCCAATAAAGATGGGCAGCTTCAGCTGAACGTGACGGATCGTAAAACCGGAAAAACTTCCACCATTCAGGTTTCGGGTCTGCAGTCTAATTCAACTGACTTCTAGACGACGTCGAAATAAGGACAATCATCATGCAGCGCTTTTTGATTCTTGTTGCAGTGTGCTTATTGAGCGGGTGTTTAACTGCTCCTCCTAAAGAAGCCGCTAAGCCAACGTTAATGCCTCGGGCTCAAAGCTATCGTGATTTAACCCATCTGCCGATACCCACCGGCAAGATATTTGTCTCGGTATATAACATTCAGGACGAAACGGGGCAGTTCAAACCGTACCCGGCAAGTAACTTCTCGACCGCCGTACCGCAAAGCGCGACCGCGATGCTGGTTACCGCGCTGAAGGATTCGCGCTGGTTTATTCCTCTGGAACGCCAGGGCCTGCAAAACCTGCTGAACGAGCGAAAAATTATTCGCGCCGCTCAGGAGAACGGCACGGTTGGCGTAAATAACCGCACGCCGCTCCAGTCCCTCACCGCGGCGAATATTATGGTGGAAGGCTCAATCATCGGATATGAGAGCAACGTGAAATCCGGCGGCGCGGGTGCCCGCTACTTCGGTATCGGCGCGGATACGCAGTACCAGCTCGATCAGATTGCGGTGAACCTGCGGGTGGTCAACGTCAGCACAGGGGAAATTTTGTCCTCGGTGAACACCAGCAAAACCATCCTCTCTTATGAGGTGCAGGCCGGGGTCTTCCGCTTCATCGACTACCAGCGCCTGCTGGAGGGTGAAATCGGGTATACCTCCAACGAGCCTGTGATGCTGTGCCTGATGTCCGCCATTGAAACAGGCGTCATATTCCTGATTAACGACGGCATCGATCGCGGGCTGTGGGATCTGCAGAATAAGAATGACGTGAAGAATGACGTGCTGGTGAAATACCGCGAGATGTCGGTGCCGCCGGAATCCTGACGGAACGGGCGCACAAAAAAGGCGAGAATTTTCTCGCCTTTTTTTATTCACTCACCGTCGTGGTTGTTCCCGCCTTCTCACGCCGGGCGGCCAGCCAAAGCCCGCTGTTTTTCATGGCATAGCCAAACACCAGCCCCAGCGCCAGCGAAGGGACAACCAGCTTCCAGTCGCCCTGCCCCGCAAAGGTGGCGCACGCGCCCATAAAGGTTCCCGGCACGAAAGAGAGCAGAAGGTGTTTTGCCTGAATACACATCAAAAAAGCCACCACGCCGGTCATCGCGTATCCGAGGATCTCCAGATGCGGAGCCAGCGCGCTGCCTTTCATAATCACCAGCGCCCAGATAACGCCGCTCATCAGCGTGCAGCCCGAAATAAAGAAGCCTTTGATGCCGCCCTGAGGACAGGCGAAGTAAGCCGTGCAGCCGAGAAAACCGGCCCAGCTTAATAATCCCAGCGAGACAGCCACCCATCCCCAAAGACCGGAGAGAATGCCCGTAGTGAGTGCAATGCAAAGTAGTATGTTCATGGCGCGCATCTTAACAGAAGCGCGCCCTATAAATGAGATCGTAAGCACAATTTGTGAACGATGAAATGTATCGTTGCAGAAACTTTGTGACTTACATCACTCTTCGTTCTCTTCTTCCAGCTCGTCCCACATTGCCGCGATGGCATCACGCGTCATTGGGGCCAGCGTTCTCCAGAACGGCGAGGTGGCATGGGCTTCCACCTTGCCGAGGAAAGTACCGCACCACGGCAGCAGATAGTTTTCGAACAGGGTTTCGATGGCTTCGTTTTCATCGTCGCCCGCATTGTCCTCAATCCAGGAGGCCGCCAGCAGCAGCGTGCCGATATGGTCGGCCGGGGCGTCCGTCAGCGGCATCCCGCGTTCGGAAAGAAACGCGCGCACTTCCGCTTCCGTCGCGCCTTCCTGCCAGGACGAGCGGAATGGCGATACCCGGCACTCTTCACCGACGAACAGGGCGTTGTAATCCGTTGAAACCTGCTGCATGTCGCAGCTTTTTTGCAGGCGCTCCAGCAAATCATCCTGCTCCAGCGGCCAGTTCTGCGCCAGCTTCCCCTCGCGAATCAGCGTAAAGAGCGGGACCAGCAGCGGATCCTGCGGCTGACGATAGTAAAGCGTACCCAGCACGCGGCAGAGGATGGAAAACTCATTCATTTTTTTAGTCCATTACACAATTAAAGATCGGCAAATTCATCAATCGGCGTCATGCCGCGTGATTCAAGAAAATCGAGCATTCGGCGCGGCGTGACGTTTAAAATCCTCTCCTCCGGGAACCCCACGTCGTCCAGCACCTTTCGGCATTCGCCGAACTCGCCCAGGGTGAAGGCGGTGTGCGAATCGGAGCCCAGCGCCACCATGCCGCCAGCATCGCGAACGGCAGCCGCCACCGCGCGGCAGTTCGCCTCGCTGCCGATGCGCGAGTGTGTAAACGAGGAGTTGTTGATTTCAAGCGCCACGCGGTGTTTGGCTGCGGCTTCAGCAACGGCCTGGATATCAATCGGGAATTTCGGGTTTCCAGGGTGGCTAATGATGTGGACATTGCCGCTGGCGATGGTCGCGATCATCGCCTTCGTGTTCGTTTCCTTGTCCTGCGGGGCAAACACGGGCTCGTGGAAACCGGCGATAATCAGGTCGAGGGAGGTCAGCATCGGGCCGGTGCAGTCAATTTCACCGTCGGTATTTTTGATGTTCGCCTCAATGCCGCGCAGGATTCCGACGCCGTCAACGAGACGCGGCCAGACGCGCATATTCACAAAATGCCAGTAGTGCGGCGCATCCGCCATGTCGGGACCGTGATCGGTTATCGCAAAGAGCCTAATGCCCTTGCGTTTCGCCTGCGCGATGTAGTCATGAAGGGTGCTGTACGCGTGGGTGCTGGCGACGGTGTGCATATGCAGGTCAACGGGATACATCTCTCTCTCCTCGTGATTTTTTTCAAAGGATAGCAGTTATCAGCGGCGAATATTAGCAAAAACCCGGCAAACGCCGGGTTTCTCTCAGTAGCCGCGCTGCCTGTCGACCTGTCCGGTGACCGCCTCGCCCTTCTCTATCCCGCTGATGGTCCGTGAGATATACGCCACGGCTTCTGCCGGACGCGTCACCGCCGCTACGTGCGGCGTCATCGCCACGCGCGGGTGCGTCCACAGCGGGCTCTCGGCGGGGAGCGGCTCTTTGCTGTAAACGTCCAGCATCGCGCCCTTCAGCCTGCCGTTGTTCAGCGCCTGTATTAAATCGTCCTCAACCAGATGCACGCCGCGCGCGAGGTTCATGACATAGGCCTGGTCGGCGAGCTGGTTAAGAAGCCGAGCGTTGATGATCCCAACCGTTTCCGCCGTATTGGGCAGCAGATTGATCAGCACCCGGGTTCCGCTGAGAAACGCCGGGAGCTCATCCGCTCCCGCGAAGCTCTCTACGCCGGGATAATCCTTGCGGCTGCGGCTCCAGCAGCGCAGCGGGAATCCCCACGGCGCAAGCGCCTGCGCGACTTTCGAGCCCAGCACGCCTGCGCCGAGGATGCCAACTGTAAAATCTTCACGCTGATAATCCGGCAGCGGCTCCCAGCGGGACTGCTGTTTGAGCGCCTGATAATCATCGAAGCGGCGGAACCAGTGCAGCACCTGGCTTACGGCGTACTCCTGCATTTGTTCGCCCATGCCGGTATCTTCCAGGCGGAACAGCGGAACGTACTCGGGCAGCATTTCAGGATGCGCCTTCAGCTTGCTGAGGATAGAGTCCACGCCTGCCCCGAGGGCAAAAACGGCCTTCAGCTTTCGGCCCTGCAGCATCTCGACGGGAGGATGCCAGACCAGCGCATAGTCGGCATGTTCATTATCGCCCTGCGTCCATTCGCGCACGCGAGCGCCGGGTAGCGCAGCTGAAAGCGCCTCAATCCAGTAAGCCGTATCAAAAGTGGGGTGATAGAAGAGAATATCCATAGTCATTCCTGCCTTTTATTGCGCTGTTTTGTTTTCATTTTCAACTGGATCGCCAGCATAACAAAATTCCGGGCGAATCGGGTGCTGATAAAAAAAGCGCTTTCAGCACATTTAGGAATCAGGTTGCTTGAAGTTTGTCTAAATGCGCTAATTTACTCAAAAAGTGAGTTGACGGCGGTTCGGCTTTTCCTTACATTAGCGCCCGTCCCAGCAACAACGGGATGACAATATGGTGAGGTGTCCGAGTGGCTGAAGGAGCACGCCTGGAAAGTGTGTATACGGCAACGTATCGGGGGTTCGAATCCCCCCCTCACCGCCATATTCAAGATAAGAGCTCGTACGAAAGTACGGGCTTTTTTCGTTTATGTTCTCCGAAAGGGGGGATGAGAAGCCCCGACCGGGGTTCGACAACTGGCGCAGCCAGTTGGACAGACTGAGAGCGCAGCGAACAGGCTGCCCGCAGGGCGAGCGAAGCGAGTCAATCCCCCCCTCACCGCCATATTTAAAGAAGAGCTCGCATGCAAATGCGGGCTTTTTTTTCGCATATTGCACGCCTCAAGGAGGGATGAGAAGCCCCGACCGGGGTTCGACAACGGGCGTAATTGTTCGTAGGTCGGGTAAGCGCAGCGCCACCCGACATCGAAAAAGCGTCTCCCTAGTGATGATCATCATGTTGATGTTCAATCACCATTCCCTCGGCAACGCTGGCCACATGCCGGGCGCGCGGATGATAAACCGCCGCCGGAGCAGCGGCAGGTGCCACATACACGGCTTGAGGAACGGTAGTGGCAATGGCCCCCGTGACCGTTTCTGAAGAGGGAACAACCACGACCTTATACCCGCTGGGCACGTCAACCGTTACGGGCTGCGCCATCGCCGTTCCGGCGCATCCCGCCATCATCACCAGTGAAATCAGTAAGTTCTTCATTAAATATCCCCTTAAACAAGAGGCGTTATTATTTGAGAAATAGCTTAAGCCAAAATTAAGGTGCCAGGCTTCGGGGTTGCAAAAAATGCGGTTGAGATCCGTTGCCCCTTATTCCTCCACCATCCGCGCATACTCTTCGGTGAGAAAATCCACCAGCGTCCTGACGGACGGCAGCAGCCCGCGCCGGGAGGGATAAACCGCATGTATCACCTCCCGCCGAGGCTCCCATTTTTCCAGCACCCGTACCAGCTCGCCGGACGCAAGCTGATCCTTCACCATCAAAATCGGCAGCTGCACCACGCCCACGCCTGCCGCCGCGGCTTCCCGCAGGGCCAGCATGTCGGAAGTAATAAAGCGCGGCGCAAAATGAATGTCGGCCTTTGCCCCTTCCGGTCCGCACAGCTCCCACTTATGCACCTGCTTACTCGCCCCCATGCTGAGGCCGGGCCATTCGCTCAGTTCAGAAGGCACCGCAGGCTTACCCATTCGTTCGATCAGCGCCGGTCCAGCCACCAGGCAATGCCCCCTGTCAGCAAGCACCCTTAGCACCAGATCGCTGTCGTCAAACGGACGCGGGCGAACGCGGATCGCGACGTCCACTCCCTCTCCCACCAGATCGACACGCCGGTTCGTGGCCTCAAGCTGGAGGTTAATGCCCGGATAACGCGCCATAAACCTCGCCAGCATCGGCCCGACGTGCACATGCAGCAGCGTTACCGGGCAGGTGATCCGCACAATCCCACGCGGCTCGGCCTGCAACGCAGCAACCGCCTCTTCCGCGGCCTCCGCTTCGACCAGCATCGCTTTGCAGTGCTGATAGAAGGTGTGCCCCACCTCCGTCACCGTAAACTGCCGCGTAGTGCGCTGGATTAAGCGAACGCCCAGCCGCTCCTCCAGCTGGGCGATGCGGCGGCTAAGTTTGGACTTAGGCTGATCGAGCGCCCGGCCCGCTGCCGCAAACCCGCCGTGATCCACGACTTTCACAAACCAGGCGAAATCATTGAGATCCTGCATATGCCCCCATCGTTCTTATTTTGGAACAGTGAATGTCATTTTCACTCCCTACCGGAATATTAATGCTGAATATAAGCTAATTACATCAACAAAACATCAGGAGCAAATCATGAAAAACGTCACAGGTGTTTATACCGCCCCCCGCCAGCACTGGGTTGGCAATGGTTTTCCGGTACGTTCGATGTTTTCTTATCAAACCCACGGCGAGCCGCTCAGCCCGTTCCTGCTGCTGGACTACGCGGGCCCGCACACCTTCACGGGGGATGGCGTCAAGCGCGGCGTGGGTGAGCATCCGCACCGCGGCTTTGAAACGGTCACCATCGTCTATTCCGGAGAAGTTGAGCATCGCGATTCCACCGGCAGAGGCGGCGTTATCGGCCCCGGCGACGTGCAGTGGATGACGGCGGGCGCGGGTATTTTGCACGAGGAGTTCCACTCCGCCGAATTTGCGCAGAAAGGCGGCGAGCTAAAGATGATGCAGCTGTGGGTCAACCTGCCGGCCAAGGACAAGATGGCGGCGCCGGGCTATCAAAGCATCACCAAAAGCCAGATCCCGGTCGTGACGCTGCCTGACGACGGCGGCTCCCTGCGGGTTATCGCAGGGCATTACGGCGATACTTCTGGCCCGGCGCATACCTTTTCACCGCTGAACGTCTGGGACATCGCGCTGCGTCAGGGAAGCCATTTGACGCTTGAGCAGCCTGACGGCTGGAGCACCGCGCTGGTCGTCCTTGAAGGCAGCGTGACGGTAAACGGCACCGCACAGGCGGGTGAAGCGCAGCTGGTCGTTCTGAGCCAGGACGGCGACAGGCTGCATCTGGAAGCCAGCAGCGACGCAAAGGTCCTGCTGATGGCGGGCGAGCCGCTAAACGAGCCGATTGTCGGATATGGCCCGTTTGTGATGAACAGTAAAACCGAAATCGCCGAAGCCATTCGCGATTTCAACTCCGGCCGCTTTGGCCAGATCTGATAAATAAAGGAGAGAACCATGTCTACCCCTGCGAACTTCAACGGCGCGCGTCCCGTTATCGACGTCAACGACGCGGTGATGCTGCTTATCGACCATCAAAGCGGTTTGTTCCAGACCGTCGGCGACATGCCAATGCCGGAGCTGCGCGCCCACGCGGCGGCGCTGGCGAAAATCGCCACGCTGGCCGAGATCCCGGTTATTACGACGGCCTCCGTGCCGCAGGGTCCGAACGGGCCGCTGATCCCTGAGATCCACGCCAACGCGCCGCACGCGCAGTACGTGCCGCGCAAAGGGGAGATCAACGCCTGGGATAATCCGGAGTTTGTTGCGGCCGTAAAAGCGACCGGACGTAAAACGCTGATAATCGCGGGCACCATCACCAGCGTTTGCATGGCGTTTCCGTCCATCAGCGCGGTAGCAGACGGATATAAAGTGTTTGCGGTTATCGATGCGTCCGGCACCTACAGCAAAATGGCGCAGGAAATTACGCTGGCGCGGGTAGTGCAGGCAGGCGTCGTCCCGATGGATACCGCAGCGGTTGCCTCTGAGATCCAGCGCACCTGGAACCGGGCGGATGCGGCAGAATGGGCTGAGGTATACACCCACATCTTCCCTGCCTACCAGTTGCTGATCGAAAGCTACAGCAAGGCGCAGGACGTCGTGAAAAACAGCGAAGTGCTCGATTCCCAGCGTTAATCCCCCGCTCCACGACGTAAAAACCGTGGAGCTGCTTATTGCTTAACCGAACGGGCACTAAAGCAGAAAATCTGCTTGACCGTTTTAGCGCAACTCCCTATAGTAGCGCCCCGTTGCCCCCCAAGCGGTCAGGCAGCAAAAACAATATGGTGAGGTGTCCGAGTGGCTGAAGGAGCACGCCTGGAAAGTGTGTATACGGCAACGTATCGGGGGTTCGAATCCCCCCCTCACCGCCATTTTTAAGATGAGAGCTCGTACGAAAGTACGGGCTTTTTTCGTTTATGTTCTCCGAAAGGGGGGATGAGAAGCCCCGACCGGGGTTCGACAACTGGCGCAGCCAGTTGGACAGACTGAGAGCGCAGCGAACAGGCTGCCCGCGGGGCGAGCGAAGCGAGTCAATCCCCCCCTCACCGCCATATTTAAGATAAGAGCTCGTACGAAAGTACGGGCTTTTTTCGTTTATGTTCTTCGAAAGGGGGGGATGAGAAGCCCCGACCGGGGTTCGACAACTGGCGCAGCCAGTTGGACAGACTGAGAGCGCAGCGAACAGGCTGCCCGCACAAAAACGCCGGGAGCGTTTTTGAACAACGCCTGCGTTGGCCCCGAAGGGGCGAGGTCCAGGGATGGGCCGAGTAACAGCGAGCGAAGCGAGTCAATCCCCCCCTCACCGCCATATTTAAGATAAGAGCTCGTACGAAAGTACGGGCTTTTTTCGTTTATGTTCTCCGACAAAAATCCCCGCGCTCTTTATGCCTGGTGGCGCTTCGCTTACCAGCCCTACGGGTCCTGAGGGTATTGTAGGTCGGGTAAGCGCAGCGCCACCCGACATCAAACCCCGCACAAAAAACAAAGCCCGGTTTCCCGGGCCTTGAACACAACGGCTAACTCAGTAGTACGCTTGCAGCGTGCGCTGACAGAGCGCCGAGCGCACGCAGTCCTCTTTGGTGAAGCGAACTACGCCTATCATCTCGTCTTCCTCAAAACGTGCCATGGCGTCGCTCAGCCCGGACTTCACGCCGGACGGCAGGTCGCACTGGGTGATATCGCCGTTGACGATGACCGTCACGTTCTCCCCGAGGCGCGTTAAGAACATCTTCATTTGCGCAGCGGTCACGTTCTGGGCCTCGTCAAGAATGACGACCGCATTTTCAAATGTACGTCCGCGCATATAGGCGAACGGCGCGATTTCCACCTTGCCAATCTCTGGCCGCAGGCAGTACTGCATAAAGGATGCACCCAGCCGCTTCACAAGCACGTCATAGACGGGCCTGAAGTACGGGGCAAACTTCTCCGAAATATCTCCGGGCAAGAAGCCGAGATCTTCATCGGCCTGCAGTACCGGACGGGTGACAATAATCCTGTCCACGTCCTTATGAATCAGCGCTTCCGCCGCTTTGGCCGCACTGATCCAGGTTTTCCCGCATCCGGCTTCGCCGGTTGCAAAGATGAGCTGTTTACTCTCGATAGCATTCAGGTACTGCGCCTGAGCCTCATTGCGCGCGACAATTGGAGAAGTATCACGGCTGTCCCGCGCCATGCCAATTGCTTCTACGCCGCTCATCTGCACAAGCGAGGTGACCGATTCTTCTTCGCGCTGCTTATGGCTGCGTGAATCCCGTCTCAGCACACGTTTTGCTTCGCGACGAGCTTTGATCACTGCTTTTTGTCTTCCCATGGATAGCACCTTGAGTTGTTGGTATTCATCATACGCGCCAGCTTCAGCACGATTATCCGCACGAACATCAGAGGGTTGGCTTCCTTGTAAGCCGTTGCTTGCCTTTCCGGATGACGATACAACACAGCTACGCGCACTGTTTTGCACGTCGGTAGAATGCGTTTTTTGAAGAGATGAGGAGATTGTGGGGGTGAAGAAATCGCTGCCGGAGTCTGAGCCTCCGCGCCGGGTGTTGCGGTTGTTGTGTTTACCTTGTCCAGTGCAGGACGCAACCATTCGCGATCTCCATAGTGATACAGCATCACTGCCGGGAACTACCGCTGTCTTATACTAAGTACATCACCAATTATCATAAATGCAACATTTATTTTACTTAAGCGCAACTTTTAAGACAACTCCAGTCGCGAATTCAGTCTCATATACAAATATTACAGTAATATAACAGTGCGTTAGCCATAGAAAAAAATAATGTCCCCGCGAACTATCGCAGGGACAATTATCAGGCTTCTATAAGCCCCTGAGCGAGATACGCGTTCCGATCGCGCGGGCCAGGCAGGGCAAAGAAATAGCCGCCGCCGATGGGCTTGATGTACTCTTCCAGCGCCTCGCCGTTTAGCCGCTTCTGCACGGTGAGGAAGCCCTTCTCCAGATCGTGCTGATAGCAGACGAACAGCAGGCCCATATCCAGCTGGCCAGAGTTGGTGACGCCCAGCGAGTAGCTGTATCCGCGGCGCATCATCAGGCTGGACTGCGTCTCCTGGGTGCGTGGGTTGGCGAGGCGAATGTGGCTGTCCAGGGCGATAACGTCGCCGTTTGGATCGCTGGCGTAGTCCGGCACGTCATGCTCTTTCTTCATGCCGAGCGGCGCCCCGCTCTGCTTGTCGCGGCCGAAGATGGTTTGCTGCTCCTTAAGCGGCGTGCGGTCCCAGAACTCGACGCGAAACTGAATAATGCGCACTGCCTGATAGCTTCCACCAACGGCCCACGCCGGCTCGCCCTGGTCGGCCGTAACCCACACCACGTCCTTCATCAGCGCAGCATTGCTGCTGTCCGGGTTGGCGGTGCCGTCCTTAAAGCCCAGCAGGTTAACCGGCGTCTCTTTGCCTTTGCTGCGCGCCGCGTGATCCGAGATAAACCCTTCCCGCTTCCAGCGCACGCTCAGCAGATCCGGCGTGTGCTTGATAATGTCGCGCAGGGCGTGGATCACCGTGTCCTGGGTGTTGGCGCAAATCTGCAGCAGCAGATCGCCGTGGCACAGCGCCGCATCGAGCGAATCATTCGGGAAGCGCGTCATTTTTTGCAGCGCCTTCGGCTTTTGATTTGCCAGTCCATACCGGGCGTCAAACAGCGACTCGCCGAGCGACACGGTAATGGTCAGGTTATCGGGGGCGATAAACGGGCCAAGAATACCGGAATCCATCGGCGGCAGGCGCGGGTTCGGCGTATCCGGCGCCGGGCCACCGGCGGTCAGAAACGCAATGCGTGCCGTCAGCAGGCGGAACAGGCGTTCGAGATCCGCCTTATCGCCTGCCAGCGAATCAAACGCCACCAGCATCATCGAGGCCTGCTGCGGCGTGAGAATGCCCGACTGGTGCTCACCATAAAAAGGCTGCGTCTCCATGCGCGCATCCGGGGAGAGCGTGCCGGGCGCGCTTTGCGGTTTCGCCGCGTGCGCGACCGGGCAGCCTCCCGCCAGGGCGAGCGCGCCGCCGAGCGCCCCCACCCCTTTTAACAACCGACGCCGCGAAGGTTCAGCCACGTCGTACTCGTCGTGCTTTTTCATCGCGCTTAATCCAGGCCCAGAACGCCGCGCAGCTGCGCCAGATCTTCCGCCAGGGTGGTAATCGGGCCTTTCAGCGCGTTACGGTCGGCGTCGGTCAGCTTGTCATAGGTTTCGAACCCGTCTTTGGTGCGGTATTTCGCCAGAATAGCGTCAACCTTTTTGAAGTTGGCATCCACTTTCGCCAGCAGGTCGGCGTTCTCTTTTTGCAGCTGCGGGCGCAGCAGGTTAACAATTTTCTGCGCGCCGTCGACGTTGGCCTGGAAGTCCCACAGGTCGGTGTGGCTGTAGCGATCTTCTTCGCCGCTGATTTTGCTCGCGGCCACTTCTTCAATCAGCCCGGCCGCGCCGCCCACCACTTTTGACGGTGGGAAGGCCAGCTCGCTGATGCGCTTTTGCAGCTCCAGCACGTCGCCGTTCAGCTGCTCGGCATATTTATCCATTCCTTTGGTGGAGTTATCGCCAAACAGCGCTTTTTCCAGACGGTGGAAGCCGGTGAATTTCGGATCGGCGGCCTTCTGCTCGTAGTCATCTTCACGGGCGTCAATGCTGCCGTCGAGGTCAGAGAACAGCTCGGCGATCGGCTCGATACGCTCGTAGTGCTGGCGCGTTGGCGCGTAGAGGGATTTCGCTTTTTCGATATCGCCCGCTTTCACCGCGTCGGTAAAGGCTTTTGTGCCCGCCACCAGATCCGCCGTCTCTTTGGTGACGTAGGCTTTATAGGCGGTAATCGCCTCGCCCAGGCTGAGCAGCGCGTCGCCTTTAGCGGCATCGGCAGTGGCTTCACCCTTCACGATCAGCTTGCCTTTCGGGTTGGTCAGCAGTCCGCAGGTCATGTCGTACTCGCCCGGCTGCAGGTTGGCGGTCATCTTCTGGCTGAAGCCAGGGGCGATGTTCTCACGCTCTTCCACCACCATCACGCCTTTGAGTATCTCCCACTCCAGCGCTTTCTGGCTGTGGTTCTGAATAATAAACTGGGTCTTGCCGCTGTTGACCGTCACGGTCATCGGCTCGCACTGCTTATCGTTGACGGTGACTTTTACCTGCGGGATATCTGCTGCCTGAGCGGCGAAGGCAGAAGCGAACAGCGCGGCAATGCCTGCGCACAACGCACTACGACGAAACGGATTAGCCATGACTCTTCCCTTTAAAAGTATGTTGTAACTAAATAACGAATTACGGCGCAACGCGCGACGCCTGCGAACCGGCACGCGGCGGCATCGCAAACAGCACCAGCGCCGGAACCAGATAGATAAAGTACATCGCCACTTCGCTGACGCTCGGCGTCTCCTGATAGCCGAAGATCCCTTCGAGCAGCGTGCCGGTCAGCGAATGGGTTGAAAGAATGTTGCTGAGGTCGAACGCCACGTCCTGGAAGTGATTCCACAGCCCGGCTTCGTGGAACGCGCGTATCGCACCGGCCGCCAGCCCCGCCGCGACCAGCAGAATAAACAGGCTGGTCCATTTGAAGAACGCGCCGAGATTAAGGCGAATGCCGCCCCAGTAAAGCAGGAAGCCGAGCACGACCGCGGTCGCCAGCCCGAGCATCGCGCCGAGCGGCGGCCAGATGCCGACGTCCTGCTGGAACGCCGCCAGCAGGAAAAAGACCGACTCCAGCCCTTCGCGCGCGACGGCGAAGAAGACCATCCCGATCAGCGCCCAGCCGTGGTTATTGCCCTTTTGCAGCGCCGCATCGACCGCCTGCTCCAGCTGAACCTTAACGTTGCGGGAGACCTTGCGCATCCAGAACACCATCCAGGTGAGGATGAAGACCGCAATCACCGCCACGATCCCCTCGAACAGCTCCTGCTCTTTCTGCGGGAACTCGCCCGTGGTTTCGTTGATGAGAATGCCAAGACCAAGGCAGAGCGCGGCCGCGAGGAAAACCCCAATCCACATCACGCCAATCCAGTGCCCGCGCTGGGTTCGCTTCAGATAGCTGGCGATAAGACTCACAATCAGGGCCGCTTCTAGGCCTTCACGAAACATAATGAGAAATGGAACAAACATGCGGACACCTTAAATGTTTATCGCGGTCAAGTGATGCAAAGAAAGGTAAATTCTTGTGATAGTGATTATCATTACGGCAAGAAGAAAAACAAGCGAAATGTGTTGAGTTTTGATGACGAGATGTAAACCATTCGCCTGATAATTATTTCTACTATTACAGTTATGTTTATAAGTTATAACGTAAATGCCCGTTTACGGTTAACCGTGGCTGTGGCTAAATAAGCGCCTCGAAAACTTACTGAAAACTGATTATGTATCACATCCTCCATTTTCTACTGGCACTGGTGATTATTCTGGCGCTGGCCTGGCTGGTGAGCTTTGACCGCCGCAAAATCCGCATCCGCTATATTTTGCAGCTTATCGTTATTGAAGTGGTGCTGGCCTTCTTTTTCCTGCACGCGGACAGCGGCCTGTTTATTATTAAATACGTGTCGGGTTTCTTTGAGTCGCTGCTTAAATTCGCCGGCGAAGGCACCAATTTTGTCTTTGGCGGAATGGGTGAAAAAGGGCTGGCGTTTATTTTCCTCGGCGTGCTGTGTCCGATTATTTTTATCTCTGCGCTGATCGGTATTCTCCAGCACTGGCGAATTTTGCCGATATTTATTCGCGTCATCGGCACGCTGCTGTCGAAGCTTAACGGCATGGGCAAGCTGGAATCCTTTAACGCGGTGAGCTCGCTGATCCTCGGCCAGTCGGAAAACTTCATTGCATACAAAGGAGTATTGGGCGATCTCTCTTCTCGCCGCATGTTCACCATGGCCGCCACGGCGATGTCGACCGTTTCGCTGTCGATTGTCGGGGCCTATATGACCATGTTGGACGCCAAATTCGTGGTTGCGGCGCTTATTCTGAACCTGTTCAGCACCTTTATTATTCTCTCGGTGATCAACCCGGTGCGCCCGGAAGCGGAGCCGGAGATTAAGCTCGAAAAACTGCACGAATCCCAGAGCTTCTTTGAGATGCTCGGCGAATATATTCTCGCCGGATTTAAGGTCGCGATGATTATTCTGGCGATGCTGATTGGCTTTATTGCCCTGATTAGCGCCGTCAACGCCCTTTTCTCCAGCGTATTTGGCATGAGCTTCCAGCAGATTCTGGGCTACGTTTTTTATCCTCTGGCCTGGCTTATCGGTATTCCGCTGAGCGACGCCCTGCACGCGGGGAGTATTATGGCAACCAAGCTGGTGGCGAATGAATTTGTGGCGATGATTGAGCTGCAAAAAATTGCCGGACAGATGACGCCGCGCGGGCTGGGGATCCTGTCTGTTTTCCTGGTGTCGTTCGCGAACTTTGCCTCGATTGGCATCGTGGCGGGTGCCATCAAGGGGCTGAATGAGCAGCAGGGCAACGTGGTTTCACGCTTTGGCCTGCGCCTGGTGTACGGCGCGACGCTGGTGAGCCTGCTGTCGGCGAGCTTTGCGGGGTTAGTGCTGTAAGGTCATGCCTGGCGGCGCTTCGCTTGCCCGGCCTACAAAACAACAACGGCGGGTTGTCCCGCCGTTTTTTTATCAGAACTGCACGCACACCGGCTGATCGACCCGCATCACCGATTCCTGCGCGAAGCGTGATTTATAGATCCCGCGCAGCGCCTCAATGTTCTTCTCGCTCTGCGTGTCTTTACCGTGGATCAGCATCAGCGCCCTGCTCGGCTCGCGCGCCACCTTACCGTCGTTGCCGAGCCACTGCCCGCGCGCCTCAAACACCGTCAGGCCATCGCGAAAGCGCGGGGTCACGTCCCGATCGACAAACTGCTGCCACTCGCTGGCGGTGATTTGCGCCCCTGCCGGACGGTTGAGGCCGAAGTAGAGCGTGGTTTGCTGCATCTGGTTTTCTGCTTTGCACGCCTCTACCGCCGCGTGCTGCGAGGGCGCGTTGCAGCCTGCCAGCATCAGTAATGCCGCCGCCATTAACCCTGTTTTAATTCTCATTGATGAAGACTCACATAGGTGAAAGGACTATCCCCTCTCCCCACCGGGGAGAGGGTTAGGGTGAGGGGGAAAAATTATTCCGGCTGCAGCTTAGACGGCGGCGCGGAGTGGTAATGCGCATCCGCTTGTGCAAAGCGTTTCTGCATGGAGGCAGACGGCGCTTTGCCCAGCAGGCTGAACACCACGATGCCGATGCTGCCGAAGATGAAGCCCGGGATAATTTCGTACAGCCCCAGCCACGCGAACTGCTTCCAGACGATGACGGTCACCGCGCCGATGATCATTCCCGCCAGCGCGCCGTTGCGGGTCATGCGCGACCACATCACCGAGAACAGCACCACCGGGCCAAACGCCGCGCCGAAGCCCGCCCACGCGTAGCTCACCAGCCCCAGCACGCGGTTTTCCGGGTTGGCCGCCAGCGCAATCGCCACCAGCGCCACCACCAGCACCATAAAGCGCCCAACCCAAACCAGCTCTTTCTGGCTCGCGCCCTTGCGCAGGAACGCTTTGTACAGGTCTTCGGTGATCGCGCTTGAGCAGACCAGCAGCTGGCAGCTCAGGGTCGACATCACCGCCGCCAGAATGGCGGAGAGCAGAATACCGGCGATCCACGGGTTGAACAGGATCTGCGCCAGCTCGATGAACACGCGCTCGGCGTTCTGGTTCACCGCGCCCGCCTGCGCCGGGTTGTTGTTGAAGTAGGCGATGCCGAAGAAGCCGACGGCGCACGCGCCTGCCAGGCAGAGGATCATCCACGTCATGCTGATACGGCGCGCGTGGACGATGGTGTGGTGAGAGTCCGCCGCCATAAAGCGCGCCAGAATGTGCGGCTGGCCGAAGTAGCCCAGCCCCCAGCCCATCAGCGACACGATGGCCACGAAGTTCAGCCCTTTCAGCATGTCGACGTTTTCGATGCTCTTCTGCTTGATCACTTCCAGCGAATCGGCAAAGCCGCCGACGGTGAAAATCACGATTACCGGGGTCAGGATCAGGGCGAAAATCATCAGGCTCGCCTGCACGGTGTCGGTCCAGCTTACCGCCAGGAATCCGCCCACGAAGGTATAGAGGATGGTTGCCGCAGCACCCGCCCACAGCGCCGTTTCATAGCTCATGCCGAAGGTGCTTTCGAACAGGCGCGCCCCCGCCACGATGCCGGAGGCACAGTAGATGGTGAAGAACAGCAGGATCACCACCGCCGAGATAATGCGCAGAATGCGGCTGTTGTCCTCGAAGCGCCCGGTGAAGTAGTCCGGCAGCGTCAGGGCGTTATTGTTGGCCTCGGTATGCACGCGCAGACGGCCCGCCACCAGCTTCCAGTTAACCCACGCGCCGACGGTCAGGCCGATGGCGATCCAGCTTTCGGAGATACCGGAGATGAAAATCGCGCCCGGCAGCCCCATCAGCAGCCAGCCGCTCATGTCGGAAGCGCCCGCGGAGAGCGCGGTGACCATCGGCCCTAAGCTGCGGCCGCCCAAAATGTAGTCGTCAAAGTTTTTCGTTGAACGCCATGCCAAAAACCCTATCAGGATCATGCCAAATATATAAACGAGAAATGTCACCAGCATCGGTGTGCTAATAGCCATTTAAATTCTCCAAAATTGTCGAGCGACAACCGTCCGGGTTGCCTTGTTATATGATCACCGGAACGTGGTGAAAGTATCTTGTGCTGTTGCCGGGCGCGCTATCCTGCCGCAAGCGCATCCCGCTGACAAACGATTTAACACTGCATTTACATCAAATTCATCCCCGGTTTGATACGGCTTTCCTATAGGTTGCACTCGCTCACGCTTTTACGGGTTGCACCTTTTAAAAGTGTTAAGTACCGCATAAAAAGCGGCTTCAGATGCAGAAGTGAGTCTCCTTTTCCAGCTAACCGTTCGTTAACAATCCATTCATTTCACAGCTTGCTGACCAGGTCACATTTAACACGGTTGCACAAAGTTGCAACATGGTGGATATTTCACGCAACGTTAGAAAACTACTACAGAACAACAGGAGTCCTGGGATGGGTATGACCACCATGGGGGTTAAGCTGGATGACGCAACCCGTGAACGGATTAAGACCGCAGCAACCCGCATTGACCGCACGCCGCACTGGCTGATCAAGCAGGCGATTTTTAACTACCTGGAAAGGCTGGAGAGCGAAGACGACCTGCCGGAACTGCCTGCCCTGCTGGCGGGCGCGGCGAATGAGGGCGAAGAAGCGACCGCCGCCGTGGAGGAGAGCCACCAGCCGTTCCTCGAGTTTGCCGAGCAGATCCTGCCGCAGTCCGTCAGCCGCGCCGCCATTACCGCGGCCTACCGCCGCGCCGAAACCGACGCGGTGCCGATGCTGCTGGAGCAGGCTCGCCTGCCGGACGCCATCGCGTCGAAGGCGCACGACCTCGCCTATCAGCTGGCCGACAGGCTGCGTAACCAGAAAACCGCCAGCGGCCGCGCCGGCATGGTTCAGGGCCTGCTGCAGGAGTTCTCCCTCTCCTCGCAGGAGGGCGTGGCGCTGATGTGCCTCGCGGAAGCGCTGCTGCGCATCCCGGATAAAGCCACCCGCGACGCGCTGATCCGCGACAAAATCAGCAACGGCAACTGGCATTCCCACATTGGCCGCAGCCCGTCGCTGTTTGTTAACGCCGCCACCTGGGGCCTGCTGTTTACCGGCAAGCTGGTGTCGACCCATAACGAAGCCAGTCTCTCCCGCTCCCTGAACCGCATCATCGGCAAAAGCGGCGAGCCGCTGATCCGCAAGGGCGTTGACATGGCGATGCGCCTGATGGGCGAGCAGTTCGTCACCGGCGAAACCATTGCCGAAGCGCTGGCGAACGCGCGCAGGCTGGAGGACAAAGGTTTCCGCTACTCCTACGACATGCTGGGCGAAGCGGCCCTGACCGCCGCCGACGCGCAGGCGTATATGGTCTCTTACCAGCAGGCGATCCACGCCATCGGTAAAGCCTCCAACGGGCGCGGCATTTATGAAGGTCCGGGCATCTCAATCAAGCTCTCCGCCCTGCACCCGCGCTACAGCCGCGCGCAGTACGACCGCGTGATGGAAGAGCTGTACCCGCGCCTGAAGTCCCTGACCCTGCTGGCGCGCCAGTACGACATCGGCATTAACATCGATGCCGAAGAGGCCGATCGTCTGGAGATCTCCCTCGATCTGCTGGAGAAGCTGTGCTTCGAGCCGGAGCTGGCGGGCTGGAACGGCATCGGCTTCGTCATTCAGGCCTACCAGAAGCGCTGCCCGTTCGTCATCGATTACCTGATCGACCTGGCAAGCCGCAGCCGCCGTCGCCTGATGATCCGTTTGGTGAAGGGCGCCTACTGGGACAGCGAGATCAAGCGCGCCCAGATGGAAGGGCTGGAAGGCTATCCGGTCTATACCCGCAAGGTCTACACCGACGTCTCTTACCTCGCCTGCGCGAAAAAGCTGCTCGGCGTGCCGAACCTGATCTATCCGCAGTTCGCCACCCACAACGCCCACACGCTGGCGGCGATCTACACCCTGGCGGGGCAGAACTACTATCCGGGCCAGTACGAGTTCCAGTGCCTGCACGGCATGGGCGAACCGCTGTACGAACAGGTCACCGGGAAAATCGCTGACGGCAAGCTGAACCGCCCGTGCCGCATCTATGCGCCGGTGGGTACCCACGAAACGCTGCTGGCCTACCTGGTGCGCCGCCTGCTGGAAAACGGGGCGAACACCTCCTTCGTTAACCGCATCGCCGATACCACCCTGCCGCTTGACGAGCTGGTAGCCGACCCGGTGCAGGCCGTCGAGAAAATGGCGGCGCAGGAAGGCCAGATCGGCCTGCCGCATCCGAAGATTGCCCTGCCGCGCGAGCTGTACGGCGAAGGCCGCGTCAACTCGGCGGGTCTGGATCTTGCCAACGAGCATCGTCTGGCCTCCCTCTCCTCTGCCCTGCTCAACAGCGCGCTGCAGAAGTGGCAGGCCAAGCCGATACTTGAACAGCCCGCTGCCGACGGCGACATGCAGCCGGTAATTAACCCGGCGGAGCCGAAGGACATCGTTGGCTACGTGCGGGAAGCGACCGAAGCGGAAGTGGATCAGGCGCTGGACAGCGCGGTGAACAACGCGCCGATCTGGTTCGCCACCCCGCCGCAGGAGCGCGCCGCCATTCTGGAGCGCGCCGCGGTGCTGATGGAAGATCAGATGCAGCAGCTTATCGGCATCCTGGTGCGCGAGGCGGGTAAAACCTTCAGCAACGCCATCGCCGAAGTGCGCGAAGCGGTGGACTTCCTGCACTACTACGCGGGACAGGTGCGCGATGATTTCGACAATGAAACGCACCGTCCGCTGGGCCCGGTAGTCTGTATCAGCCCGTGGAACTTCCCGCTGGCGATCTTCTCCGGCCAGATTGCCGCCGCCCTTGCCGCAGGCAACAGCGTGCTGGCGAAACCGGCTGAGCAAACGCCGCTGATTGCCGCTCAGGGGATCAACATTCTTCTGGAAGCCGGCGTGCCGGCGGGCGTGGTTCAGCTGCTGCCGGGACGCGGTGAAACGGTCGGCGCGAAGCTGACCTCCGATAGCCGCGTGCGCGGCGTGATGTTTACCGGCTCCACCGAGGTGGCGACGCTGCTGCAGCGCAACATCGCTACCCGCCTGGACGCTCAGGGCCGCCCAACGCCGCTTATCGCGGAAACCGGCGGCATGAACGCCATGATCGTCGACTCCTCCGCGCTCACCGAGCAGGTGGTGGTGGACGTGCTGGCCTCGGCCTTCGACAGCGCGGGCCAGCGCTGCTCCGCCCTGCGCGTGCTCTGCCTGCAGGACGACGTGGCCGACCATACGCTGAAGATGCTGCGCGGCGCGATGGGCGAATGCCGGATGGGCAACCCAGGCCGCCTCACCACCGACATCGGGCCGGTGATCGACGCGGAAGCCAAAGCCAATATCGACAATCACATTCAGGCGATGCGCGCCAAGGGCCGCCCGGTCTTCCAGGCGGTGCGCCAGAACAACGAGGACGCCCGCGAGTGGCAGACCGGTACCTTCGTGCCGCCGACGCTGATTGAGCTGGCGAGCTTCGACGAGCTGAAAAAAGAGGTCTTCGGTCCGGTGCTCCACGTGGTGCGCTACAACCGTAACAACCTCCACGAGCTGATCGAGCAGATTAACGCCTCCGGCTACGGCCTGACGCTCGGCGTGCATACCCGCATCGACGAGACTATCGCGCAGGTGACCGGCAGCGCCAAAGTCGGCAACCTGTACGTGAACCGCAACATGGTCGGCGCGGTCGTCGGCGTGCAGCCGTTCGGCGGCGAAGGCCTCTCCGGCACCGGCCCGAAAGCGGGCGGTCCGCTGTACCTGTACCGCCTGCTGGCGAACCGTCCGGAGAACGCGCTGGGCGTGACGCTTGCGCGACAGGACGCGGAGTATCCGGTGGACGCGCAGGTGAAAGCCGTTCTGACCCAGCCGCTGGACGCGCTCATCGCGTGGGCTGATAAGCGCCCGGAACTGCGCACCGTTGCCGAGCAGTACGGCGAGCTGGCGCAGGCCGGCACGCAGCGCCTGCTGCCGGGGCCAACCGGCGAGCGCAACACCTGGACGCTGATGCCGCGCGAGCGCGTATTGTGCGTGGCGGATAACGAGCAGGACGCGCTGGTTCAGCTGGCGGCGGCTATGGCAACCGGGTGTGAAGTGCTGTGGCCGGAAGATGCGCTGCATCGCGATCTGGCAAAACAGCTGCCGCAAGCCGTCTCTGCCCGCATTCACTTTGCGAAACCGGACGCGATGCTAGCCCAGCCGTTTGACGCGGTGATCTACCACGGGGACTCCGACCAGCTGCGCGAGCTGTGCGAGCAGGTTGCGGCCCGCAGTGGCGCGATTGTGTCGGTGCAGGGCTTCGCCCGCGGCGAAACCAACCTGCTGCTGGAGCGCCTGTACGTGGAGCGTTCGCTCAGCGTCAACACCGCGGCGGCGGGCGGTAACGCCAGCCTGATGACCATCGGCTAATAGTGTAAACTCTCCCCGGTGGCGCTACGCTTACCGGGGCTACAAACAATCGTAGGCCGGATAAGCGCAGCGCATCCGGCTTTTTTACATGGAGGGGATGATGAAAAGATTTACGCTCGCAGGTCTCGTCCTGCTTGTCAGCGCCAGCGCGTTAGCCGACGAGTGCGGCAACGCCACCACGCAGCTTGAGCTTAACGACTGTGCGGCCCAGCAGTATCAGGCTGCGGATAAGAAGCTCAACGCGACGTATCAGGCCGCGTATAAACGCGCCGCCGCGCCGCAGCAGGCCTTACTGAAGAAAGCCCAGCAGGCGTGGATCGCCCTGCGCGATGCGGACTGCGCCTTTATCGGATCCGGTACCGAAGGCGGTAGCGTACAGCCGATGATCGTGAACCAGTGCCTGGCGGAGAAAACCGTGGAGCGCGAGGCGTTTCTGGCCTCGCTGATGCAGTGTGAAGAGGGCAACCTAAGCTGTCCCCTCTCCCCATAGGGGCGAGGGAGAAAAGACCGCACGGAACAGTCTCCTCTCCCCTTTGGGGAGAGGGTTAGGGTGAGGGGAACTAACGCACGCGGATCCCTTCGATAATCATCCGCTGGACGTTCTCCAGCGTGCTGTGGAAAAACGCCTCGTCACGCAGCGTCTTGCCGGTAACGGCTTCCACCTGGGCCGCAAAGTCAGCGTAGTGCTGGGTTGCGGCCCAGATCATAAAGATCAGGTGGTGCGGTTCCACCGGCGCCAGCTTCCCGGCTGCGACCCAGCCCGCAATAATCGCCGACTTATCGTCCACCAGCTTTTTCAGATCTCCCGTCAGCTCGGCCTGCAGCAGCGGCGCGCCCTGGAGCATTTCTAAACAAAAGAGCTTTGACGCCTGCGGATAGTCGCGAGAGACCTCCAGTTTCAGGCGGATGTACTCTTCAATCGCCACCAGCGGAGCCAGCTCTTCGCGAAACGCCTTTAACGGCGCGAGCCAGATATCGAGGATCTGCTGCATCACGGCGACGTAGAGCGCCTCTTTGGAGGGGTAATAATAAAGCAGGTTGGTTTTCGACACCCCGGCGCACTCCGCGACCTGTTCGAGCCGCGTGCCGTGGATGCCAAACTGCGAGAAGGTTTCCAGCGCCGCGCCGAGAATCGCCTGCTTTTTCGCGCTAACGGCCTTTGAGCGTTTTCCCTGAATTTTCACTTCGCCTTGCGTCATTCCCGCTCTCCGTTTTGGCATTGACATCTTTTCATTTAAAGCGCGTCGCTAAACAGGCGCTCAATGGATTTGGTGGGATAAAAAAGCGAACGGCTGTTTTCGCCCGTCAGCGGAACAAACCCGAGCTTCATGTAAAACGTTTTGGCCCCTTCGCTAAGCGCATCGACAAACAGGCCATGCACGCCGACGGCCTGAGAGGCCCGGTAGACGGTCTTCATTGCGTGCGTGACCAGCAGAGTTCCCCACGCTTCCCCCTGCAGATCCCGATGAATCGCGAGCCGCCCCAGCGTGACGCTGGGCACGTTAAAATAGGGAACTTTGCGCTGCTGGGTTTTCGACGGCAGAAGCGCTTTTTCAAAGCAGCTGCCGGACAGGGTGTAGTATCCGAGCACTCTGGGACGATCGCCCCGCTCGATGAGGAGGTAGCCTCTTAAGATACGGTTCGCATGCTGGCGCGCCAGATGCTCGGTGAGAAACGCGTTGAGTGAAGGTTCACCGCAGTCAAAACCGGCAAAACCGTAATCTTTTCCCTCTGAAAACAGTTCTATCGTTAAATCGGCCACGCCTTACTCCCCGTTTTGAAGATGCCTGGCGGCGCGTTTAAGCCTTTCGTTTGGCTCTGGCGGGTTGCTGATAGCATCCATTACCGCATTCCATGACGCGTCGTTAAGGATCAAGCGGCGATGCTGTTCAATGACCTGCGCCGCCCGTTCCGACGCGCTGTTCACCATAAACTGGGTGACGGTTTGGTTCGTCATTGCGGCGGCTTCTTCAATCATATTTTTATCTTCGTCGGACAGGCGAAGATCGATACGCTGTTTTTTCAGTGCCGGCATGGTTCACCTCATTATGTACGGCATTAATCCGTACATAATGTAAGACGCCCGGACGACTTTATCAATAACAACCTCACTCTGCCGTCAGGTTGGCCACGTCCCGCTTCTTCTTTCTGAGCTTCAGCTCGCTCACCAGCACGCCCGCCACGATAAACGCTGCGCCCAGAAGGGCCAGCAGCGGCAGGCGCTCCCCGGCGAGACGGCCAAAAATGCCCGCCCACACGGGTTCTCCGGTGTAGATGACCGTCGCCCGCGTCGGGGAGACGCTGCGCTGCGCCCAGTTCATGGTCACCTGAATGATGGCGCTAAAAATCCCCAGCCCGAGCGCGACCACCACCAGCCCGGTGGACATCGGCGGTACCGACTCCCCTGCCGGGACCATCGCGGCAAACGCCACCAGCGAGGCGGTCGCCAGCTGGACGACGGTCACCCGCTTGACGTCAACCTTCCCCGCCCACGCGCTAATCAGGATAATTTCCGCGGCAATGGCCACCGCGCCCACGAGGGTAATCATCTCGCCCGGCCCCATCGCCAGCAGATTATCGCCCGGCCCGGCCAGCAGAATCAGGCCGATAAACGCCAGCACGATGCCGATGCAGGACATCAGCCCCGGCATTCTGCCCAGGCACAGCCACTGCAGGAGCGGCACCAGCGGGACATACATGGCGGTGATAAACGCGGATTTACTGCTGGAGATGGTCTGTAGCCCCCAGGTTTGCAGGCTGTAGCCCATGGCGATGGAAATTCCGATGACCACCCCGGCCTGAAGTTCTTTAAGGGTCAACCCGCGCAGGGTTTTGAGTGAGATCAGCGCCACGGCAATCGCCGCGGTGGCAAAGCGCAGCCCGACAAAAAAGAACGGGTCGCTCATCGTCACCGCGTACTGGACGGCAAGAAAGGTTCCGCCCCAGAACATGGTGATCAGAATGAGGATGGCTTCCTGAGGTTTTACGGAAAAGGTGAAGCGAGACGAGGACATGGGACACCAAAAACGAGAATCAAAGCGGTAGTGTGCGATGCCTTTGGTTACAGTTCAACGTTGCAGAAATAAAAAAACCGCCGGACGCATCCGGCGGCAGGGATGACTTCAACCTTCAGGTTAAAATCGTTTTAAACAACCCGGCGGCAGCTATTTGCTGTTGCCATGGCTGTTTTTACCCCCTTTTTTGCCAGCTTCTGACGCGCGCTGAGGGTCATTCTTGAAATTCCCCCCGCTCGACTGGCCACCTTTACGGCCTGCTTCTGATGCTCTTTCACGGTCTTCTGCGAAATTACCTGAACCACCACGATGGTTTGCCATCTCGAACCTCCAGAGTGTGAAACATTAGACATCATACTGCATTCAGTAAAAGAGGATTCTTTCACCTGGCGGCACAAGGACAGAGCCTTTATCTGCGCCGCGTGAAACTAAGCTTAGTGGAGTGAGGCTATCCGGCAAGCGGAAGGTAATATTCTGCAACATCATCTCAGCCTTTTGTGTGAGATAACGCGGCGGCGATACATAACTCTTTCTTATGCTTTCCAAAATTCCCCTCGTTAAAGTTGTTTCAATTTGCTACAAAGCTCAATTGTTTATAATTTGTTATAAATCAAAGAAATGCCGTTCATTTTTGCAGTCTGGCTGTGATGTCATATCTTTAAAGGAACGCAGCGAATCGCTGTCAGAAAAAACAAACGAGGAGTGATGCAAAATGGCAAAAGTTCTGGTGCTCTATTATTCAATGTATGGACACATCGAAACCATGGCTCACGCGGTCGCTGAAGGGGCAAATAAAGTAGACGGCGTGGAGGTTGTGGTGAAACGCGTACCGGAAACCATGAATGCCGAGGCGTTCCTGAAAGCCGGCGGTAAAACGCAAAATGCGCCGCAGGCAACCCCGCAGGAGCTGGCCGACTACGATGCCATTATTTTCGGCACCCCAACCCGCTTCGGCAATATGTCGGGCCAGATGCGCACCTTCCTCGATCAGACGGGCGGGCTGTGGGCATCCGGCGCCCTCTACGGCAAGCTCGCCAGCGTATTTAGCTCTACCGGCACCGGCGGCGGCCAGGAGCAGACCATTACCTCAACCTGGACGACCCTTGCTCACCATGGGATGGTGATTGTGCCGATCGGCTACGGCGCGCAGGAGCTGTTTGACGTCTCCCAGGTGCGCGGCGGCACGCCTTACGGCGCAACGACCATTGCCGGTGGCGATGGCTCGCGTCAGCCAAGTAATGAAGAGCTGGCGATTGCCCGCTATCAGGGCGAACACGTCGCGACCCTTGCCAAAAAACTGCACGGCTAAACCCCAACAGGAGGATATGCATGCCAACTCAAGAATCTAAAGCCCATCGCGTGGGCGAATGGGCCAGTTTACGCAACACCTCTCCGGAAATTGCCGAAGCTATCTTTGAAGTCGCGAACTATGACGAAAAGCTGGCGGAGCAAATCTGGGAGGAAGGCAGCGACGACGTGCTGATTCGCGCCTTTGAGAAAACGGACAAAGATTCGCTCTTCTGGGGCGAGCAAACCATCGAACGTAAAAACGTCTGACCGAATCCCCCCCGCGTGCGCGGGGGGCGATCCTGCTATTTCGCCGCGTCGTTCATCACGGTATTAAACTTATCAATCGGGCAGAAGCCGTCTGCGTCGATCGGGCATCCCTTCAGCTCCAGCGTGACGCGCTGCGCCGGAGACTTAAGGGAAAGCACGCTGGCGTTGCGCAGCTGCTCCGAGCTTTGATACACGTACTCAATCTTCATCAGGTCGCGATTGGCGCTTTTATCGTGCCAGCGCTGGAAGACAATTTTGCCGCCGATCGGCGTGCGCTCCTGCTGGTCGTGCAGCTGATACGGCTTGAAGTCCAGCGCGGTCAGCAGGGACGCGATGTTGGAATCATGCCCCACCAGCAGCGTGATTTTTGCCGCCTTTGCCTGGTCCGCCACCAGCGCGCTATCGATGTACTTCACCAGCGGCTTCGCGACGTTCTGCGCCACTTCCGTGGAGGTAAAGAGCGAATCCTGATAGCCGTTTTTCAGCTTCGACAGCACGCGCCACTGCTGGTCGGTTTTGATCTCACCCCACGCCACCTGGTCCATCGGGAAGCCTTCGTAATACTGCAGCGTGAAGGCATCCACCAGCGAGTTCCCCACCTTAAGCGGCCCGGAAACGCCCGGCTCTTTTTCATATTCGGCGCTAAAGGTGTCTTTGGCGTCGGTCAGGGAGCAGGCTTTTTTCTCTTTGCACGACGGGGATTGCGCGTAGTCCGTCATCTGCTCCAGCAGCCTGTAGCTTTCATCAAGCTGCATCTTCTGGCGCTCCGTCTCCATCGCCTTCAGCGCTTTTTCGCGGAACGCCGGGGAGTTATCGCTAATGACCGGATTGAACGTCGGATCCATAGTGCCCATCTTTTCCTGATGATGCACGGGCACGTCGCAGCCCGGGAAGGCGCCGGTGATAAAGAACTGCGCGGTGGCAACGGTACGCTGCAGGCTGTTGGCGTAGGCATAGACGGTGTTGGCCGGTGGACATTCGCCCGTGGTCACCATCCCCTGCTCTGCCAGCCACTCGCGCATGTAGTGGCCCATGTAGACCTCAAGCACGCCGCCCTTGGTGGTGAGCTGGCCGCCCGGCACGTCCCATTCCGGCCACTGCTTCGGCGTGGACTGCTCCAGCACGCTGCCGTTGTTGGCGAGCGGCGCGCGCAGGTTGTGGCGGCTCATGATCAATACCTGTTGAAGCTGATACCCGTCCGGCGCGTCCTGCGCCTGGGCGCCGAAAGACATTGAAAGGGTACCTGCCACTGCAACAGCGAGTAGTGCTTTTCTCATCCCTAGATCCTCACTTGGTTTAATAATCTCCTGAGTGTGACAGATTGATGACAATTTTCCGGGAAGCATTTCTCAAAGTTATCAATACGTCCATTCATTCTGAAGATGGCTACAGGTGAGGCGCGCGACGCGTTGACAGCGAATGTGTAAATGCAATATTGTTATATTATAACATATCAATGAGTGAAATGATGAAACCGACTCTCCCACTATTGCTGTCTGTACTGCTGTCGCTTCCCCTGGCTAACGCCGTTGCCGCCAGCTATCCGCTGACGATTGAAAACTGCGGCGTGAAAGAAACCTTCACTCACGCCCCTTCACGCGTGGTGACAATTGGCCAGCACGAAACGGAGCTGCTGCTGGCGCTGGATCTGCAGGATAAGATTGCGGGCACCGCGGTCTGGTTTGGCCCCTTGCCGGATGATTTGAAAGCCCAGGGGGCAAAGCTGAAGCGGCTGGCGGAGAATGCGCCCGGATTCGAAGCCGTTGCGGCCCAGCGTCCGGAGCTTGTTCTTGCTCAGTACAGCTGGCACGTTGGCCCGCAGGGAGAGGTTGCCACGCGTCAGCAGTTTGAACAGCTTGGCATCAGGACCTGGATCTCGCCCGCCGACTGCACGGCGAAAACCGTCACAGCGGCCTCCAACGGCGACGGCGCGCGCTCAAAACCCTACTCCATCGATATCATCTTTGATGAAATCACGGCGCTGGCGCGCGTGTTTGACGTGCCCGCGCGCGGCGAGGCGCTTAAGCAGAAGCTGTCCGAGCGCATTAGCGCCGCGCAGCAGCACATCCCCGTCCAGCCAAAAGCGCCGCTTAAGGTGGTGTACTGGTTTTCAAGCAGCCGCCTGAAGGGCGATCCGTGGATAGCAGGCAGCAAAGGCGCTCCGGGCTGGATCAATAAAACCCTTGGCCTGAGCAATATCATCGATTCTGATGAGGAGTGGCCCGCGGTGACCTGGGAACACATCGTGAAGTCTCAGCCCGATATTATTGTGATCGCGAGCATGGAAAGACGGCTTTACCCCGCCGACGACGTCGCGACGAAAAAACGGTTCCTCGAAACCGACCCCGTGACGCGTGAAATGCCCGCGGTCAGGCAGGGTCATATCGTGGTGGTTCCCGCCATGTCGCTGAATCCCTCAATGCGAAACGTAGAAGCGGTCGAGCTGATTAGCCAGCAGATTAACGCCTTCGCGCCTTCCCGATGACCAAGCAATCCGTTTATTACTGGCGAACCGGCCTTCTCATTTTCTGTGGGATCCTGAGCCTGCCGCTCATGATGGCCCTTGCCGCGGCAACCGGCGATATACCGATAGGTTTCGCCACCGCCTTTCGCGCAATGACCAATGGTCTGGGCCTGACACACGTCGACCTGCCTGCGGTCGAGGCCGGGATCGTCTGGCAGTACCGCATGAGCCGCGCGCTGATGGCCGCCAGCTGCGGTGGCGGGCTGGCGCTGTGCGGGCTGGTTTTGCAGTCGCTGTTGCGCAATCCCCTGGCCGATCCATACCTGCTGGGCATCTCCGCCGGTGCCTCAACCGGCGCCGTCAGCGTGATGCTGCTGGGTATCGGCAGCGGCGCGATCACCACCGGCGCCGGGGCGTTTATCGGAGCCTGTACCGCGTTTATGCTGATCGTCGCGTTATCGGGCGGCATGCGCGGCAATACGGCGCGCATCATTCTGGCCGGTATCGCCGGCACGCAGCTGTTTAACGCGCTAACGTCGTACATTGTCAGCACGGCGGCCAACGCCGAGCAGTCGCGCGGAGTGATGTTCTGGCTGCTGGGCAGCCTGAGCGGCGTGCGCTGGCCCGACGCGCTGCTGTGCTTCGCTGTCGTCATCCTCGGGCTGCTGATCGTGATTTGCTACGGCCGCTCGCTGGACACCTTTAACGTCGGCACGGACGTCTCCGCGACGCTTGGAACGCGCGTGATGCATGTCCGCGTGATTTTGCTGCTGACTACCGCATTAATGACGGCGGTCATCGTCAGCGCCATCGGCGCTGTGGGCTTTGTAGGGCTGGTCATTCCGCACGTCACCCGCATGATCGCCGGACATCGCCATCTGCTCACGATCCCCGTCGCGTTTCTTGCCGGATGCCATTTTATGATCCTCGCAGACCTGATCTCACGCACCCTGATTAGCCATCAGGTGTTGCCGATTGGCGTCGTCACGGCGCTGGTGGGCGCGCCTGTTTTTGCCATGATTTTGTACCGCAACCGGGAGAAATGATAATGCACGTGGTGATTGATAAGCTGAATGTGACGCTCCAGGCCCGTCGTGTGCTATCGGATATCAGCTTTGCCGTGCAGCGATCGCACACGGTGGGGCTACTCGGTCCCAACGGCTCCGGTAAATCCACGCTGATCCGCGCGATGGCTGGCGTCCAGCCCTGCGCGTATGCGGGCGTGAAAATTGGCGGCACGCCGACGGGTCACCTGAGCCCGCGCCAGCGTTCCCGCACGCTTGCTTTCGTGCCGCAGCACGCGGAGGCAGAGGGGGAGATGAGCGTGATTGATATTATTCGCCTCGGCCGCACGCCGCATCGCAATGCCTTCACCCCATGGCGGCAGGCTGATGAGGATGCGGTACAGCAGGCGCTTTCGATGATGAGGCTTGGCGATCTGGCCGACAGGGCCTGGCAGCGTCTGTCGGGCGGCGAGCGTCAGCGCTGCCAGATAGCCCGGGCGCTCGCCCAGCAGCCGGATATTCTGCTGCTGGATGAGCCGATTAACCATCTGGATATTCAGTTCCAGCTGGAGCTGTTGCGCCTTATCTCCGCGCTGCCGTTGACCGTGATTATGGCCTTACACGATCTGAATCTGGCTGCAAAATATTGCCAGCATCTGGTCGTGCTGCATGAAGGCCGCGTGGCGGCGTCCGGCGAGCCTGCCGCCGTGCTGACCCCGGAGCTGATACACTCCACCTGGCAGGTCGATGCGACCGTCTCCCGCACTGAACGGGGAATGATGAACATCCAGTACGCCTGAAGGGGGGCCGCCAGAAAACGCGTTCGCTTCGGTCATCGAAACGTGCGTTTCTGGCGCGCCTCAGAAAGCGCTAATCCCCGTTACGGCTCCGACGTAAAGCGCGGCCCACGCGCAGGCAGACGCCAGGCTGACGAGGTAAACCTTCACCGCGCTAAGCCTCAGCATTCCCGCCGCCAGCGGCACGATATAGCGCAGCACCGCCAGAAAGCGTGCGCTAAACAGCACCAGCACGCCGTTTTTCTGCAGCTGGTTTTGCACCCGCATAAACGTCGCGGCGTGTTTTGCGGTGAGCCGCGCAATGGTTCGCGTGTTCCCTATCCGCTGGCCGATATGATAATTCAGCACCGAGCCGGCCGTTCCCCCCAGCACCACCGCCAGCCACGCCAGCCCCGGATGCAGGCTGGAAAGGCTGGCGGTCACTCCCGCGATAAGCATCACCGAGGCGGGCGGGAGAACGGAAGAGACCAGCACCGTCGACTTGCACAGCGCCGTTAAAAAGAGCAGCGCGAACAGGTGCGTCGGATAGAGCGCAAAATGATCAAGCAGATTGTCCAGCCACGCCATGCGCCACTCCGGTTCGTTGTTTCGTCGGTCCTGCTATTAGAAACGAACGCGCCTGAATGGCGTCTAAACCGCTTACACCTCCAGCCCGGCCCGGTACTGCCCCCACTTCAGCACCGAATTGACGCCCACCGAGAGAAACGGCTCCGGCGGGGTCTTATTCGGTCCCGGCGAGGCGGCGAGAAAATCAATCAGCTCATTGCGCTCGCCGGCAATCATATCCGCCAGCAGCTTGCCGGTCGCCGTGCCGCGGGTGATCCCCAGACCGTTACAGCACAGCGCGCCGTAAACGTTCGGCGCGAGCTGGCCGAAGAAGCCCTCGTGATTCTCCGACAGGCAAATCGCGCCGCTCCAGGAGTATTCGAAATCCACCTGGTTTAGCGTCGGGAAGCGGCGCTCAAAGGACTTACGGTGGTTGGCGATAAACCGCTTCAGGTGGTGCTCGCGCGGGCGGCCATCCGGATGGAAGCTGAAGCTGTTGCGCACCAGGATGCGGTTGTCCACCGTCCGGCGCACGGTGCTGCCAAACGGATGCGCCGGGATCACGCCCCAGACCGGCTTGCCGCCCAGCTGAGACTGCTCGTCGGCGGTGAGCGGCCGCGTCAGGCTGCCGTAGAGGAAGGTCGGCAGGAGCCGCCCGCGCAGAAAGCCAAAGTGCGACGCGAAGGCATTGTTCGCCAGGATCAGCGTATCCGCCGTGATGCTGCCTTTATCGTGCACCAGCGTCACCTTATCACCGTAGTGAATGGCGGTAATGGGCGTGTACTCGTAGAGCGTGACGTTCGCGGGCAGGCTGTTTGCCAGCCCCTTTACCAGCGCCGACGGCTGCAACAGCATCGTGCCGGGAATGTAGAGCGCCTGCTTGTAGTACGAGGTGCCGATGTGGTGGGGAAGATCCTTACCCGCAATCATCTGCGTCTCACGGCCGATCTTCTCCAGCCCCCTGCGGTAGGCTTCCAGAATCGCGATCCCCTGCTCCCCTACCGCCGCCTGATATTTCCCGGACTCGGACATCTGGCAGGCAATGCCGTGCTCGCGCACGATCTCACGCAGGTAGTTTTGCCCCAGCGTGTTGAGCCGGAGGATCAGGTTTGCCGTTCCGACATCGCCAATGTAGTCCTTCGCACCGATATCGTGCGGCACGTCGATGGCAAAGCCCGCGTTGCGCCCGGACGGGCCAAAGCCCACCTCCTGCGCGTCGATCAGGACGATTTCATCGTCGGGAAAATTGAGCGCCATCTGGCGGGCGGCGGCAAGCCCGGTGAGCCCGGCCCCGACGATAGCCCAGCGGGCGTGCTTTTGCCCCACGTGGGCAGGACGCGGGGTACGCGATGGACTGGTGTGATACCACCCTGGCAGGGCGTCATCGGCAGGAAGCGAGGTGATCTTTTGCACGTGATTTACTCCGGTACGCTGACATTTTTTTCGTTTCGCTTACGACGACTAAGCGTTGCTGAAAATCATGGTAGCCAGACCCGGAAAACGAATACGTGATGTGTATCTCATGTATACAACAAGTATAAAAATAGTTAAATTTAGGTTAATAAGGGCGTGCAAAAGCCCCCGGCGAGCGGCGAGACAAGAGAGGTCATGCGGTGTAAAACGCCCGCCAGCGAACGCCGCGGGCGAAACATCAGGCGAGCGCGATCGGTTGGCTAAATGCGCTCATCGGCCTTAAGCCCCTGCGGCGCGATGAAGATCTCCATGTTCTCCCGGGACAATTCCCAGTGTTCAAATACCAGGTCTACCACCTTCTGCTCGTCGCGCGCGTCCAGCGCGGCGATAAACGCATCGTGATGGTCGGCGGACAGCTGCAGCCGCCGCTCCATGTACTCATTCTGCGGGCGGAAAAAGGTATGGCCGATGCGACAATGGTCAATCAGCAGGCGGCCAAGGCTCGGCTGCAGATAGGGATTCGCCGCCATCTCGCCCATGATCTCGTGAAAGCGGTTGTTCTCCAGCGCCAGCGCTTCGGCATCGTGGTTCTGCACCGCTTTGCGAAAGCGCTTTTGCGTCTCTTTCAGCGCCTTTAGCTGCGCAGGCCTGTAGTGCTGCACCGCAAGACGCCCCACCGCCGCATAGATCATCGGGGCCACGAGAAAAAAGTTGCGCAGCGTGGCGTGGCTCATGGGGATCACCCTTACGCCCCGCTTTTCGACAATCTCAAGGTACCCTTCCCCCGCGAGGCGCTGAAACACTTCGCGCACCGGGGTGCGCGACAGGCCGTACTGCGCCGTCAGGCTGGCTTCATCCAGCAGCGCATCGGGATCCAGTTCCATCGTCAAGATAAGCCGCTTGAGATCCTCATACAGCGCGGCTTTGCCCGTTCTCATTATCGCCTCCAGAAACTGCCTGTAATGCTGATTAACCTACAGATAAAGGCGCGCGACGGCAAATTCTCTCAGGCATCCTCGTCAGGAACGTCAATCCAGATTGTTTTCAGCTCGGTGTACTGATCGAGCGCAAAGGCGGATTTATCGCGCCCGCCAAAGCCGGACTGCTTGTAGCCGCCAAACGGCGTCGTAGCGTCGCCTTCCCCGAAGCAGTTGACGGTCACCGTCCCGGCGCGGATGGCGCGGGAAACGCGAACGGCGCGGTTGAGCCTGCCGGTGTAGACCGACGCCGCCAGCCCGTAAGGGGTGTCGTTTGCCAGCGCAACCGCTTCGGCTTCGGTTTTAAAGGTCGTCACGCACAGAACCGGGCCGAAGATCTCCTCGCGGAACAGCGCGCTTTCCGGCGTCACGCCGTCAATCACCGTCGGCTGAACGTAGGCCCCCTGCTCCGTGCCGCCGCCGTGCAGCACGCGCAGCCCTTCCCGGCGCGCAATATCGAGGTAGCCGCTCACCTTGCTGAAGTGCTCCGGCGAGACCATCGTCCCCAGACGGTTGTTCGGATCGAGCGGATTGCCCATCGTCCAGCCGCCGATCTGCTTCGCCATCTCCGCCAGCAGCGCCTCTTTCACCTCTTCCTGCACCAGCAGGCGCGACGTGGCGGAGCAGTTCTCGCCCATGTTCCAGAACGCGCCGTTAAGCACATGTCCGGCAACCGCGGCGATATCGTCGGCATCGTTAAACACCAGCGCCGGGTTTTTGCCGCCGCACTCCAGTACGATCTTCTTCAGGTTAGATTCCGCGGCGTAGTGCAGGAAGCGACGCCCGGTCGCGGTCGACCCGGTGAAGCTGACCATGTCGATGTCGGGATGCAGGCCAATCGGTTCGCCGACCGCCTTTCCGGTTCCGGTGACGATGTTCAGCACGCCCGCCGGAACGCCCGCTTCATGCGCCAGTTCCGCCACGCGCAGCGACGTCAGCGAGGTCTGCTCTGCCGGTTTCACCACCACGGAGCAGCCCGCCGCCAGGGCCGGGCCGATCTTCCATGCGAGCATCAGCAGCGGGAAGTTCCACGGCAGAACGCAGCCCACCACGCCAATCGGCTCGCGGACCACCAGCGCCAGCGCGCTGCCCGTCGGCGCGGTATGGTCATACAGCTTGTCGATGGCTTCGGCGTGCCACTTCAGAACGTGAATGGTTTCCGGCACGTCCACCGCCAGGCACTCGCTGAACGGCTTGCCGCTGTCGAGGCTTTCCAGCGCCGCCAGCGGCTCACGCTCCTGCTCCATTAGCGCCGCCAGCCTGAGCAGCACCGCCTTGCGCTCGCCGGGGGCCAGCCTGCGCCAGCTGCCGGACTCGAACGCATCACGCGCCGCGCTGACCGCCGCGTTCACGTCGCGCTCATCGCAGGCGGCGATGGCGGTGATGGGCTCACCGGTTGCCGGGTTATGGGTCGTCAGGGTTTCACCTGAACGGGCGGCGGTAAACGCGCCGTTAATAAAGGCCTTGTTCGGGATCTGAAGATCGTTCGCAAGGCGCGTCACGTCCCCGAGGGTCTGAAGCTGTTTCATTTTTCCTCCTTACGCCGACGCTGCCGCCGCCACGTTGCGTTTAACGTCGGCGATCACCGCCTTCAGCTGCGCTTTTTCTTCTTCATTAAGATCCTGCAGCGGGGCGCGAACCCGGCCGGACGTCAGGCCGTTCAGCTCGCAGCCGTAGCGGATGGACTGCACAAACTTGCCGCCGTCGAGGAAATGCATCAGCGGCATCATGGCCGCCATAATTTTGCGGCCTTTGTCGAAGTCTTTTTCCACTACGCAGGCCTCATACAGCGCCACGTGTTCACGCGGAATAAAGTTCGACCCGGCGCATACCCAGCTGCGCGCCCCCCAGGCGAAGAACTCCAGCGCCTGATCGTCCCAGCCGCAGGAGAGCGCAATAGCCGGGAAGGTGCAGGCCAGCAGGTGCAGGTTATTGAAGTCCCCCGAGCTTTCTTTGATGGCGACGACGTTGGAGGAGCGGCTCACCTCGCGGAAGTAGGTTTCGCCCATGGTGATCCCCATGCGGCCCGGGTAGTTGTAGAGCATGATCGGCAGCTGGGCGGCTTTATCGACCGTCAGCGCGTGGTGGGCGTTTTCCAGCTCGGTCGGCAGCGCGTACGGCGGAGAAGTAACCAGAATCGCATCGGCCTTGATTTCGCGGGCGTGCTTCGCGTAATCCACCGCGTCCTCGGTGCGAATGGCTCCGGTGCCGACAATCAGCGGCAGGCGGTTGCCAATGACCTGGCGCGCTCGCTCGGCCAGCGCCTTGCGCTCCTGCGCGCTTTGGGCATAGTACTCGCCCGTCGAGCCGCCGATGATGATGCCGTGCACGCGGGCCTCAATCAGGCTCTCCAGCACCTCGGCGAAGCGCGCGAAATCAATGCTGCCATCGGCCGCGTAAGGGGTAATTGCCGGGGTGTAGATACCTTCAAATGTGAACACGTTAACCTCCAGATAAATGCGCGACCACAGGGTCGGTACGGCAGCACGTCAGGCTGCTTTTGTTAAAAATTTGCACACAGGCGTGAAGGAGGTCAACGAATGAATATTTTTTGTATACATTATAAATACAAAGTTAATACGCTTTAATAGTAGATTCCTACATCATCAAACATTTAAAGCATTTATTATCAATGAGTTATTTATTGATTTTCTGCGTAGTAATTTTCTACATGATTTCAGATAGCGATCACATTCCGGAATGATGGGCTCCTGAGACGTATTTACAGCGTCCCGACGGCGGCATAGTTTTAAGAAAAATATTTAACCAGAATTTAACAGTCAGCCGATTCGGTTGTGATGCAAATGTAAACAGAGGTACAGGGTATGCCGCAGAAAAAAGCCACGCTCATCGGACTGATCGCCATCCTGCTGTGGAGCGCGATCGTTGGGCTGATCAAAAGCGTGAGCGAAGGCTTCGGGCCGGTGGGCGGCGCGGCGCTGATTTACAGCTGCAGCGCGGTGCTGCTGCTGTTCACCGTTGGCTTCCCCAGGCTGCGGCAGTTTCCGCCGAGCTACCTGATCCTCGGCAGCCTGCTTTTTGTTTGCTATGAGCTTTGCCTCTCCCTGTCGCTGGGCTTTACCCATTCGGGCCGTCAGGCGATTGAGGTCGGCATGGTGAACTATCTCTGGCCGAGCATGACTATTCTGCTGGCGGTGATCGTCAACCGGCAAAAGACCGGCCCGCTGATTATTCCGGGCGTGATCCTGGCGGTCGCCGGAATATGCCGGGTATTGGGCGGTGAGCAGGGATTTTCGTTCAGCGAAATGAGCCGCAACGTGATGGAAAACCCGCTCAGCTACGGTTTGGCCTTTAGCGGCGCTATTATTTGGGCCATATACTGCGTGGTCACCAAAATAATCGCCAAGGGCAGTAACGGGATCACCCTGTTCTTTATTTTAACCGCCCTGACCTTATGGATAAAATACCTGACGTCGCCGCAGCCGGAATTTGTGCTCTCCTGGCACGCCTGGATTAGCCTGCTGCTGGCCGCCATCGCAATGGGCTTTGGTTACGCCGCCTGGAACGTGGGTATTCTCCACGGCAACGTGACGGTGCTGGCCGCCGCCTCGTATTTTATTCCGATTATCTCGGCGGTGCTCGCCGCGTTTATGCTGAACTCACACCTGACGCTCTCCTTCTGGCAGGGCACCGCCATGGTGAGCCTGGGGTCGCTGATGTGCTGGTGGTCTACCCGCAGCGTGGCCGCAAAGACATTACCCGTCATTAATGAAGGCAAGTAAGACCTTAATAATAAAAAAACATCTTATCCGACCATCCTGCACCGGAGGAGTATGAATAATGAAAGTCCCTCAATAACAGAAAAGCGTTTTTACTCATAACGCAGTATTTATTTTACCTGACCTACATTTATACCCCGATCGTTTGAATAACGGCTCCGGATGCGTGCGCCTGTTATAAGCCTTCATCGCTTTTAAGGATAGTAATAAGCGTATATTCAACGACGTCGGGGAAAGACAGGAGTTACCATGTCAAAAACGATTTCTGTAGAAGATGTCCCCCTTAACCGCTTCCACCGGCTATTGACCGTGCGCTCGGGCGGGGGCTCCTTTGTTGATGGCTACGTGCTGAGCATCATCGGCATTGCGATGATGAAAGTCTCTCCCGCGCTGGGCCTGAGCGCCTTCTGGGAGGGGCTGATCGCCGCCTCGGCGCTGATCGGCATTTTCTTCGGCGGCTTTATCGGCGGCGCGCTAACCGACCGCCTCGGCCGTCGCGTGCTCTATTTCGTGGGCCCGACGCTGTTTGTGGTCTGCTCCGTGGCGCAGTACTGGGTGCAGAGCGGCGAAATGCTCTTTGCCCTGCGCTTTATGAACGGCGTGGCCGTGGGGATTGAATACCCGGTAGCGACCGCCTTCCTGGTGGAGTTTCTGCCAAAGAAAAACCGCGGTCCCTGCCTCGCCACCCTGACCATTCTGTGGTTCGCGGGGGCGGCAACCGCCTATCTGACGGGCGAAGCGATCCTCCGGTTTGGCGGGCCTGACGCCTGGCGTCTGACGCTGGCCAGCACCGCCGTTATTGGCGTCCTGCTGTTTCTGGTGCGTCTGGGAACCCCGGAATCGCCTCGCTGGCTGATGAGCAAAGGCCGTCACGCGGAGGCCGAAGCGATAATTCGCCGCGTCTACGGCCCCGGCTTTGGTCTGGATAACCTGCCCGCGCAGGCCGAGAGCAAAAACCTCTCCTTTGCCAGCCTGCTGCATTCCGGCTACGGCAAGCGGATGGCGTTCGTTACCGTCTTCTGGACCTGCTCCGTCATCCCGGTTTTCGCCGTGTACGCCTTTGCGCCGAAGGTGCTGGACGCGCTGCACCTCACCGGCGGCTGGGCATCCTACGGCTCGGTTGCCATTACGCTGCTGTTTGTCGTCGGCTGCGTTATCGCCACTCGCCTGGTCAACGTTCTCGGCCGCCGCAGGCTGCTGCTGCACAGCTTCCTGTGGTCAGGCCTGGCGCTGCTGCTGTTAGGGCTGCTGCGCGACGGCCCCTCCGCGCTGATCCTGCTGATGTTTGGCCTGTACGCCCTGTTCATCGGCGGCGCGCAGGTGCTGCAGCTGGTCTACCCGAACGAGATTTTCCCCACCGAGATCCGCGCGGGGGCGGTCGGCGTTGGCACCTCGCTGTCGCGCATTGGCGCAGCCGTGGGCACCTGGCTGGTGCCGGTATCGCTGCAAAGCCTGGGCATCGGCCCGACGATGTATATTGCGGCGGCCATCACCTTCTTTGGCCTGGTGGTGTCGTGGTTCCTCGCGCCAGAAACCACGGCACGCAGCCTGGAAGAGGCCTCATCGCTTGAGGAGACGCCCGCGCGCGACGGGGTGTCGATGCAGGCGGGGATGCCGAAACGGCAGAGCTTCTAGCGCGTTATGCCAGGCCGCACCGCGCCTGGCCTTATTCCCTCACCAGCTTCTCGACCTCCCTGCGCCGCTTGCGAAACGAGCTGGGCGTTTCGCCGTACTGCTTGCGAAACCACGCAATCAGATGCGAGGCGTCCGAAAAGCCGGTGGCGGCGGCGATGGCCGTGATGCTGTTGCTGGAGTCCGCCATCAGCTTGCGCGCCTGTTCAAGACGCAGGGTGCGCCAATACACGGCCGCGGAATGGCCGGTACACTGGGTAAAGATCAGGTTCAGCTGGCGGAAGGTGACGCCCGCAAATTCCGCCACCTCGCTCAGCGGGATCGGTGAATCGAGGTGGTGCTTCATAAAGCCAATCACCCTGCTTACCAGCTCGTTTTCATACACGTCCGGGGCGTTGAGCGGGACTTTTTGCTTCGCCCTTCTGGCGGGCTGGGGGGCATCGTCCACCAGCAGATATTTCAGCACCTTCTGGGAGCGAACCAGCCCGCAGTGCTGGCGGATCAGGTCGGCGGCAAGATCGATCGCCGTGCCGCCGGGACAGGAGATAATCCCGCCGTCTTTAATGTAGGTTTTATCGATGACCGGGATCGCCTTCGGAAATCGCATCCGAAACTCGTCCCGGGTGGTGAAGTGGATCGCGCAGTGACGCCCGTCCAGCAGGCCGGCGTTACCGGCCACAAAGGCCCCGCTGCACAGGGTGATAATCGGGATATTTCTCGCGTGCAGGTCGCGCAGCGCCTGCAGCAGCCAGCGCGGCGGATGGCGCGTCTCTTCGAGCAGACCGCCCGCCACCACAAAGTAATCCCACTGCTTAGTGAAATCGAGCGTCGCCGTCGGGGAAACCGGCAGGCCGCAGCTGGCCGTGACCGGCTGGTTATCGCAGGTCATCCACTCCCAGCGGCAGAATATCTGGCGGCTGGAGAAGGATTCGTCCGCCGCAAAGCGCAAAGACTCCACCAGCCCGGCGACGGAAGCGAGGGTGAACTGGGGCATCAGCAGAAAGCCGATGGTTAAATCCGGCTTCGGCCCGGCGTCGGATAGGGGCATTACGCTGGCTCCTCGTGATCTCAAAATCAGAGTTTGAAGGTAAACTATTACCCTGAACGGACTGTATCGCATTCGACAGGACGTTTCCACGCCGGGCCTGAGGCGTGCCGCATGAGACGTTATCTGCACGCCTCTTTTGCCCAGCATTATCCCGAGGAAATTCGCCAGCGCGTGCCGGATAACGAATAGCGAAATAACCCGTAATTTTCCAGAGTCTTTATTAAACCGTTCGTCAATAAACGCATAAAATATATTCTTTTAAACGTTTCTTAAACGTCATTAAAATTGCGCGGCACGCGGTAAAAAAATGCGTATTATTCCTTACGCATTATTACGATCTCGTTATGGCGAGGCTCCTGTACAAATACACGTTATCGCTCTGGTGGGTTCGAGAGAACCGGCACAGGGTAAAACAGGCACTGTCGAATCAAGGCTTTGTCAGTATAACTTCCTTATTCAAGGATACGGTGTACAGTGCTGAACCCAGGACGTGGGGATCTCCTCTACGATATGCCCTGTCTTGCTCGCCCCTGAGAGATTTTATTATTCAAAGGGAATTTACTATGTCTTTCGCTATTCACAATCAGAATCCGGCATTCATCGACAGCGCGATCGCGCAATATATGGATACCGATTTTATCGTTATTGATATTTCACTTTGCGTGGCGCTGGCGCGCGAGCAGTTTTTTGAAAAATTAAAAAGCGACGATATTCCTTCGCATATTTTCATCGAGGACAGCGGCCGTCTGGCGGGCATGATTGCCGTGCGTAAACTGCTGCAGGCAGCGGATGCGGTGCAGCCCGTAAAGGCGCTGATGATTTCCCATTTTATTCAGGTCAAGCCGGAAGATAAGCGCGCCGACGTGGCCAGGCTGCTGGCCCACGGCGAGGCGGACGTGGTGCCGGTGGTCACGCACGGCAAGCTGGTCGGCTGCCTGACCGAGCGCGAAATCGCCCACCTGCTGGAAGATGACGTGACGGAAGATGCCCAGCTTCAGGGGGCGACGCTGCCGCTGGAAAAGCCCTATCTGGAAACCAGCCCGGTCAGCCTGTGGAAAAAGCGCTCCGTCTGGCTGCTGCTGCTGTTCGTCGCGGAAGCGTACACCAGCTCGGTCATTCAGCACTTTGAAGAGGCGCTGGAGTCCGCCATCGCGCTGGCGTTCTTTATCCCGCTGCTGATCGGCACAGGCGGGAACAGCGGCACGCAGATCACCTCGACGCTGGTGCGCGCCATGGCGCTGGGCGAGGTGGGGCTAAAGGACGTGGGCCGCGTGCTGCGCAAGGAGATGACGACCTCGTTTATGATTGCGGTGACGCTGGGCCTGGCGGGCTGTTTCCGCGCCTGGATGATGGGGATTGGGCTGGAGATCACGCTTATCGTCAGCCTGACGCTGATCTGTATCACCCTGTGGAGCGCGATTGTGTCGTCGATCATTCCGATGGTGCTTAAGCGCTGCGGCATCGACCCGGCGGTGGTGTCCGCGCCGTTTATCGCCACCCTTATCGACGGTACGGGGCTGATCATCTACTTCAAAATTGCCCAGTACACGCTGGGGCTGTCGTAAGCGTGACGCGAGCCTCTCAAAGCGCGGGAGGCTCGCGTCGTTGCGGGCTAGGATTCCCAGGCCTGCTCGGTTTTACCCGCGGCGAACTGCGGCGGCGGCCTGCGGAAGCGGCGGGTCAGGTAGGTAAGATAAAGCACCCCGAGTGAGGCCCACACCAGGCCGAGCGTCAGCGAGGTGGCCTCCAGGTTAATCCACAGCACGCCGACCGTCACCGCGCCGATCATCGGCAGCAGCAGGTAGTGAAAGCGGTCTTTCCACGTTTTGTTATAGCCCTTGCGGCGCCAGAAGTGGTTAAACACCGACAGGTTCACGAAGGTAAAGGCCACCAGCGCGCCGAAGTTGATCAGCGCCGTCGCGGTCACCAGGTCGAAGAACAGCGCCGACAGCGCAACCACGCCAACCATGATCACGTTCAGCGCGGGCGTGCGCCACTTCGGATGAACATAGCCAAACACCCGCTCCGGGAAGACGTTGTCGCGCCCCATCACGTACAGCAGCCGCGACACGCTGGCGTGCGAGGCCAGCCCCGACGCCAGCGTATTCACAAAGGTGGTGCAGAGGAAAATGGACTGGAACAGCTTGCCGCCGACGTACAGCGCAATTTCCGGCAGCGCCGCGTCCGGGTTCTTAAAGCGGCTGATGTCCGGGAAAAACAGCTGCATAAAGAACGACGCAACGATGAAGATCAGCCCGCCGTACAGCGCGGTAAGGAAAATCGCTTTCGGGATAACCTTCCCGGCGTTCGGCGTCTCCTCGGAGAGCGTGGTCACCGCGTCAAAGCCGAGGAACGAGAAGCAGACGATGGTCGCCCCGGTAATAATCGGAATCAAGTGCGCGTTCTGGCTGATAAACGGCTGCAGCGACCAGACGGTGCCCACCCCCTCGCCCTTGTGCAGCCCCTGCACCACCAGCACCACGAACACCACCATGATCGACACCTGCACCAGCACGAACAGGGTATTGAAGTTCGCCACCAGGCTCACGCTCTTGAGGTTCGCCAGCGTCAGGATGGTCACGAAGGTCACTACCCAGATCCACTGCGGCACGTCCGGGAACATGGCGGCAAGGTAGATTTTCGCCAGCAGGACGTTAATCATCGGTAAAAAGAGGTAGTCCAGCAGCGACGACCAGCCGACCATAAAGCCGACGTGGGGGCCAATCGATTTTTGCGCGTAGGTATAGGCCGATCCCGCTTCCGGGAACTGGCGCACCAGCTTGCCGTAGCTGATGGCGGTGAACAGCACGCCCGCCAGCGCCAGCAGATAGGAGGCCGGGACGTGGCCGTTGCTGATGCCGGAGACGATCCCGAAGGTGTCAAACACCGTCATCGGCGTGAGATAGGCCAGGCCCATCATCACCACCTGCCAGAGCTTGAGCGATTTACGCAGCCGGGGTTTTTCCGCGGCGGCCGGAACGTTAAGAGAGGTATTAGTCGCCATAGACCCGCCCTCCCGTGCTTACCGAGAGCTGTCGGGGCATACGCCTTTTGACAATCCCGTAGAGCAAGGGAGGTGAAGCTAGAACGTGAAGGTGAGAAGCGCCGCGGGCCGGTTCCGGCTCGCATTCATGACGGCGGGCGCACAGGCCCCCCTCTCCTTGCGGATATTTAAACATCTGCATCATTTCATTTCCTCGTCACACACAGTGTCGTTAACTGAAGCCCCGTTGCCGCCTGCGCTCCATAACGCGACACCCGGGAAATGGCTGGGTTTCCAGCAGGTTATCGGCCAGGCTCCGCGCAGGCCGTATGATGCTACTGATTAGAGGGGTAAAGCTGGCCCCTTGCGGGGGCCGTCATCAGGCGTTTTTCAACATCCACTCAATTTCGGTTTCTGTGATAAGACGCTCAAACTGCAGTAATTCATCGTTTTTACAGGCGTGGTAAATATGGCAAAAACGTTCGCCCAGACGCTCGCGCAGGTCGTCGTTTTGCATAAATTCCCACAGCGCGTCGCTCTGGCGAATCGGGAACGGCAGGCCGTCCTGCTCAAGCCCGTTGCCTTCCACCTCTTCCTGGAGCGGTAAATCGTTGTCCAGGCCGTGCAGAATGCCGGCAAAAATCGCCGCCATCACCAGGTATGGGTTGGCGTCCGCGCCCGCTACGCGATACTCCACGCGGTGGTTATGGCGGTCGCCGCACGGAATGCGCAGGGCGACGGTGCGGTTGTTGTGCCCCCACGACGCCTGCGTCGGCACGTACATGCCCGGCTGGAAGCGGCGGTACGAGTTGACGTTCGGCGCCAGCAGCGCCATCGACGCGGGCATCAGATCGATCATCCCCGCCAGCACGCGCTTGAGCAGCGCGGAATCCTCGCCGTCCTTATCCGCCAGCACGTTTTCGCCCTTGGCGTTTTGCATGCTGATGTGGATATGCATCCCGCTTCCCGCGTGCTCTTCATAGGGTTTAGCCATAAAGGTGGCGTGCATCTTATGTTTTTCCGCCATCAGACGCACGAGGCGTTTTAACGCCAGCGCGTCGTCGCAGGCGTCGAGCACGTTTTCGGTATGGTGAAGGTTGATTTCAAACTGGCCCGGCGACGCTTCCGCCACCGCGCCGTCCGCCGGGATCAGCTGCAGCTGCGCCAGCTCGTCGATGTCGTTCAGCACGTCGGCAAAATGGTTGAGGTTATCCACGGAGTAGACCTGGCTCTGGGTGTTGCGCACGTCGGTGCCCGGCGCGCACGGCGGCTGCAGGTAGCCTTCGGCATCGCGCTGACGGTCAAGTAAATAGAACTCCAGCTCTACCGCTACCACCGGGAACAGCCCGCGCTGGCGCAGCTGCTGCCAGAGGCGGTTCAGTACGTTCCGTGGCTCAGCGTCAAAGGGAGCGCCATCTTCATCCATCATCGTCAGCTGGACCTGACCAATGTACTCGGGGTCAGCGGCGGAAGGCGTCAGGGTGCCCAGCACCGGCACGCAGGTGCAGTCCGGCTCGCCCAGCTCTTGCCCCAGACCGGCCTCTTCTACAACGTTGCCGAGAATATCCATCGCAAACACCGACGCCGGGAAGTAACAGCCCTTCTCCAGCTTGGCTAACCCCGCCACCGGGATGCGCTTCCCGCGGAAGCAGCCGTTAAGATCGGTAAGCAAAACGTCGATAAACTGCGTATTCGGGTACTGCTCAAGATAGCGCTTCACCTCCTGGCTAAATGCGCTGCCCCGCCTCTCTTCCGACTGCTGAACAAAGTTCTCAACTTCTACGATATTGGTTTCCATGATTTACCACCGTTTTGGGTTTGCGTTCGCGGACGTCGACTGTCAAATATAATGTCCATACTATCGAATCTGTATGCAAACAAATTGTTTGTCAAATGTTAAATTAAGTTTGCAAAGGGCAGATCTCACTGCTAGATTGAGAAAATATTGAACGAAATGGCCGTTTAAACGGCAAAACCGGCCTAAATTTAGTCCACTTTGTGAGGGCGATCATGGAAAATATAATGTACAAGCCAGTTATTGGCGTCGTGATGTGTAGAAACAGGCTTAAGGGTCTTGAGACCCAGACCCTGCAAGAAAAGTACCTGAATGCGATTATCCACGCGGGCGGCCTGCCGATTGCCCTGCCGCACGCGCTGGCCGAGCCGGAACTGCCTGAACACCTTCTCTCAAAACTGGACGGCATTTACCTGCCGGGCAGCCCCAGCAACGTGCAGCCGCACCTGTATGGTGAAAACGGCGATGAGCCTTACGCCGATCCCGGGCGTGATCTTCTGAGCATGGCGTTGATCGACGCCGCGCTTGAAAGGCGCATCCCCATTTTCGCCATCTGCCGTGGGCTACAGGAACTGGTTGTCGCCACCGGCGGGACTCTGTATCGTCGTCTCTTCGAGGAGCCAGAGCTTCTTGAGCACCGCGAAGATCCTGAGCTTCCGGTTGAGATGCAGTACGCCCCCTCACATGAAGTTCAGGTTCAGGAAGGAGGATTGCTTTCTCAGTTGATACCGGGCTGCAACACGTTTTGGGTAAACTCGCTGCACGGGCAAGGCGCAAAAACGCTAGGGTCGCGGCTGCGCGTGGAGGCACGCTCAACGGATGGGCTGGTAGAGGCGGTCAGCGTGACCGGTCATCCTTTTGCGCTCGGCGTACAGTGGCATCCCGAATGGAACAGCAGCGAATACGCCCTGTCGCGTATGTTGTTTGAAGGTTTTATCACCGCCTGTCAGAGCCACATTGCTGAGAAACAGCGGCTTTGACCACTACAGTTAAGGAAATGCAACTATGAGCGATGACGGACTGGCGCCAGGGAAACGTCTGTCAGAGATCCGCCAGCGGCTGGGTCTCTCACAGCGTCGTGCTGCCGAACTGTCTGGATTGACACACAGTGCCATCAGCACCATAGAGCAGGACAAAGTCAGTCCTGCCATCAGTACGCTGCAAAAGCTGCTGAAGGTTTATGGGCTGTCGCTCTCGGAATTCTTTTCTGAACCCGAAAAGCCTGATGAACCGCAGGTGGTTATTAATCAGGACGATCTTATCGAAATGGGCAGTCAGGGCGTTTCGATGAAGCTGGTTCATAACGGAAATCCGAACCGTACGCTGGCGATGATTTTTGAAACTTACCAGCCTGGAACCACAACCGGAGAGAGAATCAAACATCAGGGTGAGGAGATCGGCACCATACTGGAGGGAGAAATCGTGTTGACCATTAACGGCCAGCATTATCACCTCGTCGCGGGGCAGAGCTACGCCATCAATACCGGCATACCGCACAGCTTCAGCAACACCTCGGCAGGGATTTGCCGAATTATCAGTGCCCATACGCCTACCACATTCTAAATTCTGACCAGCCCCGACGGCGTCTCTCGCGTCGGGGCCATTACTAAAACGTGTTTAACGGTATTCCACAGGACATCGCCTGGGACGCCCCGCGCCTTTTTGCTGCCCGTATGCGGCGAGCGCCTTTATTTATCTGATTGCGACAGGAAGGAGAGAATATGAATTTTCAGAACCTGACCTACTGGCAGGATAAAGCAAAAAATATCCACATCGAGACGCGCCTCTTTATTAACGGCGAATATAGCCAGGCCGTCGATAATACGACGTTTGAGACCATCGACCCCGGCGCGCAGCGGACGCTTGCCCAGGTCTCGCGCGGTAAAAAGGCGGATGTGGATCGGGCGGTCGAGGCCGCGCGCGGCGTTTTCGAGCGCGGCGACTGGTCGCAGGCCTCCCCCGCCCGGCGCAAGGCGGTGCTCAACAAACTGGCCGACCTGATGGAGCAGCACGCTGAAGAGCTGGCGCTGCTGGAAACGCTGGATACCGGCAAGCCGATTCGCCACAGCCTGCGCGACGACGTGCCCGGCGCGGCGCGCGCCGTTCGCTGGTACGCAGAGGCGGCGGATAAAGCGTATGGCGAAGTCGCGCCGACCGGTAACAGCGCGCTGGCGATGATCGTCCGCGAGCCGATCGGCGTGGTGGCGGCGATCGTTCCCTGGAACTTCCCCCTGCTGCTGGCCTGCTGGAAGCTTGGCCCGGCGCTGGTGGCGGGCAATAGCGTAGTGCTGAAGCCCTCCGAAAAATCCCCGCTGACCGCCATCCGGCTCGCCGCGCTGGCGAAAGAGGCCGGGCTGCCGGACGGCGTGCTCAACGTCATCACCGGCTTTGGCCACGAGGCGGGCCAGGCGCTTTCGCTGCATCCGGACGTGGACGTCATGACCTTTACCGGCTCAACCCGCACCGGCAAGCAGCTGATGAAGGACGCGGGCGACAGCAACATGAAGCGCGTGTGGCTCGAAGCGGGCGGCAAAAGCGCCAACGTCGTCTTCGCCGACTGCCCGGATCTGGACGCCGCCGTCAGCGGCACCGCGGCGGGCATTTTCTATAACCAGGGGCAGGTCTGCATCGCGGGCACGCGCCTGCTGCTGGAAGAGAGCATTGCCGACGAGTTTCTTGCCCGCCTTAAGGCGCAGGCGCTGAACTGGCAGCCGGGCAATCCGCTCGATCCCGACACCACCATGGGCATGCTGATCGATAACGGCCACGCCGACGCGGTGCATACCTTTATTCGCGAGGGAATGAAATCCGGCGCGCTGCTGCTGGACGGGCGCAAGAATCCGTGGCCCGCCGCCGTCGGCCCGACCATTATCGTGGACGCCGATCCGGCCTCCGCCGTCTGCACCGAAGAGATTTTCGGCCCGGTGCTGGTCGTCACCCGCTTTAAAACCGAGGAAGAGGCGCTGCGCCTGGCCAACGACAGCCGCTACGGGCTGGGCGCCGCCGTGTGGACCCGCGACCTCTCCCGCGCGCACCGCATGAGCCGCCGCCTGAAGGCCGGCTCGGTCTTCGTCAATAACTACAACGACGGCGACATGACCGTGCCGTTCGGCGGCTACAAGCAGAGCGGCAACGGGCGGGATAAATCCCTGCACGCGCTGGAAAAATTCACCGAACTGAAAACCATCTGGATTGCCCTGGAGGCTTAATCATGACTGAACATACCACCAGCTATTACGCCGCCAGCGCCAACAAATATGAACCGTTCCCGACGCTGAGCGAATCCATCAGCTGCGACGTGTGCGTGGTCGGCGGCGGGTACACCGGCCTCTCCTCCGCCCTGCACCTTGCCGAGCAGGGCTACGACGTGGTGCTGCTGGAAGGCGCGCGCATCGGCTATGGTGCCAGCGGGCGCAACGGCGGCCAGCTGGTTAATTCCTACAGCCGCGACATCGACGTTATCGAGAAAACCTACGGCCCCGACGCCGCCAGAATGCTCGGCAGCATGATGTTTGAGGGCGGCGACATTATTCGCGAGCGGATTAAACGCTACCAGATCGCGTGCGACTATCGCCCCGGCGGCCTGTTCGTGGCGCTCAACGGCAAGCAGATGGAGACGCTGGAAGAGCAGAAGGAGAACTGGGAACGCTACGGCAATACCCAGCTGGAGCTGCTGGACGCCAGCGCGATCCGCCGGGAAGTCGACAGCGATCGCTATACCGGTGCGCTGCTCGACCACAGCGGCGGACATATTCATCCGCTGAATTTAGCCATCGGCGAGGCGGACGCCATTCGCCTGAACGGCGGCCGCGTTTACGAACAGTCTCCGGTAACCCACATTGCGCACACCAGCCCGGCGGTGGTGAGCACCGCGCAGGGCCGGGTCACCGCGCGCTACGTGATCGTCGCCGGAAACGCCTATCTGGGCGACAAGGTCGAGCCCGAGCTGGCGAAGCGCAGCATGCCCTGCGGCACGCAGGTGGTCACCACCGCGCCGCTTTCCGAGGATCTTGCCCGCTCGCTTATTCCGAACAACTACTGCGTGGAAGACTGTAACTACCTGCTGGACTACTACCGCCTGACCGCCGACAACCGCCTGCTGTACGGCGGCGGCGTGGTGTACGGCGCGCGCGATCCGGACGACGTGGAGCGCCTGGTCATGCCTAAGCTGCTGAAAACCTTCCCGCAGCTGCAGGGCGTCAAAATCGACTACCGCTGGACCGGCAACTTCCTGCTGACGCTCTCGCGGATGCCGCAGTTTGGCCGCCTCGATAAAAACATCTACTACATGCAGGGCTACAGCGGACACGGCGTGACCTGCACGCACCTGGCGGGCCGCCTGATATCCGAGCTGCTGCGCGGCGACGCGGAGCGTTTCGACGCCTTCGCGACCCTGCCGCACTACCCGTTCCCGGGCGGGCGCAGCCTGCGCATTCCGTTTACCGCGATGGGCGCGGCGTACTACAGCCTGCGCGATCGTCTTGGCGTGTAATTTTCTCAAATAAGGGTGTTGAACATGAGCAACAACGAATTTCACCAGCGTCGTCTTTCCGCCACCCCGCGCGGCGTGGGCGTGATGTGCCAGTTCTTTGCCGAGTCGGCGCAGAACGCCACGTTAACCGACGTGGAGGGCAATGAGTATATCGACTTTGCCGCCGGGATCGCCGTGCTGAATACCGGCCATCGCCATCCGGAGATGATCGCCGCCGTAGAGAAACAGCTCCAGCAGTTTACCCACACGGCGTATCAGATTGTGCCCTACGAGAGCTACGTCTCGCTGGCCGAGAAGCTTAACGAGCTGGCGCCGATAAAAGGCCCGGCCAAAACCGCCTTCTTCACAACCGGTGCGGAAGCGGTCGAAAACGCCGTTAAGATCGCCCGCGCCCACACCGGACGCCCCGGCGTGATCGCCTTCGGCGGCGGCTTCCACGGCCGAACCTATATGACCATGGCGCTGACCGGCAAAGTCGCGCCCTACAAGCTCGGCTTCGGCCCCTTCCCCGGCTCGGTTTACCACGTGCCGTACCCGTCAGAGCTGCACGGCATCACCACGCAGGACGCCGTCACGGCCATTGAGCGGCTGTTCAAGGCCGACATTGAGGCGAAGCAGGTGGCGGCAATTATCTTCGAACCGGTTCAGGGCGAAGGCGGCTTTAACGTTGCGCCGAAGGAGCTGGTCGCCGCCGTTCGCCGCATCTGCGACGAGCACGGCATCGTGATGATTGCCGACGAAGTCCAGAGCGGCTTTGCCCGCACCGGCAGGCTGTTTGCGATGGACCACTACGCCGACGGGCCCGATCTTATGACCATGGCGAAAAGCCTGGCGGGCGGGATGCCGCTCTCCGGCGTGGTGGGCAAAGCCGACATTATGGACGCGCCCGCCCCCGGCGGCTTGGGCGGAACCTATGCCGGGAACCCGCTCGCCGTCGCCGCCGCGCACGCGGTGCTGAATATTATCGATAGCGAGGGGCTGTGCGATCGCGCGCAGCGGCTGGGCGACCGGCTGAAGGCCACGCTGGAGGAGATCAAAGGCGGCTGCCCGTCTCTTGCCGCGGTGCGCGGCGTCGGCTCGATGATCGCCGCCGAGTTTTTCGACCCGACCACCCGCGAGCCGTCTGCCGCCATCGCGCAGAAAATTCAGCACAAGGCGCTTGAGCAGGGCCTGCTGCTGCTGACCTGCGGGCAGTACGGCAACGTGATCCGCTTCCTCTACCCGCTGACCATCCCGGACGCGCAGTTCAGCCAGGCGCTGGCGATCCTCGAACGGACAATGTGCGACGCGTAAACGAAAAAACCCTGCGATGTTGCCATCGCAGGGTTTTTAAATTTGGCGGAAGCGTAGAGATTCGAACTCTAGAACCCTTTCGGGTCGCCGGTTTTCAAGACCGGTGCCTTCAACCGCTCGGCCACGCTTCCAAAGTGAGGCGCACTATAAACGTCTATTAGCGCCTTGTAAAGCAGGAATTTTTCGAATCTTGCGAGCGGCCATTTTGTGAGCGCATAAAAGCAAAAAGCCCTGCGATATTGCTATCGCAGGGCTTTCGAATTTGGCGGAAGCGTAGAGATTCGAACTCTAGAACCCTTTCGGGTCGCCGGTTTTCAAGACCGGTGCCTTCAACCGCTCGGCCACGCTTCCTAAGTGAGGCGAACTATAAACACCTCACCGCGAGCTGTAAAGTGCGCGGGCGATCGTTCGCTTTAAAAATAGCCAAAATGCGCTTAATTGGTTGAATCGACAACATATTGGCCATTTTATCAGCACAACCTGCGGCCCTCACGCTCAGTGCTTTTTAATGTACATATCTTTGGTGTAGTAGTACCCGAGCTTGTCCGGCGTAAACCCGCCGACCCACGGCTTCACCAGGTGCGTGCGCACGTAGTGATAGACCGGAACGGCGGGCACGTCGCGGCTCAGTAAATCTTCCGCCTTCTGATAATACGTCCCGCGCTCCTGCGGCGTTTTCGCCTTCGCCGCGTCGATCATCGCCTGGTCAAACGCAGGATTGCTGTACTGGGTGGTGTTCTGGCTATCGCCGGTGCGGAAGTTATTCAGGAAGGTGGACGCATCGTCGTAGTCTGCGATCCACGCGTAGCGCACCGCGTCAAAGTTGTGGGTGTGCATGGTGTCGAGCATGGTCTTCCACTCCTGGTTCTGCAGCTTCGCCTCCACGCCAAGATTTTTCTTCCACATCGAGCTGGCGGCAATGGCGATGCGCTGGTGCGACTCGGAGGTGTTGTAGAGCAGGTTAAAGCTAAGAGGATGATCGGCGTTGAATCCGGCTTCGGCCAGCAGCTTTTTCGCCTCGGCGATGCGCTTGTCCATTGGCCAGCTGGCGTAGTCAGGATTTTTAAGCGTCACGCCGCCGATGTCCGGCTGGCTGATGAGCCACGCCGGGCGCTGCCCCTGCCCCAGCACCTTCTCGGCAATGATGTCCTTATCCAGCGCCAGGTTCAGCGCCAGGCGCACGCGGGCATCGTTAAACGGCGGACGGGCGGTGTTGAACTGGTAGTAATAGGTCGCGAGCTGCGGCGACACGTCCAGCTCGCTGCCCAGCGTTTTTTTCAGCAGCGCAAACTGGTTGATCGGCACCGTATAGACGATATCAATTTCGCCCGCCTTGTAGCGGTTCACGTCCGAGGCTTCCGAGGTAATCGGCAGATAGGTCACCTTGTTAATAACGGTATGCGCGTTATCCCAGTAGCGCGGGTTGCGCTCGGCGATGATGCGCTCGTTGACCACCCACTGAGAGAGCTTGTACGCCCCGCTGGTGACGATGTGCTCGGGTTTGGTCCACTTCTCGCCGTAACGCCCCACCAGCACCTTATCAATCGGCACCAGCGACGGGTGCGCCAGCATCGCCAGGAAGGCCGCGTTCGGCTGGGTTAAGGTCACTTCGAGCGTGGCGTCGTCAATCGCCTTCACGCCGAGCGCGTCCGGGGGCGTTTTGCCCTCGGCAATCCCGGCGGCATTCACAATATGCATGCTTCCCGGATAGCTGGCGTAAGGGGACGCCGTTTTGGGATCGACCAGCCGCTGCCAGCTCCACACCACGTCCTGCGCGGTGATGGCCGTGCCGTCGCTCCAGGTGATGTCCGGGCGCAGGTGGAACGTCCAGACGGTGTTGTCTTTGTTTTCCCATTTCTCCGCCAGGCGCGGCTGGATCTCACCTTTCGGAGAGACGCTGACCAGCCCTTCGAATAAATCACTGATAATATTGAATTCGACGTCGCTTTCGACTTTATGCGGGTCAAGCGACGCGGGTTCGTTACCGTTGTTTCGAACCAGCTCCTGCTTCTCTGCCAGCGCGGTTCCTGACGGGACGTTAGCCGCCCACGCCGGGGCGCTCGCGCCAAGCACCGCGGCGGTTAACAAAGAGAGTGTAAAGATATTGCGTGTTTGTGGTTTCATTTCCTTCGCCTTGTTGTCTGTTTTATGACGATGCGGAAATAACTCTTAGCGCCGGGGCTGTAATAACGCAATATTTTTCAGTAACCTATAAGAGCTTGATCTGAATAAAATCGGTAAATCGCCATTCCTTCTACGAAAAGGGATTTTTGCAGGACAAACGGCCACGCAAAGCGCGAATGCACTGAGTAAAGATGGGTAAAACCATTTTGAGTCTGACGCCGCGTTTCCTATGCTTGCCAGCAATTACATCTGTCATAAGAGAGTGACTCATGGATCGTATAATTACATCTTCACGCGACCGCACATCGCTACTCAGCACCCACAAGGTGCTGCGCAATACCTATTTCATGCTCAGCCTGACGCTGGCGTTTTCCGCTATCACCGCAACGGCCAGCACCGTGCTGATGCTGCCGTCTCCGGGGCTGATCCTGACGCTGGTGGGCATGTACGGCCTGATGTTCCTGACCTACAAAACCGCCGATAAACCGGTGGGGATCCTCTCCGCCTTCGCCTTTACCGGCTTCCTGGGCTACATTCTGGGACCGATCCTGAACGCCTACCTGTCTGCCGGAATGGGCGACGTGATCGGCATGGCGCTGGGCGGTACCGCGCTGGTGTTCTTCTGCTGCTCGGCCTACGTGCTGACCACCCGCAAGGATATGTCCTTCCTCGGCGGTATGCTGATGGCGGGTATCGTGGTGGTGCTGATTGGCATGGTCGCGAACATCTTCCTGCAGCTGCCTGCGCTGCACCTGGCGATCAGCGCGGTGTTCATTCTGATTTCATCTGGCGCGATCCTGTATGAAACCAGCAACATCATTCACGGCGGTGAGACCAACTACATCCGCGCCACCGTGAGCCTGTACGTGTCGCTGTACAACATCTTCGTCAGCCTGCTCAGCATCCTGGGCTTCGCCAGCCGCGATTAAGCCGACTGACACCTAACAGAAAAGGAGAATGCCTGAGGCATTCTCCTTTTTTTATGCCTTACTCTCCCCGGCAAATATAGGTCGGATAGAGCCGGTCCTGAATCAGCCAGACTGAGGGCGAAATTTCAGACAGCGTCAGATAATAGCGTGCCGTCGGACGCGCAAAACTGCCCCACTGCGCATCGGGCGTATTATCATTATGCCGCCGCCACGTTTTGGTGTAGGTGAGAACAATAACGTTGTCATCGTCTCGGCGTTGCCAGTTAAAATCCATGTCTCTGTCGACAATCATATTGCGCCCTTCCGCCGACGCGGCCCCTTTATAGGTCGTCAGGCCCGTTCCATCCTTGTGGAAATAAAACTGGGCGATCGTGTTCACCTTCACCTCGCTCGCCTTTCCCTGATTGCGAATAAAATTGAACTCCGTGCTGCAGGCAAGCGCATCCCCTCTGTGAGAGAGGTAGGTACAAATGGCAAGCCCCACGGCTCCCCCCATCAGCGCACAGCCCAGCGCGGATAACAGCGTTATTTTCATTGCTCTGCCCCGCTTTTATAACGAATGGTTTTACAGAAGCTGGTTGGGCTAACCGGGCAGGCGCCGATAAAGACTTCGTCCGCGGCGGCAATGGTGAAGCGCGCGCTGAAATAGTAGATGTTGTACGCCTCGCGATGACACGCAACGTTGTTGGCCTCCAGCAGCGGTTCCATTTTTGACAGTACCAGCGGTCGACCGTGATCGTTAATCAGCCAGATGCTGCACTGGCCGATTTTCTCCTTCACCGGCTTGAGCATCGCGGGAACCGTGAGGGCCCTGGGGCTGTATATGTATATGACAAGCCCCATTGCCGCCGCGGCGATAACCGCCAGCGCCACGCGCTTCTTTCCCAGGGCAGGCCAGCGCTTAACCGGCGGTTTCTCTGCGCCAGCGATCGGCTCAGGCGCGGAGTCGGCGGGCAAAAAGCGCTTTTGGGGCTGACAGCTGACGTCCGCCTCAAAGCGGAATCCGTAGCGCGGCACGGTCACGATAATTTCGTTACGCTCGCCCAGCGACTGAAAGCCTTTGCGTAATTCACTCACGGCCTTGTTCAGATTATTCCCCGACGGCGTAAAGCCAAACGCCTCCCAGACGCGGGTAATTAATTCCTCCCGGCTGAGGTCTTTGCCCTTATTACGAATAAATTCCTGTAAAAGACGCACGGCGGGAGCCGAAAGCGTAATTGCCGATTCAGGTTGGCCCACAGGACTAATAACGTGTGTTTCAGGATCAAATAACAACGAATTATTGCATATAAAAAACATATTTTATTCTCAGGTTATACCGCGCACCTGCGTTGTTTCCGAAAAGAACAGCAGGCGGCGAAAATAGCGCGTTTATTCGCCCGTTTTCGCATCAGGAGGATCGTCCTGAACGCTCCCTTTCGCGGCATTTTCTTTTAACTAAATAACCATAAGCCAGGCAAAGCAGGATAAAAACCTGTACATCACAAGTTAAACGATACAAGTATTCACAACATGCTGTTCTGGTTAAAGTTTCCCTGCCCTGAAGCACGACGACAGCGGACGGACACGGGTGGGCAACCGCCGTGAATGAACCTCAATCAGGCAGGCATACTTGAAGCAGAACAAATTAATGAATATGACCAACACGTTTTACGCAGCCGCAATTTCACTGTCATTTTTCTCGGAAATGACAATGGCCAATATGAGCGTTTATCCCATGGAACTGAATGTGGAAAGTTCCGGTGCAGCGCAGATAAGAGTGGCATCTAAAAGTGATGATATTCAGTTCATTCGAGTGAGGCAAAAGAAAATTCTTAATCCGGGTACGCCGCAGGAGAAAGAGATCGACGTGGCCGCATGGAAAGAAGGTGGCGTTGTCGTCACGCCGGAAAAATTCGCCCTGGCCGCAGGCGCGTTACGGGTGGTTCGCCTGGTGTCGCTGACGGCACCGGCGAAAGAGAGCACGTGGCGCGTCTATTTTGAGGGCGTTAAGCAGCCGGGAAGCATTCTTCCTGCGTCGTCAGGCGGCGCGGCGAGCGCCAAACTCGGCGTGAACGTCATCTGGGGGGCGCTGGTACACCTCGCGCCGGAAAAGGTGGTGGTCTCGCTGGGCATCAACCCCGCGCGGGGAACGCTGAAAAATGACGGCACCGTGCGCGTGCCGCTGAAAGAGATAGGCGTGTGCGACGCGGCGGACAACTGCAGGTGGATTAAGGAAGACGCGACGATTTATCCCGATACGGAGCGTCAATTAAAAACGCTCGCCAGGGCCAAAGGCCAGAAATACAAATTCCGCTACTTCAACTGGATTAATAAAACGGCTGAGGAAGCAGATTTACCCGTCGTGCAATAACGCGACGTCACTGTAGAACCCCTCGTGGTTTGTTTAAAGGGCTAATGGAGCTCGTCTGTAAATATGGAGATATCAATGAAAAAGTATATTAAACCTCTGATGATCGTTGCCGCGATGTCCACTGCGTTCAGCGCGATGGCTATCCAGAAAGACATCACGGTAAATGCCAACGTCGATTCACAGCTCGACATGACGCAGGCGGACAACACCCCGCTGCCGGCCAGCATCGATATGCAGTACCTGCCGGGCCGCGGTCTGGAAAGCTACCGCCTCAACACCAAGGTGTGGTCTAACTCCGCGACCAGCAACGTCAAAGTGCGCCTTGTCAGCGCGGCAAAACTGACCAACGCCGATGGCAATGAAACGATCCCGATGACCGTGAAGCTGGGCGACAAAACCCTGAACACCACCGATGCTGAATTTACCGGCACCGAGCTGTTCCCGGGCAGCATCGAAAACGGTTCAGCCGTGCTGCCGCTGACCATCTCTCAGACCACGAAAGGCATCGTTAAAACCGGCCAGTACAGCGGCGTCGTAAGCCTGATGCTGACTCAGGCGACCACTGCGGAAGGCGGTGCGTAACCCCACAGCTCGTAAAAGGAAATACATCAGAGGGTGCCCACCCTCTGATGTCAGGATGACGTCGAGGCTCGTTCATGGCTTTTCACAGAAATACTCTCCTCTTTGCCGTATTGTTACCCGCTTCCGCTCCACTTGTTCATGCCGATATGGCTGTTCCTTCGGGCTTTGAAGATCTGGCGAAAACGCAGCGCCTGTGGACCGAAGTCAGCCTCTACGGCGATTCGCTCGGCCTGTTTGAAACCGATATTAATCTTGAAACGGTCACGTTTGTCGCGCCTGACGCGCTGATCGCCGCCGTTAAGCGACGGTTTAACGACGATCCGAAACTTATCGCCTCCCTCAGCGCGGCCTTGTCCGCCCCGCTCGCGCGTAACGGAAACCTGGCGTGCAGCAGCAACGGCTCCGCCAGCGGATGCGACTACATCGACACCCGCAGCGCGGCGATTATTTACGATGAAAACAACGCGCGCATTAACCTGTTCTTTGACAAAGCCTTCCTGCCTAAGCCCTCCGAGGAGAGCCAGTGGTATCAGCCGACGAGCGACGCGGAAAATGCCCTGATCCACCAGCAGAACATCAACTTCGTCGCCGACGAGGATTACCAGTCTGCCACCGTGCAGGGCAACGGCGCGCTGGCCGTTACGCAGGACGGCTATCTCAACCTCGACTGGACCTGGCTGGGGCAGCGTTCACGGCACCGGCAGCAGCAGGATGTCACCATCAACAACGCGTGGTTTCGCCAGGATATTCTGCGCCAGTACTACCTTCAGGCGGGCGAAATGGATACCCGCGATCTGTTCAGCAACGCGGGCGGCAACATCAACCTCAGCCAGCTTCCGCTGGGCAAGATTCGCGGCCTGCGCGCGGGCTCGACCCGCGCGTGGATCAATCCGGTCCAGCAGTCAAAGGGCACGCCGATTACCGTGCTGCTTTCCCACGATGCGCGCATCGACGCGCAGCGCGGCAACCAGCTGCTGGCCAGCTTCTATCTGAACGCCGGGGCGCAAACGCTGGACACCCGCGCCTTCCCGGACGGCAGCTACACGGTCACGCTCTCCATCTATGAAAACAACCGCCTAACGCGCACCGAGCAGATACCGTTTACCCGCACCGGCATCACCCCGTTTGACCGCGTGGAGTGGTTTATGCAGGCGGGGGAAACGGACAACGACGATCCCAGTGCGTCCCGCTCCGCCGTGGCGCAGGCGGGCGTTCGCCTGCCCATTACCCCGACGCTGGCGCTGACCAGCGGCGGCACGACCACGAAACACCATCAGTTTGTGGAAAATGCGCTCGACTGGAGCCGCGGGTTCAACGCTGGCCCAATTGACGGCGTCCTGAGCACCCGCTTCAGCTACCTGTACGGCAGCAAAGGGGAGCGCGGCAACATCCAGCAGGTGAGCTACAACGACGGCTTTTCGCTGAGCGTTTACCGCAACGCGCTGTCCGCGGATAGCTGCGACTCGCTCAGCACCGGCTTTGACGCCATCAACGGCTGCTACCGCTCGCTGTCGGTGATGCTTTCCGTCCCCGTCGGCAGCTGGTATGCAAGCCTGGGCTACTCGGACAACCGCAACGAGGGGCGCTACGTCTCCCGCCGCGAGCTTCCGGATGGCGACGACCGCCACGACCAGGGGCTTCCGTGGGACAACGTCTACATGACCCGCTCGCGATCGCAGGCGTGGCAGGGAGGCCTGAGCAACGCCTTTACCACCCGCGGGCTGAACGTCAACAGCAGCGTCAGCCTGTTTATGCGCAACGACCACTCGCGCGACGGCCGCGACAAGGGGGCCTATCTCAGCGTAAGCGTCTCGATGGCGCACAGCCGCCAGGGCGATGCGTCAAGCTATACCTCGCTGGGCGCCACCTGGCAGCACCAGCAGCGTCAAAAGGACCAGATGAGCTACAGCGCGTCGCACAACTGGTATACCGACGCGCGCGGCGAGAACGAATACGGCCTTAACGCCTCGGGCATCAACAGCGACTCGGTTAACGCGTCAGCCTATACGCGCCAGGGGGGCCGATACGGCAACGGCAGCCTGACGGTCAGCGACGCCTGGGATCGTCAGGACAGCAAGCATACGCTGAGCAGCAGCGGCAGCTACAGCTCCACCCTTGCCCTCTCGCGCTCCGGCCTGTGGTTTGGCCGCTGGAGCGACGGGCGTCCTGCTTCCGCGATTGCCGTGGACGTTCTCACGCCGGAAGAGACGCCGGATTCGCGCGTTGCCGTGTCGCTGGACAACGGCGGGAGCGCGGACGTCCCGGCCAACGCGCGGGCGCTTTTCGCCCTGCCGGGCTACCAGCAGACGACCCTGACGGTGAACGAATCGCTGGACGTCTCCCACGGGGCCAGCAGCGAGATCACCCAGGGGTCGGGCAGCCGAACCGTCTTTATGGTGCCGGGAAAAATGCTGCGCCGCGATGTGCAAACCACGACCCGCTACACCTGGCTCGGCCAGTTGACCGACGGCCAGCAAACCCCGTTCGTCGGCGGCGTGCCGCTCAACGTCAACGGCTGGAGCGATTTGGGCAACGGCGGCTTCAGCGCGCAGAGCGACGCCCTGCTCCACGCCCTCTACCTGGTCAAGCAGCACCAGTTTTATTCCTGCGCGCTGAAGGTGAAAAGCATGCGCGACGTGGTGCGCTACGTCGGGACGGTGACCTGCGAAGAGCTGACGTTCTCGGCGCTGCCGGAAACGGTGCAGCAGCAGGCGCAGCTGATGCTTGCCGGACGCGCGCCGCTGGCGAGCCCAACGGCGATGAACGCTGAAAAATAACGACAGGAAGATGATGTGAAAAAATTTCTCTTTATTCTACTGCTGCTCAGCATATGGGCAGCCCAGGCGAGGGCGGGCAGCCCGGCGGGCAGAAACACCAGCGTCGGGGTGAGCTTCGATCGCCTGGCCTCCCCCGCGCGCCTGGACATCTGGCTGCACGAGTCGGGCGGCTTTATCGCCAGCGATCCGCAGAAGTGGGGGCGAAATACCCTCACCTGCCCGTCGCGCACCGACCCGACCTTCGGGGCCTGCATGACGGCGCCGGTGTGGTTTACGGCCAACCCGGCAGCGCCCTATCCGATTAACCTGCGCTTTACCCACGCGGTCAGCAAAAAAACGGTCGACGTTAAGGTGTATGGCGAAAAGCACATGTTCATGAACGGCAAAACCTACGCCTTCGCCAGCTACGTGACCGGCGGCGCGGGAGATATCGCGGCGTGGAACAGCGAGCCGTATTTCGATTTCTACATCGTGAAAAGCGAGCTCAACAAGCTCAACCAGGCCGGCATCTGGACCGCCACGCTGAAGCAAAACCTGCGCGAATGGGGAAGCGCCGCCTGCGGCGGCAACTTTAACGACGGCAACGTGGGCTGCCCGGGCTATCTGACCATCGCCAACTGGCAGGCGTCGATTCGCATCGAGGTGGTGGATTCAGGCAATCAGCAGATCTATCTGCCCGCGTTCCCCCACTCGACGCCAATCGTCAACCTGAACCTGACCAACTTCCCGGGCCGCCCCGGCGGCAGCGAGATTCAGGGCGAAAGCACGCTCGACATGTGCCTGTACGACGGCAATAACAGCGCCAGCCCGCGCGCGTTTATCCGCTTCGAGGACGACGGCGCCGACGCTGCCGGGCGCGCGGACGGCGCGTTTTCCATTCGCCGCCGCGGTGGCAGCCCCACGCAGGAGCGGGATCGCCTTGACTACCGCGTGTCGGTGACTAACCCGATAACCGGCGCGAAGGAGAGCGTGACGAACGGCAAAGCGATCGTCTGGCAAGGCACCTATAACCCTGATTATCTGCGTCAGGTCGTCCTGCCCGGTGGCCGCGAAACCGTGCTGTGCATTCCGGCTCCCATCATGCTGACCACGCCTGCCTTTGCCGCCAGCAGCAAAAACGCCGGGGACTACACCGGCACGCTGCGCGTGATCTATACCCCCAGCACGCTATGACGAGGGAACCGTGAGCTACGCCATTCTTGATAACAACCGATTTTATGCCGAAGGACTGCGCTTTTCCCTCCTGCGCCGCCACCCGCAGGCCCTGGTGGAGAGCCAGGGCATTCGCTGGCATCCTGCGCTGCTGGCGCGCGACACGCTGGCGATCCGCTGCCGTTTCTCCATTACGGCCGCCCATCAGTCGCTGGTAAATATTCTTTTCCGGCTTGAAGCCGCGCGCTGGCAGGGTTCGCTCTATTTGGTGTGCAACGAAAAGGGCTGGGCGCTGGCGACGCACCTGCGCAAGCGCTTTGAGGCGCTGAGGATTTATATCATCGACGACAGAATTGCCGTCGCGGACGCGCCCTACGTGCTGGTCAAAGAGCCCCGGCGCACGCGCAGCCTGGACAGCTGCCTGACGGGAACCGAGTTCAACGTGCTCGACCTGCTGATTGGCGGCATACCCGTACGCCATATCGCGATCCTGACCAATATGGCGGAGAAGCAGGTCTCCACCCATAAGTGCAACGCGCTGAAAAAGCTCAATGCCAACAACCTGCTGCAGCTGCTGCTGTAGACGGCTGTTTATTCCACGGCGGCACTTTTGCTACACTTCGCAGGTTTTTTGACTAACGTGTGAATGATTATGTTGAGCTTTGAAGGCAAAGAGATCGAAACCGATAGCGATGGCTATCTGAAGGACAGCGGCCAGTGGAGCGAAGCGCTGGCTGAGGTGATTGCCGAAAAAGAGGCCATCGTCCTTACCCCGGAACACTGGGAAGTGGTGCGCTTCGTGCGCGCGTTTTATCTCGAATTTAACACCTCCCCCGCGATTCGCATGCTGGTGAAGGCGATGGCGAATACCTTTGGCGAAGAGAAAGGCAACAGCCGCTACCTGTACCGCCTGTTCCCGAAAGGCCCGGCCAAGCAGGCGACCAAAATTGCCGGCCTGCCAAAGCCGGTGAAATGCATTTAATAGCGAATACCAAAGTTCACGTATTCTCTGCCGGGTTGATGCGGTTCGGTCAGGACCTTATCAACCCGCGCGCTGCGCGGCCCACCCGCTTTTAGCCACGCCATCAGCTTTTCCACCTGCGCCGCGTCGCCGCAGGCCAGCACCTCGACGCTGCCGTCGTCCATGTTGCGCGCGTAACCCGTCAGCCCCAGCTCCAGGGCCTCGCGCTGAGTGCTGTAGCGAAACCCGACGCCCTGAACCATGCCGTGAACCCAGGCGATTGTGCAGACTTTTGACATCATCTCTCTCCTTATCCGTCAGGCGCGTTGCATTTCCCCACTGAACTCGGGAAAATGGCGGCCATTTTCTTGAATCGACAGAATAGCAAATTATGAGCGTACGTTTAGTGTTAGCCAAAGGGCGCGAGAAGTCATTGTTGCGCCGCCATCCCTGGGTCTTCTCCGGCGCGGTTGCCCGCATGGAAGGCAAAGCCAGCCTCGGTGAAACCATCGATATCGTTGACCATCAGGGGAAATGGTTAGCCCGCGGCGCCTATTCGCCGGCGTCCCAGATCCGCGCGCGCGTCTGGACGTTCGACAAAGATGAAACCATCGATATTGATTTCTTCGTCCGTCGCCTGCAGCAGGCGCAGCAGTGGCGCGAGTGGCTGGCAAAGCGCGACGGGCTGGACAGCTATCGCCTGATTGCCGGTGAATCCGACGGCATGCCTGGCGTGACGATTGACCGCTTTGGCGATTTCCTCGTGCTGCAGCTGCTGAGCGCGGGTGCCGAATACCAGCGCGCCGCGCTGATTAGCGCCCTGCAGTCCGTTTTCCCGCAGTGCGCCATTTATGACCGCAGCGACGTGGCCGTGCGTAAAAAAGAAGGCCTCGAGCTGACGCAGGGGCCGGTTACGGGCGAACTGCCGCCTGCCCTGCTGCCTATCGAAGAGCACGGCATGAAGCTGCTGGTGGATATTCAGGGCGGCCACAAAACCGGTTACTACCTCGATCAGCGCGACAGCCGCCTGGCGACCCGCCAGTACGTGGCCGATAAGCGCGTGCTGAACTGCTTCTCCTACACCGGCGGTTTTGCGGTCTCTGCCCTGATGGGCGGCTGCGCGCAGGTGGTGAGCGTTGATACGTCACAGGAGGCGCTGGACGTGGCGAAGCAGAACGTTGAGCTGAACAGGCTGGACCTGAGCAAGGCCGAGTTCGTGCGCGACGACGTGTTCAAGCTGCTGCGCAAATACCGCGACCAGGGCGAGAAATTTGACGTTATCGTGATGGACCCGCCGAAGTTCGTCGAGAACAAAAGCCAGCTGATGGGCGCCTGCCGCGGCTACAAAGACATCAACATGCTGGCTATCCAGCTGCTGAACCCGGGCGGCGTGCTGCTGACCTTCTCCTGCTCCGGCCTGATGACCACCGATTTATTTCAGAAAATCATCGCCGATGCCGCAATAGATGCGGGTCGTGATGTACAATTTATAGAGCAGTTCCGTCAGGCGGCCGACCATCCCGTGATCGCTACCTACCCGGAAGGGCTGTATCTGAAAGGGTTTGCCTGTCGCGTCATGTAACTTGAAAAGAGAAATATTGCCCGCACATAGAGCGTAAGCAATGTTTCCCGGGAGGTGACTATGATTGCCAGCAAATTCGGTATCGGCCAGCAGGTCCGCCACACCTTGCTTGGGTATTTGGGTGTGGTCGTGGATATCGACCCGGAGTATTCCCTCGATGAACCGTCAGCCGACGAGCTGGCGGTTGACGCAGAGCTTCGCGCCGCGCCCTGGTATCACGTGGTCATGGAAGGCGACGACGGGCAGCCGGTGCACACCTACCTTGCTGAAGCACAGCTGAGCGGTGAGCTGCAGGAAGAACATCCGGAGCAACCCACCATGGACGAACTCGCACAAACGATCCGTAAACAGCTACAGGCTCCCCGCCTGAGGAACTAACGGTGTAAAAAAAGCCCGATTATCGGGCTTTTTTTTGTCACTTCGCCAGCCCCAGCCGGGGGATTTCAATCGCCGGACAGCGGTCCATCACGACCGTCAGCCCCGCGTCGCGCGCCAGCACCGCGGCCTGCTCGTTGATCACCCCAAGCTGCATCCACAGCGTTTTCGCACCAATGGCGATCGCCTCCTGCGCCACGCCCCAGACGGCCTCCGAGTTGCGGAATACATCGACCATATCAATTTTTTCCGGCACGTCAGCCAGCGTGGCGTAGCCCTGCTGGCCCAGCAGCGTTTTTCCCGCCACCTTTGGCGACACGGGAATCACGTGATAGCCCTGATCGAGCAAATACTTCATGACCCGATAGCTTGGGCGATCGGGTTTGTCGCTTGCCCCGACCAGCGCAATGGTGCGTGTGGACGTCAGAATCCCGGCAATATCGTTCTCTTTCATGCTCTTCCTCCTGGCTTTTTTCAAAGTGTACGTCATAGCACGCGGTACAACCATCTATCCCATACGGACGCATGAGGGCAAAACGGGGTTTTATGTCTATATGTTAGTAAACGTGAACCGAGAAAAACGTAGACACATTATAACGACACACGTCCTTTCAACAGGAGCGCCCTATGAAACCCGGCCTTGCCTCTGCGGTGATTGCGTTAATTATGCCGGTTTGCGTCTTTGCCACCACGCTGAGGCTCTCTACCGATATCGATCTGCTGGTGCTGGACGGGAAAAAGGTCTCGAGCTCGCTGCTGCGCGGCGCTGACAGCATCGAGCTGGATAACGGGCCGCATCAGGTGGTTTTCCGCGTTGAAAAGACCATTCGCCTGGCGAACCACGAGCAGCGGACCTATATCTCTCCGCCGCTGGTTATGAGCTTCGACACGCAGCGCGTCAGCCAGGTTAACTTTCATCTTCCGCGCATTGAAACGGAAAAAGAGTCAATGACATTCGACGCCGCGCCGCGCATCGAGCTGCTTGACGGCGATGCAACGCCTATTCCCGTTAAGCTCGACATTCTGGCACTGACGCAAAACCCCAGGGGCACCGATTATGAAGCCGACACGGAAATCTATAACAAAGCCAACAGGCGCGCCTCCCTGCCCCAGTTCGCCCCCCTGATGGCCGACGACAGCACGCTGTTATCCGGCGTGTCGGAGCTGGACGTCATTCCGCCCCAGTCCCAGACGCTCACCGAGCAGCGGCTGAAATTCTGGTTCCAGCAGGCCGACCCGGACACGCGCGCCCGCTTTATGCAGTGGGCAAAGCAGCAACCGTCGTCATAAGCCACATTTTTTCATCCTTCTCTTGCAGCGTCAGGCGCTTCCCGTCATCGTGTAGCCAGATAAACTGACGGACATATTTATGGAACTGACAACTCGCACCCTCCCCGAACGCAAACACATTGCTCTGGTGGCGCACGACCACTGTAAGCAGATGCTGCTCAACTGGGTTCGCCGCCATCAGGCGCTGCTGGAGCAGCACACGCTCTCCGCCACCGGCACCACCGGCAACCTGATCCATCGCGAAACGGGTCTTGAGGTGAACGCCATGCTGAGCGGCCCGATGGGCGGCGATCAGCAGGTTGGCGCGCAGATTTCGGAAGGCAAGATTGATGTGCTGATTTTCTTCTGGGACCCGCTGAACGCGGTGCCTCACGATCCGGACGTAAAGGCGCTGCTGCGCCTGGCGACGGTGTGGAATATTCCCGTCGCAACGAACCTGTCGACGGCGGATTTCATCATCGAATCGCCGCAGTTTGGCTCGCCGGTTGAGATCCTGATCCCTGATTATCCGCGCTATCTTGCCGAAAGATTGAAGTAGCTTTTGTTGCCGGGTGGGGGCTACGCCTTACCCGGCCTACTCTTCTTCGCCTGTCTTCGTTATGGCTTGCGCGCCACCGGCACGTCAAGACTCTTCAGGATATCAACAAACGTCGATGGCGCATCGCTGTTGAAAAGCAGCCAGACGCGATGGCGCGCGCGCGTTATCGCCACGTACAGCAGGCGACGCTCTTCGGCATCCGGGAAATCTTCCGGCACCGGAAGCAGCGCTTCTTCCATAACGGATTCACGCGCGGGCGCCGGGAAGCCGTCGCTGCCATCCTTCAATCCCAGCACAATCACGTAATCTGCCTGCTGGCCCTTGCTGGCGTGAATTGTCATAAAATCCAGCTGCAGCGTCGGCCAGCGGGTGGCCGCTTTTTCCAGCGCCGCGGGCTTAAGATGATGGTAGCGGGCCAGCACCAGAATACGCTCGTCCGGTTTCGCATAGCCGCTCAGCTTGTCCAGCAGCGGCTCCAGCTTGTCCTCCGGCAGCAGCGTCACCGCCTTTTTGTCCCCCTGCGTCAGGCTGTTCAGCGGCTTCGCCAGCTGATACGGGTTTTGCTGGACAAAGCGGTTAGCAATTTCACCGATGCGCGAGTTAAACCGGTAGGTGGTATCGAGATCGCTGCGATCGCCTTCGCCAAAATAGTGGTGGAATGCGGTCGTCAGCGAGAGCTGCGCGCCGCTGAAGCGGTAGATAGCCTGCCAGTCATCGCCAACGGCAAAGAGCGAGGTGTGCTTATTCTGCGCGCGCAGCGCCGCGAGCAGCGCGGCGCGCTGCGGTGAGATATCCTGGAACTCGTCAACGAGAATATGCTTCCACGGGCTGACGAAACGGCCTTTTTCCAGAATGATAATCGCCTGATGGATGAGGCCGGAAAAATCGACGGCGTTTTCCTCTTTCAGCGCCGTTTTCCAGGCTTTCAGCATCGGCGCCATGAGCTTAACCCGCCTGGAAAACAGGTCGCGGATCGCTTCCGGCGCGTTTGCGATCATCTCAGCCTGCGAGCCACCGTGCATGCGCATCAGGCTCACCCAGCGGTCGAGGCGCGAACCCAGGCGGCGCGCCAGCTTTTCATCCTGCCAGAAGCTGCCTTCCGGCACCGTCCAGCCAAGCTCCTCTTCCAGCCACTGCCGCCACCCCTTGGCCTGCGCCTTTTTCTCGCTGCACTGCTGTCGCCACGCCTTGATAAACAGATCCCGGCGCGCCTGAGCGTCGTTTTCCAGCCTGCTCACCACCGGTACCTTTTTACTGCCCTGCTGAATAATATGCAGCGCCAGGGAATGGAAGGTGCGGGCCGAAATATCCTCGGTGTGCAGGCGCTGCTGGATGCGCTCATCCATTTCCTGCGCCGCTTTGCGGCCAAACGCCAGCAGCAAAATCTGATCCGCCGCGGCCTCGCCCGTCGTCAGGAGCCAGCCCGCGCGCGCCACCAGCACCGAGGTCTTGCCGCTGCCGGCCCCCGCCAGCACCAGCAACGACCGCTCGCCGTTAACCACGGCGCGCGCCTGAGCAGGGTTAAGCGGAGAGGATTCAATATTGCGGAAGAAATCGGCATGCCGGACCAGCATGGCATCGGTCCAGGCCTGGTTATGTGCCAGCCGACTCTTATCAATGTCGCCGAGCCATGCCTGACACTTGCGCCACGCCTCGCGGCAGTTTTCAAATTCATCAAGGCGCGATGAGGGGAACGGCAGCGCGGCGATGGCCTGCGCGATCTTTTGCTGCAATTCTGCGGTTTGCTGGCGGGTCAGCCATTTTTGCTGCTCGTCGCGCTGGGCAATATCCTCCAGCACCTGCTCAAGCACCTGCGCCGCAATCACGCTCATCTCATGGCTCCACCGCTGCCAGAGCGCATTCAAATGGTGATGGAAATGCTGAGTTTCTGCCCACTCCGTGCCGTGCAGGCGCACCACCTTATCGGTGGGCAGCACAAACTCCAGCTCGCCCCATACCAGCCCGCGCTTGCAGTGGATCGCCAGAAGCTGATTAAACGGAATGAGATACTCGTGGCGTTCTCCAGAGACCCTCACCCCGGCATTAAGAAGGACGACCTTGTCGTAGGGATGCTGCGCCAGGCGTTTGCCCATTGAAGTTGCTTTAAGTTCCATGTCCCGCCAAATCCACGATGAGATAAATTACCTGACAGTTTAACTGCCAGTTTTAAGGTGCTCCAGCCTAAAAAAACGTTACAATCACCCGGCGTCAATCATAGCGAAAGGAACTGAGGGTTTATGCGTACCGTTTTGAATGTCCTGAATTTTGTCCTTGGCGGTTTTGCCACCACCCTTTCATGGCTTTTTGCCACGCTGGTCAGCATCGTGCTGATTTTCACGCTTCCCCTGACGCGCTCCTGCTGGGAAATCACCAAGCTGTCGCTGGTTCCTTACGGTAACGAAGCGGTTCACGTGGATGAACTCAACCCGGAGAGACAAAACGCGCTGATGAATACCGGCGGAACGCTGCTGAACATCCTGTGGCTGATTTTCTTTGGCTGGTGGTTATGCCTGATGCACATCTTCACCGGGATTATGCAGTGCGTCACGATAATCGGCATTCCGGTCGGCATCGCCAACTTTAAGATTGCCGCAATTGCCCTGTGGCCTGTCGGGCGCAGAGTGGTATCGGTTGAAGTCGCGCAGGCCGCGCGAGAAGCAAATGCTCGTCGTCGTTTTCAGTAAAAAGGAGTGGCCGCGCTCATGCTAAGCCCACTGCTTCGCCGCTATACCTGGAACAGCAGCTGGCTCTATAACGCCAGAATCTTTATCGCGCTTTGCGGAACGGCGGCCCTGCCCTGGTGGCTTAACGACGTAAAGCTCACCATCCCGCTCACGCTGGGCGTGGTCGCCGGGGCGCTGGCGGATCTTGACGACCGACTGACCGGGCGCCTGCGCAACCTCGTTATTACCCTGATTTGCTTCTTTATTGCTTCAGCCTCCGTGGAGCTGCTGTTTCCGTGGCCCTGGCTGTTCGCACTCGGGCTGACGCTCTCCACCAGCGGGTTTATTCTGCTCGGCGGCCTCGGGCAGCGCTATGCCACCATCGCCTTTGGCGCACTGCTGATTGCCATCTATACCATGCTTGGCGTTTCGCTGTACGATCAGTGGTATCAACAACCCATGCTGCTGTTGCTGGGAGCTATCTGGTACAACCTGCTGACCCTGACCGGGCATCTCATCTTTCCGGTTCGCGCGCTGCAGGATAACCTCGCGCGCAGCTATGAGCAGCTGGCGCACTACCTTGAGTTAAAGTCTCGGCTGTTCGACCCGGACATCGAGGACGATAGCCAGGCTCCCCTTTACGATCTGGCCCTGGCAAACGGCCAGCTGGTAGCGACCCTGAACCAAACCAAGGCCTCGCTGCTGACCCGACTGCGCGGCGATCGCGGCCAGCGCGGAACCCGCCGAACGCTGCACTACTATTTTGTAGCCCAGGATATTCATGAACGCGCCAGCTCCTCGCACGTTCAGTATGCGGCGCTGCGCGAGAAGTTTCGCTACTGCGACGTGATGTTCCGCTTCCAGCGGCTGCTGTCGATGCAGTCTCAGGCCTGCCATCAGCTTTCGCGCTCTATTTTGCTGCGCACGCCGTACCAGCACGATCCGCGCTTTGAGCGGGCATTCAGCCATCTTGATGCGGCGCTCGATCGCGTTCAGGCCAGCGGCACGTCGCCTGAACATATCAACGCCCTGGGATTCTTGCTCAATAACCTGCGCGCGATTGATGCCCAGCTGGCGACCATCGAGTCGGAGCAGGCGTTGGCGATGCCGGGCTCTGATGCCGAGAACCAGCTTGCCGACGACAGCCTGCACGGCTTTAGCGATATGTGGCTGCGCCTGAGCCGGAATTTTACGCCGGAGTCTGCGCTTTTCCGCCATGCGGTGCGCATGTCGCTGGTGCTGTGCGTCGGCTATGCCTTTATTCAGATAACCGGTTTACACCACGGCTACTGGATCCTGCTGACCAGCCTGTTTGTCTGTCAGCCCAACTACAACGCCACCCGACACCGCCTGGCGTTGCGAATCATCGGCACGCTGGTGGGCGTCGCCATCGGGCTACCGGTGCTCTACTTTGTGCCCTCAATTGAGGGGCAGCTTATTCTCATCGTGATAACCGGGGTGCTTTTCTTTGCTTTTCGCAACGTGCAGTATGCGCATGCCACCATGTTTATCACCCTGCTGGTGCTGCTGTGTTTCAATCTGCTGGGAGAAGGCTTTGAAGTCGCCCTGCCGCGCGTATTCGATACCCTCATCGGCTGCGCTATCGCCTGGGCGGCGGTCAGCTTTATCTGGCCAGACTGGCGTTTTCGCAATTTACCCCGCGTGCTGGACCGGGCAATGAACGCAAACTGCCGGTATCTGGATGCGATCCTTGAGCAGTACCATCAGGGCCGTGACAACCGCCTGGCCTACCGTATCGCCCGCCGCGATGCGCACAACAGTGACGCAGAGCTGGCGTCCGTCGTCTCCAATATGTCAACGGAACCCCGCGCCACGGCAGAAATTCGCGAAACGGCGTTCAGGCTGCTTTGCCTGAACCACACGTTTACCAGCTATATTTCTACCCTGGGCGCCCACCGCGAAAAACTGACCAGTCACGCCATTCTGAGCCTCCTGGATGACGCGGTGTGCTATGTCGATGATGCCCTGCACCATCGGCCTGCCGATGAGCCTCGCGTTAAGCAGTCGCTGGACGAACTGTCTCAACGCATTGCACATCTCGATCCGGGTACCGACAGCAAAGCGCCGCTGGTGCTCCAGCAAATTGGCCTGCTGATCGCGTTGCTGCCGGAAATTTGCCACCTTCAACAGCGTGTTGCTACCTGGCGTAGTGACTCTCGCGCTGCGCAGGCAGCGCATTAACCCACTCCGTTAGCTCCCGGCGAGTGTCAGCCGGGAGCGCGGCCTCATGCAACCCTTCAATGGCCCCCTCAAGTGCAAAGAGCACTTTAATGCTTAGCGCCTTGTTAATCTGACGGATCTTTAGCCAGCTCTCTTTCGCACCCAGCGTTCGCAGCGTTTCTTCATTCATGATCCCCGCCTCATAGAGCAGCACCTCAATCTGGAACGTCAGGTTAGGCAGATCTTTTAGCCGGTTACGCTGGCGCCGCAGATGGCGCTCGTTTCGGGCCGCATCCAGCGCGAATGAAGAGAGCTGCAGCAGCTTATCTTTGTCCTGCCAAAGGCAGTCGTCCACGCGATAATAATTCAGCAGTATCGGTCTGCCGCGCTTGACGAGCGTCAGGAACGACGAGGCGTTTTTCGCACAGTAGGTCGCACTTTGCTCGCAGGCTCTAAGATAGAGCTCGCCGTCCGAGACCATTGCAAACACAGCGTCATCGACGGCCAGCGTATATCCCCCAAAGAGGGCCCGGTGGTTGATCTCACCCAGTGGAGAGAGGTATTCCTGAGATTTATAAATCCGTTCATAAGATATCTTTTTCATAATAATTCCCTTAAAAATCAAAAGTTAACAGCAGCATTTCTTACTAGCGGATCCGTTAGCAGGAAAATAGGCAACTTATTGCCTGTGAGCAAGATGATTTTTAAAAGGAGGACGATAATGAGCGAAATTTGCGAGACGCTTTCCGAAATTGAAGTTGATCTTTAGGCATACAGGGGTTACTGTATATCCATACAGTAACTACAGGGCTGGAATGAATATGTACACTTCAGGCTATGCAAATCACGTCACATCTCCCTCTTCTTCCGCTGGCAACGTCACGCAGAAATCCGTCGGGCGCGTTTCGACAGGATTAATCAGTGAAGTGGTTTATCGTGAAGACCAGCCCTTGTTAACCCAGCTCTTACTCTTGCCGCTGTTACAGCAGCTTGGTCAGCAGTCGCGCTGGCAGCTCTGGCTCACGCCACAGCAAAAGCTGAGCCGGGAATGGGTTCAGTCGGCAGGCCTGCCGCTGACGAAGGTGATGCAGATAAATCAGCTCTCCCCATGCGATACCGTTGAATCGATGGTTCGCGCACTGCGCACCGGGAATTACAGCGTGGTAATAGGCTGGTTACCTGATGAGCTGACGGAAGAAGAACATTTTCGATTAACTGAAGCGGCCGAAGAAGGGGATGCCATCGGGTTTATTATGCGTCCCGTTCACCCGGATTCTTATCGCAAAGGACAACGTTCCGGGTTAAAAATTCACTCGAATCTCTATCATTGAGCAAAATTAAGATTTTTCCTGGAATTTTTTTTGACTCCACGATGTGGAAATAGTTCAAAAAGAAAAAACGACGGCAAGGCTTGTCTGGAGCGGTTCTCGTTAATTTTACTGGTTAAAATTCGTTCAAAAAATGTTAAATATTAGGTATACAGAAAAAAATTTTTCATATGCCTGACGGAGTTCACACTTGTAAGTTTTCAGCTACGTTGTAGACTTTACATCGCCAGGGGTGCTCGGCCTAAGCCGAAGATATCGGTAGACTTATATTTGACCACGCCCCCCGGTGAAGGATTTAACCGTGATTTCTCTATTGAGTTTTTCATGGCAAATTTTGGATGATAACGAGGCGCAAAAAATGAAAAAGACAGCTATCGCGATTGCAGTGGCACTGGCTGGCTTCGCTACCGTAGCGCAGGCCGCTCCGAAAGATAATACCTGGTACGCAGGTGGTAAACTGGGCTGGTCTCAGTTCCATGACACAGGCTGGTACAACAGCAGCCTGAACAACGACGGCCCAACCCACGAAAGTCAGCTGGGTGCAGGTGCGTTCGGTGGCTATCAGGTTAACCCGTATGTTGGCTTTGAAATGGGTTACGACTGGTTAGGTCGTATGCCATACAAAGGCGACACTCAGAATGGCGCTTTCAAAGCTCAAGGCGTTCAGCTGACCGCTAAACTGGGTTACCCAGTAACTGACGATCTGGACGTGTACACCCGTCTGGGCGGCATGGTATGGCGTGCAGACTCCAGCAACAGCGTATCTGGTGACAACCACGATACCGGTGTTTCCCCAGTATTCGCTGGTGGCGTTGAGTGGGCAATGACCCGTGACATCGCTACCCGTCTGGAATACCAGTGGGTTAACAACATCGGCGACGGCAACACCGTTGGTGTTCGTCCAGACAACGGCATGCTGAGCGTAGGTGTTTCCTACCGTTTCGGTCAGCAGGAAGATGCTGCACCAATCGTAGCTCCAGCTCCGGCTCCAGCTCCAGAAGTACAGACCAAACACTTCACTCTGAAGTCTGACGTTCTGTTCAACTTCAACAAAGCGACCCTGAAACCAGAAGGTCAGCAGGCACTGGATCAGCTGTACTCCCAGCTGAGCAACCTGGATCCTAAAGACGGCAACGTTGTGGTTCTGGGCTTCACAGACCGTATCGGTTCTGACGCTTACAACCAGAAACTGTCTGAGAAACGTGCTCAGTCCGTTGTTGATTACCTGATCTCTAAAGGTATCCCAGCTAACAAGATCTCCCCACGCGGTATGGGCGAATCTAACCCAGTTACTGGCAACACCTGTGACAACGTGAAAGCTCGCGCTGCACTGATCGACTGCCTGGCTCCAGATCGTCGCGTTGAGATCGAAGTTAAAGGCGTTAAAGACGTTGTAACTCAGCCAGCGGCATAAGTTATCGTCTTAAAAAAAACCCCGCACTGCGGGGTTTTTTATTGCCTGTAGAAAGCTAAAAATTACTTTTTACCCAGCAAGGCCTGAAGATCGTTTTTCAAGGTAGACATCTGACTGGCGTACTTCTCTTTATGTTCCGCATCTTCAATCAGCTGTACCACCGTTTCCGATAGCGTCTTTCCGCGCCGTTGCGCGAGCCCGGCCAGTCGTTGCCAGACCATAAACTCCAGGTCGATGGATTTTTTACGGGTGTGCTGATGCTCGGCGTTAAAATGCCGCTTACGACGCGCGCGGATAGTTTGCTTCATCCGGTTCAACAGCGCGGGATTGATATGTTTCGCGATCCAGCTATTGACCTGTACCGGTTCATTTTCGAGGGTCAGCAAAATATCCACGGCTTCTTGCGCAGCACTGGCTTCGATATAGCAGGTAATCAGCTCTCCCTCGCGGTGCTTTTTGACCAGATATTTCCATTTCCAGCCGCTTTCGAGGTTTTCCAGTTGTTGATATTTCATTGCGTTCTCAGTGTTACCACGTAACTCTGTTCAGAATATCAGTTTTTTAGCAATCTGCTGAAAAGAAATCATAGGCTGTGAAGCATTCAAGGATATTCCCGCTGCGAAAAACCAATCCTGCTTGGGAAGAGACCTCCGCTTACGGTATACTCCACGTTTTTACATCTGACTAAAAAACATCAACTTTGACCATTACGAAACTTGCATGGCGCGATCTGGTTCCCGATACCGAAAGCTATCAGGCGCTTTTTACGCAGCCAGAACTCGCAGAAGAAAACGAATTTATACTTAGCGACACCCAACCGCGTTTGCATTATGCGCTGGAGCAGATGTTAAGCCCCTGGGCCACATCTCCTTTCATGCTGCTCAAGGCCCCGGAAGAAGCCGAGTATTTGACGCTTCTGGGCGATGCCGTGCGCCAGCTAAAGCCGGAGGCGGAAACCGTCTTCGGTGGTCAATATCATATTGCGGGACGCAGCGTCACGTTTGAACCGGCTCAGCAGGCGGACGAACGTTTTGCGGTCAAGGGTGAGGTCATCTCCGCGAACTGGGCTGAAGCCGAGCAGCTCTTTGGGTGCCTGCGCCAGTTCAACGGCGAGCTATCGCTGCAGCCGGGCCTGGTGCACCGTGCAAACGGCGGGGTGTTAATTATCGCCCTGCGCACCCTTCTCGCTCAGCCGCTGCTGTGGATGCGCCTGAAAACGATTGTAAGCCAGCAGCGCTTTGACTGGGTAGGATACGATGAGTCGCGCCCTCTCCCGGTCTCCGTTCCGTCTATGCCGCTCTCTCTGACCGTGGTGCTCACGGGGGATCGCGAGTCGCTGGCCGATTTCCAGGAGATGGAACCTGAGCTGGCCGAGCAGGCGGTATATAGCGAATATGAAGACAATATTCAGATCGCCGACGCCGATGATATGGCGCAGTGGCGCCAATGGGTTCTGAACATTGCGGCGCGTTTCGCGCTCCCTACTCCGTCGGCAGACGCGTGGCAGGGCCTGATTCGTGAAGCCGTTCGCTATACCGGCGATCAGGAGACGCTTCCACTCTGCCCGCTCTGGATTAGCAGACAGCTCCGCGAAGTGGGCGTTATCAGCGGCCAGGGCGCGTTCACGGGCGAACAGTACGCCCAAATGCTTGCCCAGCGTGAATGGCGAGAGGGTTATCTCGCCGACCGAATGCAGGACGAAATTCTGCTTGAGCAGATCCTCGTTGAAACGGAAGGCGAACGCATCGGGCAGATTAACGCCCTTTCGGTGATTGAGTTTCCGGGCCATCCCCGCGCCTTCGGTGAGCCTTCGCGCATCAGCTGCGTCGTTCACGTAGGCGACGGCGAATTTACCGATATTGAGCGCAAAGCCGAGCTGGGTGGGAACATTCACGCCAAAGGCATGATGATCATGCAGGCGTTTTTGATGTCTGAGCTTCAGCTTGAGCAGCAAATCCCCTTCTCGGCGTCGCTGACCTTTGAACAGTCGTATAGCGAAGTCGATGGCGATAGCGCCTCAATGGCCGAACTGTGCGCGTTGATAAGCGCCCTCGCTGAAGTCCCGATTAATCAGAACATCGCTATCACCGGTTCCGTCGATCAGTTCGGTCGTGCCCAGCCGGTGGGCGGTCTGAACGAGAAAATTGAAGGATTTTTCGCCATCTGCCAGCAGCGCGGCTTAAACGGCAAGCAGGGCGTGATTATCCCTGCGCCTAATGCGCGGCATTTAAGCCTGAGCCAGGCGGTTCTGGACGCGGTAGAACAGCAGCAATTTTCGCTCTGGTCCATCGAAGGAATTGAGGATGCGCTACCCTTACTGACAAACCTGGTCTGGGATGGAGAAGGTCAAACGACGCTGCTGCAAACCATTCAGGAACGCATTGCGCAGGCGACACAACCGGATGCCCGACACCGTTATCCATGGCCGTTACGCTGGCTCGGCTGGTTCAGTCCGAACTGATCGGACTTGTTCAGCGTACACGTGTTAGCTATCCTGCGTCCTTCACTAAAATAAGGCTTACTGAGAACATGGTAGATAAACGCGAATCCTATACAAAAGAAGATCTTCTTGCCTCTGGTCGCGGTGAACTGTTTGGCGCGAACGGCCCGCAGTTACCGGCTCCGAGCATGCTGATGATGGACCGTGTCGTGAAAATGACCGAAACCGGCGGCAACTTCGATAAGGGCTACGTAGAAGCGGAACTCGATATCAACCCGGACCTGTGGTTCTTCGGTTGCCACTTTATTGGCGATCCGGTAATGCCTGGCTGCCTGGGCCTTGACGCCATGTGGCAGCTGGTTGGATTTTATCTGGGCTGGCTCGGCGGCGAAGGCAAAGGCCGCGCGCTGGGCGTCGGTGAAGTGAAATTCACGGGCCAGGTTCTGCCTACCGCGAAAAAAGTGACCTACCGTATTCACTTCAAGCGTATCGTTAACCGTCGTCTGATCATGGGCCTGGCCGATGGTGAAGTGCTGGTTGACGGCCGCCTGATTTACTCAGCAAGCGATCTGAAAGTAGGTCTGTTCCAGGATACCTCAGCGTTCTGATTCAGGCGCTACTCACGTCCAGAAAGGCGAAACCTCCGCAATGCGGAGGTTTCTTTTTTAAAGAGACGCTATCAAGCAAGCACTGCCCTGTCTCCGATGGCTTCTCGCCAGCCCCCTAACCATTGTGACCTTTGATTCAAGGTCTGATAGGGACACATTTCTTTAGAACGTCCGGCGATGCCAGCCTGATAACCACGTTGATGAGCCCTTTCCAGGCGATCTCGTTTCTGTCTCTTCATGCCTCGTTTCCCTCATTCTTTTGTCTGGTGGAAAGAAAACAGTGATTGCAAAGTGTGCAACCACAGATAACGAATACCCTGGATAGGCGGCAGCGTCAACGCTCAAAATTCATACGGGTGTCATATTTGTGAGCTATGCGGAAGTTCATTTGTACAAAAAATGTGAAGCAGCACAAGTAACGCTCTGAAGCCAAACCGAAAAAAAAGCCGCTATCAGTCAGATTCCGATAGCGGCTTTTGTCGATGAATTTTACTTATGGCAACCGGGAAATCTCTCTGGCGATGCTGGCCGATTCCAGTGCCCAGCCCTGGGCCAGAACCTTAACCATCTCATCATAACCGTCCTGCTGCTGCTTCAGCTCAAGATGGAAAGGGCGCTTAATAAGCTGTCCCTGATGATTCAGTAGCCATTCACCGCTCACCACGACCGCCCCGTCATAGCGGCCGTGGAATCCGGTCACCGTTACGTTCAGCGTGTCCTGATCGCTGCCGAGAGGCTGCGAGGCCACAACCCAGCCCGGAAGCTGGCTGCTGAGGTTAGCCACCAGCGTATTCCGCAGCTGCTGATCCAGCGGGCTGGCCCACAGATTGTTATTGGCAATCACGTATTTCACATCGCTGGTTTGATATACCACGCCGTTTCCGGCGAGGTAATCCGGCACGGAGACCTGCTCAACCCACAGCAGCCGGCTCCCCTGCGCCGCGCTGCTCTGCGCCCCGACCTGCGCGGACATTGGCAGCTGATAGTAGCTCTTCGTCTCACTTCCTGAGCTACAGGCCGTCAGGACCAGTGCTCCCGCCATTGCTAGCCATTTTTTCATTGTTTCGCCCTCTTCGGCTCAGGATCCTTTTTATCTTTTGCTTCGAACACCAGCGCGTTGCTCTTCTCGTTGAGCGTTTTCAGCACCGGCTGTAGCTCGCGAAGTACCTGATCGAGGCGCTGCATATCCGCCACCATCTTGTTGTACGCCGCGGAGCCCGGCTGGAAGCCCTGCATGCTGCGGTTAAGCTCGCGCAGCGTTTTCTGCATATCCTGCGGCAGCTGCTGCATGGACTGGCTGGAGGTAACCTTGTTGATGTTATCCAGCGTGGTTTGCAGACGACGCATCGTGGCCTGGCTCTCGCTCAGGGAGCTGGTCGCGGCTTCAATCATCGGATTCAGCGGCAGATTGTTAATCTTATCCAGCGTCTCCATCAGCCGCTGCTGGATCTGCGCCAGGCCGCTGCTGACCGTTGGAATAATGGTATAGCCGCCGAAGTCACGCATGCCGGTAATCGGCGGTGCTTTCGGATAGAAATCCATATCCACGTACAGCGCGCCGGTCACGAGGTTGCCGGTTTTGAGCGATCCGCGCAGGCCGCGGTTCAGCAGGTCCTTGATGTGCGCGCCAATATCCTGATTGGCGCCAATCTGATTGACCAGCCGCTCGGGCTCGATGCGAATTAGCACCGGAATGCGATAATCATCGTCCAGCACCTGCTTAAGACCCGGCACAAAGAACGGCACCTGTCCGACCGTACCCAGACGAATGCCGCGGAACTCTACCGGCGCGCCCGGCTGGAGGCCACGAACGGAATCCTTAAAGAACATCAGGTAGTCGATATGATCGGTGTACAGCGCATCCTGAATGCTTTTCTGATCGTCAAAGAGCCTGAACGCCGTTTTCTCCGCGACCGGCTGGCCCAGGTCGATCCCTTCCGGCACGTCGAAGCTCACCCCGCCGCCGAACAGCGTGGTCAGGGAGCCCATTTCCACGCGCATACCCGCAGAGGTCAGATCGACCGCGATCCCGCTGTCTTTCCAGAAGCGAACGTTGCTGGTGACCAGACGATCGTTTGGCGCGTTAATAAATAGCTGGTAGCTGATGGCGCGTTTCTGCGGATCGAACGTGCTGGTTTCAACCGAACCGACGCGATACCCCCTGAACAGCACGGGATCGCCTGGCGAAAGCTGGCCCGCCTTCTTGCTGTCGAGGATCACGCGAATGCCTTTAGCGTCAGGTGGCGCAAGCGGCGGCGCGTCCAGCAGCTGATAGTCGGCTGGCTGGGCACCTTTGCTGCCCGGCTGCAGCTCAATATAAGCCCCGGAAAGCAGCGTGCCTAAGCCGCTGATCCCTTCCCGCCCGACCTGCGGTTTCACCACCCAGAAGACGGAATCGCCGTGCAGCAGCTTTTCCATGCCCGAGTGCAGGCGAGCCTTAATCTCAACGTGCGTTAAGTCATCGGTCAGGGTTGCGCTTTCCACCACGCCCACATCGACGCTGCGGCTTTTGATGGTGGTCTTGCCCCCCTCAATACCTTCTGCGTTGGTGGTGATCAGCGTCACTTCCGGCCCCTGATGGCTGTAGTGATAAAACAGGATCCAGGCGCCGATCAAGGCGGTCACGATGGGGAAAATCCACACCGGCGACCAGTTTTTGACCTTCTGCACTTTCGCCTCTCCACTCTTATTTTCCATGCTCTTACTCTTCCTCATGGCTTGACTCTGGCTCACGATCCCACGATAGACGAGGGTCGAAGGTCATGGCCGCAAACATGGTCATAATGACGACCAACGCAAACATTAAAGCACCCATTGCGGGATAAATACTCATCAGCCCCCCCATGCGCACCAGCGCAGAGAGAACGGCAATGACAAACACGTCAATCATCGACCAGCGTCCGACGAACTCGACCACCTCATAGATAAGGTGCATGCGCTCGCTGTCGCGCTTGCCGTAGCCTTTGGCGTCCCAGCACAGCCAGGCAATCGCAATCATCTTTAAGGTTGGCACCATGATGCTGGCAATGAAAATCACGCCAGCAACGGGATACGATCCTTCGCCCCACAGCAAAATGACCCCGGCCAGGATCGTTGAGGGCATCTTGTCGCCCAGCAGATCGGTGATCATGATGGGCAGAATATTGGCGGGCAAATAGAGCATGATGGAGGTCACCAGCAGCGCCATGGTCCATTGCAGACTGTTTTTGCGCCGCACGTGGCCTTTTGTCTCACAGCGCGGGCACACCTCGGTATCCGCAGGCAGTATCGCCGTACAGCACGAGCAGGAGCGTAGCCCCTGCCGTATGCCCGTCACGCCCACTTTTACCGCCTGAGGAAGATGCGGCGCGGGGGCGATGTCATCCCAGGCCCAGCGCCTGTCAACGCACTGAAACGCGCGAAGCTGCAATACGCAGTACAAACACCACGGAATGAAGCTGCTGCCGATGCCCACGTCGCCGTAGGCCATCAGCTTGACGAAGCTGACCAGAATCCCGGCCAGGAAAATCTCAGCCATTCCCCAGCTTTTGAGCAGGAACAGGAACCGCGCAAGCCTGATTTTAAGGTAAGCAGGCATTCTCACCTGGTTGACGAGCAGCAGAATGACGATCAGGCAAAACGCGGGAACGATCTGGACAAAAAGGAGGAAAAACGTGCCGAGGCTGGCGTAATCTTCCGAGAACATCACGCCCGGAATTTCGAGCAGCTTAACCTGGCTGGTCATCCCTCCCACCTTCATATAGATGAAGGGGAAGAGATTGGAGAGCACCAGCATGAACAGGGCAACGATAGCATAGGCGGTGGGACGCTGCCTCGGCGCATCCCACTCGGTGGTTAGCGTTGCGCCGCAGCGCGGGCACAGCGCCTTATGTCCGTGACCAAGCTCTGGCAACGCCACGAGCATATCGCATTGCGAGCATAATATATGCCTGTCGGCATGGTGCTGGTCACACATATGTTATCCCTGTTTATGCGCCATTCTTCAGAGACTCAAGGTACTCCCAGCGCTCAAAAGCTTCTTCCAGGGCTTTTTCAGCCGCGGACAGTTCAGCCAATACGTTTTGAGTATAGTCGTGCGGCTGCGTAAAGAATGAGGCATCCGCGACCTGACCCTGCAGCGCTTCAAGCGCGGCCTCGAGCTCTTCCAGACGCTGCGGCAGCCCTTCCAGCTCGCGCTGGAGGTTATAGCTCATTTTAACCGATGATTTTTTAACAGTTTCTGCTTTTGTAACAGCAGGTTCTGGTGCAGTTTTGGATTTCGCCTGTTTTTGCGCCAGATGCTGCGTCTGCTGGCCGCGCGCGTCGTGAAAACCGCCAACGTAGCGGCCAATGCGCCCTGCGCCTTCGAAGATCCAGCATTCGGTCACGGTGTTATCCACAAACTGACGATCGTGGCTCACCAGCATCACGGTGCCCTGGTAGCCGTCAATTAGCTCTTCGAGCAGCTCCAGCGTTTCGACATCCAAATCGTTGGTCGGTTCATCGAGGATCAGCAGATTGCTTGGCTTCAGGAACAGGCGCGCCAGCAGGAGGCGGTTTCGCTCCCCGCCCGACAGCGCGCGCACCGGCGTCATCGCCCGCTTTGGATGGAACAGGAAGTCCTGCAGATAGCCCAGAACGTGACGCGGCTTGCCGTTAACCATCACCTCCTGCTTGCCTTCGGCCAGGTTGTCCATCACCGTTCTGTCCGGATCCAGCTCCGCGCGGTGCTGGTCGAAGTAAGCCACCTCCAGCTTGGTGCCGCAGTGGATGCGGCCGCTGTCGGCCTGCAGCTGGCCGAGCATCAGCTTGAGCAGCGTGGTTTTGCCGCAGCCGTTCGGGCCAATCAGCGCAATCTTATCCCCGCGCTGCACCTGCGCAGAGAAATCATTCACCAGCACTTTGCCATCAACCTGATAGTTGACGTTTTCCATCTCAAAGACGATTTTGCCGGAGCGGGACGCCTCTTCAACCTGCATTTTGGCGCTGCCCATCACTTCGCGGCGCTCGCTGCGCTCGCGACGCATCGCCTTCAGGGCGCGAACGCGGCCCTCGTTGCGGGTACGGCGCGCCTTGATGCCCTGGCGGATCCATACCTCTTCCTGCGCCAGCTTGCGGTCGAACTCGGCGTTTTGCAGCTCTTCCACGCGCAGGTTTTCTTCTTTCTCCAGCAGATAGGTGTCGTAATCGCCCGGATAGGTCACCAGCTTGCCGCGATCGAGATCGACAATGCGGGTCGCCATATTGCGGATAAACGAACGGTCGTGGGAGATAAAGATGATGGTGCCGCTAAAGGTTTTCAGGAACCCTTCCAGCCAGTCGATAGCTTCGATGTCCAGGTGGTTCGTTGGCTCGTCCAGCAGCAGCACCTTCGGCCCGCTGACCAGCGCGCGGCCCAGCGCCGCTTTACGCAGCCAGCCGCCGGAGAGCGCCGACAGCTCCATATCCGCTTCCAGGCCAAGCTGATCCAGCACCTCGGTGATACGGCTTTCCAGCTGCCACAGGCCGTGGTGGTCCAGCAGCTCCTGCAGGCGCGCCATCTCGTTCAGGTTTTTGTCGCTCGGATCGGTCATCACCAGGTGCGAAATTTCGTGGTAGCGCTTCAGGTATTCGGCCTGCTCGGAGATCCCTTCAGCCACAAAATCGTAAACGCTTCCCGTCACGTTACGCGGCGGGTCCTGCTGCAGGCGGGAGACGATCAAATCCTGTTCGTAGACAATGCGGCCGTCGTCCAGCCCCTGCTCGCGGTTGAGGATTTTCATCAGCGTGGATTTGCCCGCGCCGTTACGGCCAACCAGACAAACGCGCTCGTTATCTTCGATGTGCAGCTCTGCGTTATCGAGAAGCGGCGAGTCGCTGAAGGAGAGCCACGCGCCGTGCATACTAATTAAAGACATTTATTTTTCCTTTCAGACCGCGGAGATTAGCCAGCAGTTGTGGATTTGACGGTTACGGGCGAAGTCCTGAGACAGCGTTTTTTGGCTGATTTCTTGTGCTTTCAGCCCCAGGGCCGCCAGGCCGTCGTGATCCATGCGGAATCCGCGTTTGTTGTTCGAGAACATAATCGTGCCGCCCTTGCGCAGTAGGCGCTTCAGGTCGGTCATCAGGCGCAGGTGATCGCGTTGAACGTCAAAGCAATCCTCCATGCGCTTGGAGTTGGAGAACGTCGGCGGATCGATGAAGATCAGGTCGAACTGTTCGTCGGTATCCCGCAGCCAGCCCAGCACGTCCGCCTGCATCAGGCGATGCTGACGTCCGGTTAGACCGTTCAGACGCAGGTTCCGTTCCGCCCACTCCAGATAGGTGCGGGACATATCCACCGTGGTGGTGGTGCGCGCGCCGCCCAGGCCCGCGTGAACGCTGGCGCTGCCGGTATAGGAGAACAGGTTCAGGAAGTCTTTGCCCTTGCTCATCTGGCCCAGCATGCGGCGGGCAATGCGGTGGTCGAGGAACAGGCCGGTATCAAGGTAGTCGGTCAGGTTGACCCACAGGCGCGCGTTGTATTCACCCACTTCGATGAAATCGCCCTTCTCGCCCATCTTCTGGTACTGATTTTTCCCTTTCTGGCGCTCGCGGGTTTTCAGCACCAGCCTGTTAGGCGCAATGCCGAGCACGCCGATGGTCGCGGCGATCACGTCCAGCATGCGCTGGCGGGCCTTTTGTGCATCAACCGTTTTCGGCGGCGCGTACTCCTGCACCACCACCCAGTCGCCGTAGCGGTCAACCGCAACGTTATATTCCGGCAGGTCGGCGTCGTACAGGCGATAGCATTCAATGCCTTCCTGCTTCGCCCACTTTTCAAATTTCTTGAGATTTTTGCGCAGGCGGTTGGCGTAGTCTTCCGCCACGCCGGACGGCTTGCTGTCCGCCGCTTTCTCGGCCAGATGATAGTTTTTCTGCACGCAGTCCAGCGGGCCGTTTTTCGCCTTAAACTGGCGATCGGCGCGCAGCTGGAGGCAGCTCAGCAGCTCCGGCGACGCGCTGAACAGGGAGAGGTTCCAGCCGCCGAAGTGGTCCTTCATATTGCGGCCCAGCAGGCTGTGCAGCGCAATCAGCGCCGGCTCGCTGTCGAGACGCTCGCCGTACGGCGGGTTGCTGACCACGGTGCCGTACGGGCCTTTCGGCAGCGGATTGGTTAAATTCGCGACGTCTTTCACCTCGAAGGCGATCAGCTCGCCGATACCGGCGCGGCGGGCGTTGCTGCGGGCGCGTTCGATCACGCGCGGGTCGCTGTCGGAGCCGTAGAAACGGGAGGTGTATTCTGCCAGGCCTTTGCGCGCGCGGGTTTGCGCTTCGGCTTTCACCTCCTGCCAGATCGCCTCGTCGTGCTGCGCCCAGCCGCTAAAGCCCCAGTGGCCGCGGTGCAGCCCCGGCGCGCGGTCGGTCGCCAGCATGGCCGCTTCAATCAGCAGCGTACCGGAACCGCACATCGGGTCCAGCAGCGGCGTGCCCGGCTGCCAGCCGGAGCGCATCACGATGGCTGCGGCCAGAGGTTCTTTAATCGGCGCGATGCCCGTGTGGTCGCGATAGCCGCGCAGGTGCAGGCCGTGGCCGCTCAGATCCAGGGAGATGCTGGCGGTATCGCCGTTCAGCCAGACGTTGATGCGCAGATCGGGATTTTCGCGGTCAACGTTCGGGCGCTCTTTATTTTTACGCGTGAAGCAGTCAACGATGGCGTCCTTGACGCGCAGCGCGCCGTACTGGCTGTTGCGGATCTCATCGTTTACGCCGTTGAAGTGCACGGCAAAGGTGCCGCCCGGCGTGAAGATCTCTGTCCAGTCGATCATCTGTACGCCGGTGTAGAGGTCAAGATCGCTGTAGACCTTGCACTCCTTCATCGGCAGCATGATGCGCGACGCCAGGCGGCTCCACATCAGGCTCTGGTAAATAAGCCGCGTGTCGCCCTCAAAATGGACACCACCCTGAACCACCTGGCAGGCTTGCGCGCCCAGGGCTTCCAGTTCAGTTTTTAACAGCTCTTCCAGCCCACGGGCCGTACTGGCAAACAGAGAATTCATATCGTCACTTTAACTCGAAGAAAATTGTCGCGCATTATAGCTAATATGGCGTGTATGTCATAAAGTTGAAGGCTTATTTTCATTTGAGGGCTGCGCAGTGGCGACGTTATCCAGGCTTTTTATCCATCCGGTGAAATCTATGCGCGGTATTGGCGTCTCTCACGCGCTTGCCGATATGAGCGGATTTGCCTTCGATCGCATCTTTATGATCGCCGAGCCTGACGGCACGTTTATCACTGCAAGACAGTTCCCGCAAATGGTCCGCTTTACCCCTTCGCCACTGCATGACGGCCTGCACCTGACCGCGCCGGACGGCTCCAGCGCCGTCGTGCGCTTTAGCGATTTTGCGCCCGTGGATGCGCCAACGGAAGTGTGGGGCAATCATTTTACCGCGCGCATCGCCCCGGACGACGTCAACCGCTGGCTGAGCGGCTTTTTTGCCCGCGACGTTCAGCTGCGCTGGGTCGGCCCCGAGCTAACGCGCCGCGTTAAGCGCCATGATGCCGTCCCGCTTTCGTTTGCCGACGGTTTCCCCTTCCTGCTCACCAGCGAAGCGTCCCTGCGCGATCTGCAAAACCGCTGCAAGGCCAGCGTAAAGATGGAGCAGTTCCGGCCTAACCTGGTGGTGACGGGCGCGGACGCCTGGGATGAGGACACCTGGAAGGTCATTCGCATCGGCAGCGTGATTTTTGACGTGGTGAAGCCGTGCAGCCGCTGCATTTTCACCACCGTGAGCCCGGAGAAAGGCCAAAAGCACCCTTCCGGCGAGCCGCTAAAAACCCTGCAGTCCTTCCGCACCGCGCAGGATAACGGCGACGTAGATTTCGGCCAGAACCTCATCCCCCGCTCAAGCGGCGTGATCCGCGTGGGTGATGAGGTCGAGATCCTCGCCCGCGGCCCAGCCAGAGCGTACGGATCCGGCCAGGAAGAGGAGTTCGTCGATCTCGAAACGGCGCCAGCGTCGAGCGTGGATATTCACTGGGAAGGCAAAGTCATCAAGGGAAACAACCAGCAGGTGTTGCTTGAGCAGCTTGAACAAGCGGGAATACGCGTTCCCTATTCCTGCCGCGCGGGGATTTGCGGATGCTGTCGCATCAAACTGATTGAAGGTGAAGTTACCGGGCTGAAAAAATCGGCGATTGGCGAAGACGGTACGATCCTGTGCTGCAGCTGTGTTCCCGTTACGTCGGTACAGCTGGAAGCTTAAACCGCTTGCTCGAGGCTGAATGCATCAACGCGAAGCTGAGGCTTCAGCCTGTCGTTCATCACTTTAATCGCATCGCCAAGCTGCATCATGCGCCCGGCTATCGTCACGCCGGGTTGGGCCAGCAGGCAAAGCGCCGCGTTTTCACCAGGCTCTACCACCAGCAGGTTCACCTCTTCCGCGGTATCGCTTAAGTTCACGCTCGCCGCATCGCCTGTTGTCGGTGACCAGTTCAGGCCATGAGCAAGGAAGTGCCAGCTTTTCGGCATCTGAGGTTTCAGGAAACGGATGGCGACCAGGGCGTTTAACACCAGCTCGGCGCGCTGCTCTTTTGAAAGCACAAGGTCGCGGCATTTCTCTTCAAAGGAGAAATAAAGTGCGGCATCTTCAACGCAGAATCCCGATGGAGAGAAGGCGTCGGGGGTCAACATACGGCGAGCAAAACGAGAACGAAACAGCATGCCATTAGCTAAATCGAGCATCATTCGATCGTGCTCGTCGCAAAAATACCAGCGCCAGTTATCGTCAGGTTTAATACGCATGTTTCTCTCCCGTCCCGGAAACGTCCTGTTCTAAAATTGTCCCGATTGCCGCTTCGTTTATTGCCACATTAATAAAAGACTATAATGTTTAAATAAGCAACAGTGACGGAATATAAAACAACCAGGGCCGGAAATAAAGCCCTGGTTGTCTGATTAGGACAAAAGATCAGATATGCGTAACGATTTCTTTAATCAGCGGTGGGCCTTTAAAAATAAAGCCGGAATAAATTTGAACCAGCGATGCGCCCGCCGCCATCTTCTCGCGCGCGGCGATAACGGAGTCGATGCCGCCCACGCCGATAATCGGGAGACGACCGTTTAATTCAACCGACAGGGCACGAATAATTTCGGTACTTTTTAATTGCACCGGACGACCGCTTAACCCCCCCGCTTCGTTACAGTGTTTCATTCCCTGGACGAGAAAGCGATCGAGCGTCGTATTGGTGGCAATTACGCCATCAATATTATGGCGAACTAAACTGTCGGCCACCTGGATCAATTCTTCGACGGAAAGATCCGGAGCGATCTTTACCGCCACCGGAACATATTTATGGTGGATCGCCTGAAGTTCATTTTGCTTATTTTTAATACCGCTCAGAAGATCGTCCAGCGCTTCGCCATATTGCAATGAGCGCAGGCCTGGGGTATTCGGTGATGAAATGTTTATCGCAATATAACCGGCGTAGGCATAGACTTTTTCCATACAAATCAGATAGTCATCTTTACCCTGCTCGACTGGCGTGTCTTTATTTTTGCCAATATTGATGCCTAAAACGCCATCGTAATGGGATTTTTTCACGTTCTCGACCAGGCGATCGACGCCGAGATTATTGAAGCCCATGCGGTTGATCAGCCCTTCGGCCTCGACCAGCCGGAACAGGCGCGGCTTGTCGTTGCCTGGCTGCGGGCGCGGCGTCACCGTACCGATTTCGATAGCGCCAAACCCCATCGCGCCCAGCGCATCAATACATTCACCGTTCTTATCAAGGCCAGCCGCCAGGCCGAGTGGATTCTTAAACGTCAGCCCCATGCATTGAACCGGTTTCTCCGGCACGTTTTGGCGCACCAGCGCCGCCAGCGGCGTTCCGGTAATGCGGCGTAACTGCTGAAACGTTAATTCATGGGCGCGCTCTGGATCGAGCTGGAATAGGGCTTTACGAACGAAGGGGTAGTACATGAACTCTCCTGGATTCCCGGTGTGCAAACCGGGAGGGGATTATCAGCGATCCGGCGCGGAAAGGGAATTGACCTGCGGCAAAAAAAGCGGGTTAAAACGCAATCGTTTACCTGTCAGCACATTTCTTATGCAGTTTATGGCTTTTATTTTGCGGATAAATCATTTAGCGCAGAACGCCCGCGATGTCACACTCCTTAAAATTGTTATCAATGTTAGATAAAAGCAAACAATTAGTTATAAGGAGCCTGCATGCGCGTCATCACCCTGGCCGGAAGTCCCCGCTTTCCCTCTCGCTCCAGCTCGCTGCTGGAATATGCTCGCGAAAAGCTCAATGCGCTAAACGTGGAGGTGTGCCACTGGAATCTGCACAACTTTGAGCCTGAGGATTTGCTGTACGCCCGCTTTGATAGCCCTGCGCTGAAGACGCTCATCGAGCAGCTGAACGGCGCGGACGGACTGATCGTGGCGACACCGATATATAAAGCCTCGTTTTCTGGCGCGCTAAAAACCCTGCTCGACCTGCTGCCCGAACGCGCGCTGGAGGGCAAAGTTGTCCTGCCGCTGGCGACCGGAGGCACCATCGCCCATCTGCTGGCGGTGGACTATGCCCTCAAGCCGGTGCTGAGCGCGCTGAAAGCGCAGGAGATCCTGCACGGCGTCTTTGCCGACGATTCGCAGGTAATTGATTATCAGCACAGGCCGCACTTCACGCCAAACCTGCAAACCCGCCTCGATAGCGCGCTGGAAACCTTCTGGCAGGCCCTGCACCGCCGCGATGCCGAAGTGCCCGCGTTTAAACAGCTGCAAGGAGTAGCCCATGCTTAAAACGTTTAACCGAATCGGACTCTTTGCCCTGCTGGCGCTGTCGTCCCTGGCGAATGCGGCCGACGCGGCGCCCGACAGCCTGCGCATCGGCTATCAGAAAGGCAGCGTCAGCATGGTGCTGGCAAAAAATCACCAGCTTCTGGAAAAGCGTTTTCCTGAAACGAAATTCTCCTGGATAGAGTTCCCGGCCGGGCCGCAAATGCTGGAGGCGCTGAACGTCGGCAGTATCGACCTTGGCAGCACCGGCGATATTCCGCCGATCTTTGCGCAGGCGGCGGGCGCGGATCTGGTTTACGTCGGCGTTGAGCCCGCCAAGCCCAAGGCGGAAGTGATCCTGGTGCCGGAAAACAGCGACATTAAGCGCGTCGCCGATCTCAAAGGCCGTAAGGTGGCGTTCCAGAAAGGTTCCAGCTCGCACAACCTGCTGCTGCGCGCGCTGCAGGAGGCCGGGCTTAAGTTTACCGACATTCAGCCCGTATACCTGACGCCCGCCGACGCCCGCGCCGCATTCCAGCAGAAGAACGTTGATGCCTGGGCCATCTGGGACCCGTACTACTCCGCCGCGCTGCTGCAGGGCGGCGTGCACGTGCTAAAAGACGGCACCACGCTGAAGCAGACCGGCTCGTTCTACCTCGCCGCGCGTCCGTATGCGGAAAAGAACGGCGCGTTTATTCAGGGCGTGCTGGATACCTTTACCGAGGCCGATGCGCTGACGCAAACCCAGCGTCAGGCGAGCATTACCCTGCTGGCAAAAACCATGGGCCTGCCCGAGCCGGTGATTGCGAGCTACCTCGACCATCGGCCGCCCACCACGATTTCCCCCGTGGACGCGCGCGTCGCCGCGCTTCAGCAGCAAACCGCCGACCTCTTTTATCAAAACCGCCTGGTGCCTAAACAGGTCAATATTCGCGAACGTATCTGGCAGCCTGCCGGCATAGAAGGAACCAAATCATGAGTCTGAATCTTTTCTGGTTTTTACCTACCCATGGTGATGGCCACTATCTGGGTACCGAAGAGGGGTCGCGTCCGGTTGATCATGGCTACCTGCAGCAAATTGCACAGGCGGCGGACCGCATCGGTTTTACCGGCGTGCTGATCCCAACCGGGCGCTCCTGCGAGGACGCGTGGCTGGTGGCGGCCTCGATGATCCCGGTCACCCAGCGGCTGAAGTTTCTCGTGGCGCTGCGCCCAAGCGTCGTTTCCCCGACGGTGGCCGCGCGCCAGGCCGCCACGCTGGATCGGCTCTCCAACGGACGCGCGCTGTTTAACCTTGTGACCGGCAGCGATCCGCAGGAGCTGGCGGGCGACGGCGTGTTCCTCGATCACACCGAGCGCTACGAGGCGTCCGCCGAGTTTACCCGCGTCTGGCGCCGCCTGCTGGAGGGCGAGACCGTGACGTTTGAGGGCAAACACGTCCACGTTCGCGACGCGAAGCTCTACTTCCCGCCGGTGCAGCAGCCGCGCCCGCCGCTCTATTTCGGCGGTTCGTCGGACGTGGCGCAGGATCTGGCGGCCGAGCAGGTTGACCTTTACCTAACGTGGGGCGAGCCGCCGCATCTGGTGAAGGAAAAAATCGATCAGGTGCGCGCCAAAGCGGCAGCGCACGGCCGCAGGGTACGCTTCGGCATTCGCCTGCACGTGATTGTGCGCGAAACCAATGAAGAGGCCTGGCAGGCCGCGGACCGGCTGATTTCGCATCTGGATGATGCCACCATTGCCAAAGCCCAGGCGGCGTTTGCCAAAACCGACTCCGTGGGGCAGCACCGGATGGCGTCGCTGCACAACGGCAAGCGAGAGAATCTGGAAATCAGCCCAAACCTGTGGGCGGGCGTTGGCCTGGTGCGCGGCGGCGCGGGAACGGCGCTGGTGGGCGATGGCCCAACCGTGGCGGCGCGCATCAACGAGTATGCGGAGCTGGGCATCGACAGCTTTATTCTCTCGGGCTATCCGCATCTTGAAGAGGCCTATAAGGTGGGCGAACTGCTGTTCCCGCATCTGGATGTCGCCATCCCGGAGATTCCGCATCCGCAGCGGCTTCAGCTTCAGGGCGAAGCCGTTGCTAACGAGTTCATTCCGCGAAAAGCGGCGCAAAGCTAAGGAGCGACCATGTCTGCCACCGCACAAAAATGGCTGCTGCGCGCCGCCCCCTGGTTTTTGCCCGTCGGCATTGTCGCCTTCTGGCAGCTGGCGTCCTCCGTCGGCTGGCTATCGAGCCGCATACTGCCCTCACCTGAGGGCGTCGTCGAAGCCTTCTGGTCGCTGAGCGTCAGCGGCGAGCTGTGGCAGCACCTGGCGATCAGCTCCTGGCGCGCGGCGATTGGCTTTTCGATTGGCGGCAGCATTGGCCTGGCGCTGGGGCTGATTAGCGGCCTGTCGCGCTGGGGGGAGCGCCTGCTGGACACCTCCGTTCAGATGCTGCGCAACGTGCCGCATCTGGCGCTGATCCCACTGGTCATCCTGTGGTTCGGCATTGATGAGAGCGCCAAGATCTTCCTCGTAGCGCTGGGCACATTGTTCCCGATTTACATTAATACCTGGCACGGCATCCGCAATATCGATCGCGGGCTGGTGGAGATGGCGCGCAGCTACGGCTTGTCGGGTTTTTCTCTCTTTATCCATGTGATTCTGCCGGGCGCCCTGCCCTCCATTATGGTCGGCGTGCGCTTTGCGCTTGGGCTGATGTGGCTGACGCTGATCGTTGCCGAAACCATTTCGGCCAACTCCGGCATCGGCTATCTGGCGATGAACGCCCGCGAGTTCCTGCAAACGGACGTCGTCGTGGTTGCCATCATTCTCTACGCCCTGCTCGGCAAGCTCGCCGACGTCAGCGCCCAGTGGCTGGAGCGCAGCTGGCTGCGCTGGAACCCGGCCTATAACCTTCAGGAGGCAAAAGCATGAATACCGCTCGACTGAACCAGGGAACGCCGCTGCTGCTGAACGGCGTGACCAAGCGCTACGGCGAAAATACAATCCTCAACGCGCTGGATCTCCATATTTCCGCCGGGCAGTTCGTGGCCGTGGTGGGCCGCAGCGGTGGCGGGAAAAGCACGCTGCTGCGCCTTCTGGCCGGGCTGGAAGCGCCGAACGGCGGTGAGATCCTCGCGGGCACGACGCCCCTGGCGAACATTCAGGACGATACGCGCATGATGTTTCAGGACGCGCGCCTGCTGCCGTGGAAATCGGTCATTGATAACGTCGGCCTCGGGTTAAAGGGTAGCTGGCGCGATAGCGCGCGCCAGGCGCTGGCCGCCGTCGGGCTGGAAAACCGTGCCGGTGAATGGCCCGCTGCGCTCTCGGGCGGTCAAAAGCAGCGCGTGGCGCTGTCGCGGGCGCTGATCCATCGCCCTGGCCTGCTGCTGCTCGATGAACCGCTCGGCGCGCTGGATGCCCTGACGCGCATTGAAATGCAGGAGCTGATCGTTTCGCTGTGGCAGACTCACGGCTTTACGGTCATTCTGGTCACGCACGACGTTAGCGAAGCCGTGGCAATGGCGGACCGCGTGCTGCTTATAGAAGAAGGAAAAATCGGGCTGGATCTGACGGTGGATATCCCGCGTCCGCGCCGCGTGGGCTCGGCCAGGCTGGCGGAGCTTGAGGCGGAGGTGCTGGATCGGGTGATGAAGCGCGGTGTGAATGAGCGGGCGTTGGTAAAGGCTAATGGCTGATGCCCTCTCCCACGGGAGAGGGAGAAAACATTAAAAACGGCAACCGAGGTTGCCGTTTTGCTTTTACCTGCCCACCGGGCTTTTTTTACGTCAGGCTAATGCCTTAGCAATCTTCTCGTACAGATCGCCAGACAGGTTTTCCAGCCCTTTTAGCTGCTCAAGCGCGGCGCGCATCTTCGCCTGACGCTTCGCGTCATAGCGCTTCAGGCGGATCAGCGGCTCAATCAGGCGCGACGCCACCTGCGGGTTGCGGCTGTTCAGCTCGGTCAGCATTTCCACCATAAACTGATAGCCGCTGCCGTCTTTCGCGTGGAACGCGGCCGGGTTGCTGCTGGCAAACGCGCCAATCAGGGAACGCACGCGGTTCGGGTTGCTCATGGTGAAGGAGCGATGCTTCAGCAGGCTGCGCACGTTGCTCAGCGCGTCGGCCGCCGGGCTGGTGGCCTGCAGAATGAACCACTTGTCCATCACCAGACCATCCTGATACCACTTGTCGTCGTATTCCTGCATCAGCGCATCGCGGCACGGCAGCTCGGCGGCAACGCTTGCCGCCAAGGCCGCCAACGCGTCGGTCATGTTGTCCGCATCGTGATACTGCTTGCTAACCAGCGCGTTCGCCAGCTCGACCTCGCCAAACGCCAGGTAGCGCAGGCAGGTATTGCGCAGGGAACGCTTGCCGATATCCGCATGCTCGACGCGGTATGCGTCCAGCCTGTTGGCGTTGTAAATCGCGAGGAACTCGTCCGCCAGCTCGGTCGCCAGCGTGCGGGTCAGCGCTTCGCGCACGGCCACAATCGCGATCGGGTCGATAATGTCGAACAGCTCGGCGATTTCCGTTGCGGACGGCAGCGTCAGGATTTCAGCCGCCAGCGCCGGGTCAATGTGCTCATCCAACAGGATCGCGCGGAACGCGTCGGCCACGTGCACCGGCAGCGACAGCGGCTGCCCCTGCTGGTGGCGATTGACGTTCAGCTTGATGTAGGTTGCCAGCAGGCTTTGCGCCGCATCCCAGCGGGAGAAGTCGTTGCGCGCGTGGCGCATCAGGAAGGTCAGCTGCTGGTCGCTCCACTTGTACTCCAGCTTCACCGGCGCGGAAAATTCGCACAGCAGCGCCGGGACCGGCTGGAAGTAGACGTTATCGAAGATAAAGGTCTGCTCAGCCTGGGTCACGTTGAGCACGTGATGGACCGGGTGACCGCCCTTCTGCAGCGGAATCACGTTTCCTTCGTTGTCGTACAGCTCAATGCTGAACGGAATATGCAGGGGGTGCTTCTCTTCCTGCTCGGCCGTCGGCGGCGTGCGCTGGCTGATGGTCAGGGTGTACTGCTCGGTCTCCGGGTTGTAATCGTCTTTAACGGTCACAATCGGCGTGCCGGCCTGGCTGTACCAGCGGCGGAAGTGGGACAGGTCGACGTTGGAGGCATCCTCCATCGCCTGCACGAAATCGTCGCAGGTGGCCGCGCTGCCGTCATGGCGCTCGAAGTAAAGCTGCATGCCCTTCTGAAAGTTTTCTTCGCCCAGCAGGGTGTGGATCATGCGAATGATTTCAGCGCCCTTCTCGTACACCGTCAGGGTGTAAAAGTTATTCATCTCGATAACTTTATCCGGGCGAATCGGGTGCGCCATCGGGCTGGCGTCTTCAGCAAACTGCAGGCCGCGCATGGTGCGCACGTTGTTGATGCGGTTGACCGCACGCGACCCCAAATCGGAGCTGAACTCCTGGTCGCGGAAGACGGTCAGGCCCTCTTTCAGGCTCAGCTGGAACCAGTCGCGGCAGGTCACGCGGTTGCCGGTCCAGTTATGGAAATACTCGTGGCCGATAACGCGCTCGATATCGAGATAATCTTTATCGGTGGCGGTATCGGTGCGGGCGAGGACGTATTTGGAGTTAAAGACGTTAAGGCCTTTGTTCTCCATCGCGCCCATGTTGAAGAAGTCCACGGCGACGATCATATAGATGTCGAGATCGTATTCGAGGCCGAAGCGCTCCTCGTCCCACTTCATGGAGTTGATAAGCGAAGTCATCGCCCACGGCGCACGGTCGAGGTTGCCGCGGTCAACAAACAGCTCCAGCGCCACCTCGCGGCCCGAGCGGGTTTTGAAGGAGTCGCGCAGGACGTCAAAGTCCCCCGCCACCAGCGCAAACAGGTAGCACGGCTTCGGGAACGGGTCCTGCCACTGCACCCAGTGACGCCCGTTCTCCAGCTCGCCTTCGTCAACGCGGTTGCCGTTGGAGAGCAGGAACGGATACAGCGTTTTATCGGCAATAATTTTGGTGGTAAAGCGCGCCAGCACGTCCGGGCGGTCAAGATACCAGGTAATATGGCGGAAGCCTTCGGCTTCACACTGGGTACACAGCGCCACGCCCGACTGGTAGAGCCCTTCCAGCGCGGTGTTAGCAGCGGGGCTAATTTCATTCACGATGCGCAGCGTAAAGCGTTCCGGCAGGTTGTCGATGACCAGCTGGTTGCCTTCTTCTTTATAGTCAGTCCAGGCTTCATCATTAATATGCAGGGAAACCAGCGTCAGGTCTTCACCGTCCAGGCGCAGCGGTACCGCCGTCGCGCTCTGGCGCGTTACCTGACTCACCGCCGTGACAACGGTTTTAGTGGCATCCAGGTCAAAAGTCAGATCGATATCGCTAATCAGGTAATCCGGCGCACGGTAGTCGTGGCGGTATTTGGCTTGTGGCTGTTGTGTCATAGAAAACCTTATGCATCGTTTGTCGAATATCGAATCCAGTCTATTCCTGTTGCGGAGAACGCGCTACGCAGAATGTTCATCTTTTCAGGTACAACGCCCTTTTTCGCTACAATTTTATAACACGGGGCACGAAATGCGCTCGACCCTAAAGACGCCTTATGGTGTGATCGGGGTTCAATAAATTGATAAACACGGTATACTTCAGCGTTGTTTATTGTACTAAACGCTCCCGTGAGAGGATGCTACTGCGCACCTATGACTCAATTCGCTTCTCCTGTTCTGCATACGTTGCTGGATACCGACGCGTATAAACTGCATATGCAGCAAGCGGTATTTCACCACTACCATGATGTCCATGTTGCGGCGGAGTTTCGCTGCCGGGGCGACGACTTGCTGGGTATCTATGCGGATTCCATTCGCGAACAGGTCGATGCCATGCAGCATCTGGCGCTGCAGGACGATGAGTATCAATGGCTCTCCGGCCTGCCGTTCTTTAAAGAAGACTACCTTAACTGGCTGCGCGACTTCCGCTATAACCCCGATCAGGTCACCATCTCCAACGACAACGGCAAGCTGAATATTCGCCTTGAAGGGCCGTGGCGCGAAGTGATCATGTGGGAAGTGCCGCTGCTGGCCGTGATCAGCGAGCTGGCCCACCGCTATCGCTCGCCGGAAATGGGCGCTGAGCAGGCGCTGGACTCGCTGGAGAAAAAGCTGGTTGAGTTTACGGCGCTGACCGACGGGCTGGATATGTCACGCTTCCGCCTGATGGACTTCGGGACGCGTCGTCGGTTCTCACGCGACGTTCAGCAGGCCATCGTTAAGCGTCTGCAGCAGGAGCCGTGGTTTGTTGGCACCAGCAACTACGATCTGGCGCGTCGTCTGGACCTGACGCCGATGGGCACCCAGGCGCACGAGTGGTTCCAGGCGCATCAGCAGATCAGCCCCGACCTCGCGAACAGCCAGCGCGCCGCCCTGGCCGCGTGGCTTGAAGAGTATCCGGATCGTCTCGGTATCGCGCTGACCGACTGCATTACCATGGATGCGTTCCTGCGCGACTTTGGTCCTGAATTTGCCGAGCGCTATCAGGGGCTGCGCCATGATTCCGGCGATCCCGTTGAGTGGGGTGAGAAAGCCATCGCTCACTACGAAAAGCTCGGCATTGATCCTATGAGCAAGGTGCTGGTCTTCTCCGATAATCTCGACCTGGCGAAAGCCGTGGACCTGTACCGCCATTTCTCTTCCCGAGTGAACCTGAGCTTCGGTATTGGCACCCGCCTGACGTGCGATATTCCTCAGGTGAAACCTCTGAACATCGTCATAAAGCTGGTGGAATGTAACGGTAAGCCGGTGGCAAAGCTCTCCGACAGCCCGGGCAAAACCATCTGCCATGATAAAGCCTTCGTTCGCGCGTTGCGCAAAGCGTTCGACCTCCCGCAGATTAAAAAAGCCAGTTAAGCGCCCGAGGGAGCCCGAGCGGCTCCCCACTCCTTATTTTTTTCTCAATTCTTCTCTTTTGACAGCGAAATTTACTTGTCTGATAGCGGATGGCAGGTAACATAGATATCCCCCCATTTGGGTGGACAAGTGTTTATTTTTTCCGACTATTAACAGAGAGAATATTATGAGCGTTGTGCCTGTAGCCGACGTACTCCAGGGCCGTGTCGCCGTTGACCAGGAGGTCACCGTGCGCGGATGGGTGCGTACTCGCCGAGATTCTAAAGCTGGCATCTCCTTCCTCGCCGTCTATGACGGTTCCTGCTTTGATCCTGTACAGGCCGTCATTAATAATTCTCTGCCCAATTACAATGATGACGTTCTGCACCTGACAACGGGCTGCTCCGTTATCGTTACCGGTGTTGTTGTCGCCTCACCGGGCCAGGGCCAGAGTTTCGAAATTCAGGCTTCTGCCATTGAAGTGACCGGCTGGGTTGAAGATCCGGATACCTACCCAATGGCGGCCAAACGCCACAGCATCGAGTATCTGCGCGAAGTGGCTCACCTGCGCCCGCGCACTAACCTGATCGGCGCAGTGGCTCGCGTACGCCATACGCTGGCGCAGGCGCTGCATCGCTTCTTTGACGAGCAGGGCTATTTCTGGGTTTCCACCCCGCTGATTACCGCGTCCGACACCGAAGGTGCCGGGGAAATGTTCCGCGTTTCCACGCTGGATATGGAAAACCTGCCGCGCACGCCGGAAGGCAAAGTCGACTATGACAAAGACTTCTTTGGTAAAGAGGCTTTCCTGACGGTGTCTGGCCAGCTCAACGGCGAAACCTACGCCTGCGCGCTGTCTAAGATCTACACCTTCGGCCCAACTTTCCGTGCGGAAAACTCCAACACCAGCCGCCACCTGGCGGAGTTCTGGATGCTGGAGCCGGAAGTGGCCTTCGCCGATCTGAATGACGTTGCAGGCCTGGCAGAAGCGATGCTGAAATACGTGTTCAAAGCGGTGCTTGAAGAGCGCGCTGACGACATGAAATTCTTCGCCGAGCGCGTGGATAACGACGCGATTGCCCGCCTTGAGCGCTTCGTGTCCGCTGACTTCGCGCAGGTGGATTACACCGACGCGGTAGCTATCCTCGAGAAATGCGGCGAGAAGTTTGAGAACCCGGTTTACTGGGGCGTGGATCTCTCTTCCGAGCACGAACGCTACCTGGCCGAGAAGCACTTCAAGGCGCCGGTTGTGGTGAAAAACTACCCGAAAGACATTAAGGCCTTCTACATGCGCCTTAACGAAGACGGTAAAACCGTTGCCGCGATGGACGTTCTGGCACCGGGCATCGGTGAAATCATCGGCGGTTCCCAGCGTGAAGAGCGTCTGGACGTGCTGGACGCGCGCATGGAAGAGATGGGCCTTAACCCGGCGGACTACAGCTGGTATCGCGACCTGCGCCGCTACGGTACCGTGCCGCACTCCGGTTTCGGTCTGGGCTTCGAGCGTCTGATCGCCTACGTAACCGGCGTTCAGAACGTGCGCGATGTGATTCCTTTCCCACGCACGCCGCGTAACGCAAGCTTCTAATCGATATTTATCCCAATGGCCAGCAATGCTGGCCATTATTTTATTCTGCACTGTCAGTTTTCGTCAGCGAAAAGTCAGCATCTTTAAACTTCAACCCCACCAAAACGTCTGCCTGTTACGTTTTATTTCCACGAAACATCTATCAATAAAAAATAAACCCTATTCTTATTGCGCCTAATCCAATTCTGATGCGTTAGCACAAGTTTCAGCCAATTTCTTAGCCATCCAGAAGTCTTATTCGGGTTATAAGAAAAAACGACTCGTTGAGGGTTTGTTTATAGGACGCGCTTTTATCTAAATTAAAGATAAGCAATTCATATAGATAACTAAAGGAAAGATGATTTGTTGACCATTCAGTTCTGAAATTTGAGGTGGTTCACAAAGTTCCTTAAATTACACAAATTCTTACACATTATTTCTTTTTGTTACTCAATCTTGATGTTTGTAGCATTTTCAGGCTAGCGAAACCGTTCAGTGAATGGAAAGATGCCTGTCAGACACATAAAGACACCAAACTCTCATCAATAGTTCCGGAAATATTTATTGACAGAATTTATTGGCGGCAGTGGCGAGTGTCATAAAAAAACCAATGAGGGTAATAAATAATGATGAAGCGCAATATTCTGGCAGCGGTGATCCCTGCCCTGCTGGTAGCCGGTGCAGCTAACGCTGCAGAAATCTATAACAAAGACGGCAACAAACTGGATCTGTACGGTAAAGCCGTTGGTCTGCACTACTTCTCTGATGATTCCGGCAACGATGGCGACAAAACCTACGCGCGTCTGGGCTTCAAAGGCGAAACTCAGATCAACGACCAGCTGACCGGTTACGGCCAGTGGGAATATAACTTCCAGGGTAACAACTCTGAAGGCAGCGACGCGCAGACCGGTAACAAAACCCGTCTGGCCTATGCTGGTCTGAAATTCGGTGACGCAGGCTCCTTCGACTACGGTCGTAACTATGGCCTGGTGTACGACGTAATCGGTATTACCGATATGCTGCCTGAGTTCGGTGGCGACACTGGCGCGAGCGATGACTTCTTCGCTGGCCGTACCGGTGGCCTGGCAACTTACCGCAACAACAACTTCTTCGGCCTGGTTGATGGTCTGAACTTCGGCGTTCAGTACCTGGGCAAAAACGAACGTGACGATGCTGTTCGCTCTAACGGCGACGGTTGGGCAACGTCCATGAGCTACGAGTTTGACGGCTTCTCCGTACTGGGTGCTTACGGCGCGGCTGACCGTACCAACGCACAGCAGAACCTGGCCTGGGGTAAAGGCGACAAAGCTGAGCAGTGGGCAACCGGCCTGAAATATGATGCGAACAACATCTACCTGGCAGCGCTGTACGGCGAAATGCGCAACGCTGCGCGTCTGAGCAGCCGCGGCTTCGCTAACAAAACTCAGGACTTCTCCGTTGTTGCACAGTACCAGTTCGACTTCGGCCTGCGTCCATCCATCGCTTACTACAAATCTAAAGCGAAAGACGTAGAAGGTATCGGCGACGAAGACTACATCAACTACATCGATGTTGGCGCAACCTACTACTTCAACAAAAACATGTCCACCTACGTTGACTACATGATCAACCAGCTGAAAAGCGACAACAAGCTGGGCATGAGCAGCGACGACATCGTGGCTCTGGGTATCGTTTACCAGTTCTAATCAGTACACCACGCTGTTATATGCTTAAGAGACAGGGCTTCGGCCCTGTTTTTTTTATGGCTTTCAGAAAATAATAGCGACTTTTGAAAAGCCGCACGCTTTTCATCGCAAACGGTTGGCATTTTGTAAATCTCCCGTTAACCTGATAGCGGATTTCACTTCTGTCATCACAATGGAACTTCGTCATGTTTGAGAACATTACCGCCGCTCCTGCCGACCCTATTCTGGGCCTGGCCGATCTGTTTCGTGCCGACGACCGCCCTGGCAAAATCAACCTGGGTATTGGTGTGTATAAAGATGAAACCGGTAAAACGCCGGTTCTGACCAGCGTTAAAAAGGCAGAGCAGTATCTGCTGGAAAACGAAACCACCAAGAACTACCTCGGTATTGATGGTATTCCGGAATTCGGTCGCTGCACGCAGGAGCTGCTGTTCGGCAAAGGTAGCACCATTGTGAGCGACAAACGCGCTCGCACGGCGCAAACCCCAGGCGGTACCGGCGCGCTGCGCGTGGCGGCAGATTTCCTGGCGAAAAACACCTCCGTTAAGCGCGTGTGGGTAAGCAACCCAAGCTGGCCTAACCATAAGAGCGTTTTCAACTCTGCGGGTCTGGAAGTGTGCGAGTACGCCTATTACGACGCGGCGACCCACTCTCTGAACTTTGACGGCCTGCTGGCAAGCCTGAACGACGCGCAGGCGGGTGATGTGGTGCTGTTCCACGGCTGCTGCCATAACCCAACGGGTATCGATCCGACGCTTGAGCAGTGGGAACAGCTGGCGAAGCTGTCCGTCGAAAAAGGCTGGCTGCCGCTGTTCGACTTCGCGTATCAGGGCTTTGCCCGCGGTCTGGAAGAAGATGCGGAAGGTTTACGCGCGTTCGCTGCCGTTCACCAGGAGCTGATTGTCGCGAGCTCTTACTCCAAGAACTTTGGCCTGTACAACGAGCGCGTAGGTGCCTGCACGCTGGTTGCCGCCGATGAGCAAACCGTTGACCGCGCGTTCAGCCAGATGAAATCCGTGATCCGCGCCAACTACTCCAACCCACCGGCACACGGTGCGTCCGTGGTGGCGACGATTTTGAGCAACGACGCCCTGCGCGCTATCTGGGAACAAGAGCTGAACGACATGCGCCAGCGCATCCAGCGCATGCGCCTGCTGTTTGTGAGCACGCTGGCCGAGAAAGGCGCCGACCGCGACTTCAGCTTTATCATCAAGCAGAACGGCATGTTCTCCTTCAGCGGCCTGACCAAAGAGCAGGTTCTGCGCCTGCGCGAAGAGTTTGGCGTTTACGCCGTGGCCTCTGGCCGCGTGAACGTGGCGGGCATGACGCCGGACAACATGGCGCCGCTGTGCGAAGCCATCGTCGCCGTGCTGTAATCATTTAGCGCCCATAAAAAAGCCTGCTTAGCGCAGGCTTTTTTTATTCTGTTACCAGACAGGCATCTCATCCTGAAGGAACGGATTATGCAGCCGTTCATATCCGAGCGTCGATAGCGGTCCGTGACCCGGAATAAACGTCACGTCATCGCCCAGCGGCAGCAGCTTCTGCTTAATCGACTGAATCAGCTGGCCGTGATCGCCACGCGGGAAATCGCTGCGCCCTACGCCGCCTTTGAAAATCACATCGCCGGAAATCAGCAGACGCGACTGGTCATCAAAGAAAACGATATGGCCCGGCGTATGTCCAGGACAATGCAGCACCTGTAAAGCCACATTCCCTACGCTTACGCGATCTCCCTCGTTTAGCCAGCGATCGGGCGTCAGCGGCTGACACTCGTCCAGGCCAAACATGCGGCTTTGGGCGGGCAGCCCCTGCAGCCAGAACTCATCTTCTTTTTCCGGGCCAATCACGGGGATCCCGTAATGTTCAGCCAGTTCAGCCGCAGCGCCCACATGATCAAGATGACCATGGGTGAGCAAAATCTGCATCAGCGTCACGCCGCTTGCTGTGACTTCCTGCTTGATTTTCTCGGCGTCACCGCCGGGATCGACAAGCGCGGCCAGTTTGGTTTGTTCGCACCAGATTAATGAACAGTTCTGGGAGAACGCGGTAACCGGAATAATACGATAGTTCATACTGCTCCTGTATTTCGTTATTACCAGTGCCGAACCGGCCCGGTATCAATATGCACAAAGTTGCTGCTGGGGTAATATCCTACACCACCTGCGCGCATAGATAACGCAGCTTTGCGAATATTGGCTAACGAAACGCCCTCAATATGAAAGTCCATTGCCTGCCCTTTCGTGTGGTAGCTTTTTTTCGCGACGCCACGGCTGTGGGCACGCAGCTCATTGTTGGTATCCAGAGAGCGATAGCCGGAAATAAGCTGCACGGGTCTGCGGGTTCCAAGCATGCCCTGAAGGCGGAACAGCTGATCGAAAAGTCCAGGGTCGATGGCTTTTATTTTATTCGCGCGGAAATCACGGAAAAAATGGTTAAGTCGAGCTAATTCATCCTGAATATAGCCTCTGCCATCGAAAAACTCCGCTTTAAGCGTTTCACCTGTGTGCAGGTTATTCAGCGTTAATATACGCGGTCGAGGTGTCGAGAGGGTGGCAAATGCTGGCGTCGGAAGGATGGCAGCAGCGCCCAGCGCAGCACCACCTAACGCCAGCAGTTTGCGGCGATTAGCGTCAAATTTGTCCATGATAATCAGGTCTACAGGTCAAAAGTTATCGTATGTATGCATAGCGCACGATGGGCACCTTAACTGGCTTAAACCTGTACGTCAAGGTGCCCAACCCCAGTAAACATGCGGCTTACAGCCAGATCGCCTCATCCTTACCATAACTTACGACAATCGTTTTCCCCGAACTACTTCATTTACCTGATTAATTGTTCAGCTTTTGACAAAATTTGTGCGCCAGATCGCGCGGTGAGATCATAATTGTAAATATCTGTGCGATATTGAGTACGACCATCCTCCCCGACGAAGGCCGTCAGATAATAAAGATTAACAGGAATATGTTGGCGAATATTCACGTAGCGCGTATTTCCTTCCTTAAGCGCATCGGAAATCCGCGTGTCGTTCCAGCCCGCATCCTGTAACAGCATATTCGCCAGCTCAGAGGCCTTATTCACGCGAACGCAGCCTGAGCTGAGCGCCCGGGCGTCCTTCTGGAACAGGTTATGGTTTGGCGTATCGTGCAGATAGATAGCGTCCGAGCTCGGCATGTTGAATTTGTATCGCCCAAGCGAGTTATGCGCGCCGGGTGCCTGCTGGAAGCGGAACGGCAGGTTAGAGGCGGTTATCGTCGACCAGTCCACCATATAAGGATCGATGGCCTCTTTACTGTTCCAGCCGCGCATCACCGTGTAGTTATGCCGCTCGAGGTATCCCGGGTCATTCCACAGCTTGGGCAGAATATCCTTACGCGCCAGCGTCGGCGGCACGTTCCACGGCGGGTTGACCACCACGTTATTTAACGCGCTGCTCATCATCGGCGTTTTGCGATCCGGACGACCGACAATCACGCGCGAGGCCAGGACTTCGCTCCCGTTCTGATAGTAAACCAGCGAGTACGCCGGAATATTCACCATGATGCCGGTCGACAGGGTGCCGGGCAGCAGCCGCAGGCGCTGGATGTTCAGCGCCAGCACCCCTGCCCGCTGAGCAGGCGAAACGTTGAGCCAGTCGCGGGTAGACTGACCGATGACGCCGTCAGCGCCCAGCCCCTGCAAGGCCTGAAACTGCTTGACCGCCGCCACCAGCTCGCGATCGTATGCCGCCGGTTTATTACTCACGCTGCCTTTGCGTTCCTTCACTGGCGCCGATGGGCTAACCACCGCGCTTTCCGGCTCGTCGCCCGGTAGCGCAATTTTGGGCCCGCCGTCAAGGATACCGGAGCGCGCGAGGATCTCACGCAATGCAGGCACATCGCTGCTCCACTGTCCCGGACGCAGGGTTGCGGTAGCGCGCAGCTGCGGCCACGGACGAGAGTCTGCTACCAGATCCAGCAGGGACTGATGCATCGTGGCATATTGGGGGTGCGCGGGCGCAAGGCTGGCGATAAAGCCCGGCAGCGCGCCGTTATCGAGCGAGAGCTGCCACTGGTTAATCACTGACAGCGGCGGCGTGGCGAGCTTGTAAGGCTTTGCGCTGTACAGCCAGCGGCCGCCGTTGACCGGAATACCCGCCACAAACTGGAGATAGCCCATCATGGCGTCGGACAGCACGACGTCGCGCGCCTGGCCCGTTACGGCCGGATCGGTCAACAGCTCAACCCAGGTGGTAAACTGCGGCTGAAAGCCCGCAATCGCTACTTCTGCCAGCTGCTGCTGAAACGCGCGTACCGCATCGCGATTTTCCCACATGGGCTTCATATCGCGCGCCGCATACAGCAGCGTGAGCTGATTGATATACGCGGGCGTATAGCCCGACGGCAGCCCGGTCATGAGCTGCTGGCGGAGTGATTCGGTATCAATACCCTCCGGCAGCGGCTTAATGCCGGCCATAATGGCCGTCGCCGGAGATTGATCCAGCGGCTGCAACAGCGACGTCGGCTGCGCGCCCACGGTTGCGGAGCCGTCAGTCGGCACGATTTCAGGCTCGTCGGCCTGGGCACTTAACAGTGGAGCAAACATCACCGCCAGGCATAAACTCAGCGCGGACAGCTGATGACCACGATTTTTCTTTAGCAACATCCCTTGCCCCCTGTTTTTCACGACATGCCCATCATACTGGGGCTTTTCTTCAGTATAGAAAGGCTTAAGCGCTGTTGCCTTACCTTATGTAAAGAAGTTTAAAGATAACGCAGTCGGGAGTATACGTTAAGTCCAAAAAAAAGCGGCGCTACTGCGCCGCTTAGTATTATGTGCCGCGTTAAGACGCGTCTGCCGTACCCGGCAACGACTCCGGCGGCTGCGGGGCAAAACCGCGGAGGCCGACAACGTGCACGTGCTCGCTGTTCTGGAACACCTTACGCACCAGCTTGTAGGTGGTCCCTTTTTCCGGGCTGATGTTTTCCGGCGCCGCGATGATGAGCTGCATGTCGAGACGATCGCAAAGCTCAAACAGCGTGGCGATGGAGCGGGCATCCAGACGCGCCGCCTCATCAAGGAACAGCAGGCGGCAAGGTGAAATATCTTTCCCGCGCAGACGACGCGCTTCGTCCTCCCAGCTCTGAACCACCATCACCAGAATCGACATCCCCGTACCGATAGCTTCACCGGTCGACAGCGCGCCGGATTCCGCGCGCAGCCAGCCGTCAGAACCGCGGTTAACCTCAACTTCCATTTCCAGATAGTTACGGTAGTCCAGCAGCTCTTCGCCGATGGTTTGCGGCGTGCGCTGGCCCATATCGATCTGCGGATTCAGGCGCTGATACAGCTTCGCCAGCGCTTCCGAGAAGGTCAGGCGGTTGCTGTTGAACAGATCCTGATGCTGCTCATGCTGTTCCGACAGCACGTCCAGCAGCGTGGAGTGGGCTTCACGCACGTTGACGTTCAGGCGCACGCTGTTGACCTGGCCAAACGACACGCTCTGCAGGCCCTGGTTCAGCTGGCGGATGCGGTTCTGCTCGCGCTGGATGGTTTTGCGAATGATGTTCGCCACGCTGCGGGAGCTGATCGCCAGCTTCTGCTCGCGCGAGGTCAGCTCTTCCGTCAGGCGGCCCAGCTCGATTTCCATCTGCTCGATGGCTTCAACCGGATCGTCGGTGCGGATGATGTCCTGACGAATACGCTCGCGCAGGTGCTGATACACCGCCACGAAGAACTGAATCTTACGCTCCGGGCGCTTCGGATCTTCGGACAGGCGCAGCACGTCGCGCAGATGTTCGTTATCCGCCACCGCCAGGCGCAGCGCGCCCAGCGCCTTATCCGACATGGAGCGCAGCTCGTCGCCGGAAAGATAGGCCAGCTCGCGGCGGTGCAGACGACGCTCAACGCCGTTGTCTTTCACCATGCGCATCACCGCGCACCAGCCCGCTTTCGCGCTGACCACCTGCTCGCGCATTTCGTGATAGTCACGCTCCAGCTTGCGCAGGCGGCGGGTCAGGTTGTCCATTTCCGCTTCGCAGAAGGTGAGCGCTTTCTCCAGCTGGTTACGGCGCGCGCGGTTGTTGCTGAGCTGAGCGTGCAGCTCGTCGCGACGAATACGCGCCCGCTCTTCCGCGCCGCTGTCGGCGCGCACGCCGATGTCCTGCAGCTCTTTATGCAGATCGTTTAACAGCTCTTTCTTGGTATCGAAGGAGCTTTTCAGCGAGGCCATGACCTGGCTGTACTGGCTCAGCTGAGCCGCGTGGGTGCGCATGGCTTCACGGGCGCGGGTACGCTCCGCTTCCGCCTGCTCCAGACGCTGGCGCAGTTTTTCATTCAAATCGCTATTGCCGCTCAGCATTTCCGCCGAGTCGGAGTAGCCAAAGTGGGCGCGGCGCTGTACCACTTCCGTCAGGGCAAACGCCTGCTGACGCGCTTCGCGCTGCACCTGCTGTGACCAGGCGTAATCTTCTTTGAGCTGCTCGTACTGCTCGGGATCGCTTTGCAGAACGGAAACAACCGGCTCCAGCTTCGACAGCTGGTTACCGTGCTGCTGCACGAAGCGTGCCGCTTCCTGCGCTTCGTCCAGACGCTCCTGAATTTCGTCCACGCGATCGGCCAGCGTATCGTCTGCCAGCAGGTTCAGGCGCGGCAGAATGCGGTTCAGCGCGGCAACGCCCTCTTTGGCCTGTTCGAACTGCACGCGGTTTTGCTGGTTATCATTTTCATGATTGGCAATCGCGCGCTCCAGCTCGCCGCGGCGGGTATTGAGCTTGCGGATTTCCGCTTCCGGATCGGCTTCAAACGCAACCGACAGGTGGCTGCCGATAAAGCGGCTAAAGGCCTGATGAAGACGCTGCGTTTTTTGCACGTCAAACGACAGGGTCGCAAAACGTTCTGACAGCGTTTCGCGCTCCGCGTGCAGGCTTTCAATACGGCTTTCGCGCGCCGCGCGGCCAAACAGCGGCAGCTCGGGGAAGCGGGAATAACGCCACTGGCGATCGGCGATTTTCACCACCACCGCTTTTTCCAGCTCGTCCACGCTGAACACGCTGTCATCGAACGACTGCGGATCCCCTTCGATCAGATACAGATCTTCCGGGCAATCTTCCAGACCGGCCAGCTGCTCGGAAATCAGCGACAGATCCGGCACCACAATCGCGTTACGGGATGGACCATACAGCGCGGAGAAGTACGGCGCGTCGTCCAGACCAACGTCGTCGTAAATTTCGGAGAGCAGCACGCCGCCGAAGCGCTCTGCCAGGGTGTTCAGGCGGGCATCTTCTGAGCCGCCCGGCTGGCTTAAGCGCTCAATTTCATCGTCGACGTCACGCTTGCGCGCGCCAACCTCATCGCGTTCAACAATCGCTTCACGCTCGCGCTCCAGCAGCTGCTGCAGGTATTCGGTCACGTCCTGGCCGGATTCAAACTCCTGGCCGCACTGCTCGCTGAGCTGGCTCAGGCTGCTTTGCGCCGCGAGCCACACCGGCGCGCGCTGCAGCAGCGTTTTCGAACGGGCCTGAAGCTGTTCCATCTCCTGGCGCAGCGTCATGCGCTGTTCGCTGGCGTTGGAGACGGTATCAGACAGCGCCGCGATGCGCGCTTCCAGCTCCTGATGCAGGGCTTCGAGATCGTCGATATCGTATGTTTTGCCCTGACGTTTGCAGAACTCAGCCAGCAGGCGCTCGGCTTCCTGCTGCTCGCGCAGGCGTTGTTCCAGCTCGTTCAAACGCATGCGCAGCGGCTGAACCTGCTCGGCCAGATGGCGCTGGTTTACGCCGTCGCGCAGCAGCTCGCGGGCAACGTTCCAGGCGTCGTTTCGCGCCACGGGGCCGTTAATCGCCACGACAAGCTGATAGGCCTGCTCGAACTGGCTGTGCGCCGTTTGCGCCACGCTCATTTTCTGGTCGAGCGCCAGCAGCTTCTCGGTCGCTTCCTGCTCTTTCGCCTGGAAGGTCTCCAGCCATTCGTCGGCGCTGTCTGGCGTCAGGTCCGGCAGATGGCACAGCTCTTTTGCACGCTGCAGCGCCTGCAGCGCCTGGTTGTACTGAATCGCACGCGTCTGCTGGACGTCCAGCGCCTGCTGGTAATCGGCAAGCTGGCTTTTCAGCTCATCCACTTCCAGCTCGGCGGCTTCGGCGCGGGCTTCGTTCTCTTCCTGCATGTCGGCGGCTTCCGCCACCACTTCGTTCTGCTCTTCGAGACGAATTTGCAGCTCGTCGAGATCCGCCTCGTAGCGCTCAATTTTTTCCTGCTGACGCAGCGCGGTTTGCACCAGGTTCAGGTGATCGCTGGCCGCCTGATAATCGGCTTCCAGATCCCCTTCGGCACCGTTGTGCTCGCCCAGCTCGCGCGCCATTTCGACGTGCTTATACTGTTCGGCCACCAGCTGCTTGCGTGAGGTAAACAGCTCGCGGCGGTATTCCAGCGCCTGATCGAGATGAATGCGGCGCTCGTTGGCGTGACGCATATAGTCTGCCGCCACGTAGTTGGTGGCTTCGTTGATCAGATGCTTGAACAGATCGCGGTCGGACTGGGTGACGCGGATCGCTTCCAGCGTCATGCGGTTTTCACGCAGCGCGGCTTCCATGTCCTGGAAGGCTTTGCGCACGCCGCTGTTTTCCGGCAGCAGGTAGTCACGCAGCGAGCGGGTAATGGCGCTGGAGATACCGCCGTACAGCGATGCTTCGATCAGACGGTAGTACTTGCTGCGGTCGGACGCCGTGCGCAGACGACGCGCCACCACGCCCAGATCGAACATCAGTGAGTGGTAGTCGGTAATCGAGTTAAACTGCTTAAATTGAACGCCTTCAATGGCTTCGAGCTTGTCTTTAAGCTCCTGCAGCGTCAGCACGCGCGCCTGGCGTTCGTTCAGGGTTTCGGTCAGCAGCGCGGTCGGCTGCACGGAGGTTGGCAGCCCCTGGATCGCGAACGGCTTGATATCGACTTTACGATCGCGACCGGCAACCTGCTGGAGACGCACGCCGACCACCACGCGCTGGTGACGGGAGTTGATCACGTCCAGTACGGAGTAGCAGACGCCCGCCTTCAGCTTGCCGTGCAGGCCCTTATCGCGGGAGCCGCTTGTCGCCCCTGCTTCGGTGGTATTGCGGAAGTGCAGCAGGGTCAGATCGGGGATCAGGGCGGTTACAAACGCCGCCATGGTGGTGGATTTGCCCGCGCCGTTACCGCCGGAGAGCGTCGTTACCAGCTCATCGAGATCGAAGGTTCGCGCAAAGAAACCGTTCCAGTTAATCAGCGTTAGTGAGCGAAATTTACCGCGTTCAATCATTACTCTTCCTCCCCGCTATCCGGCTGATTGTCTTCATGCTCGTCATTGAGCAGCAGGTGATTTTCCACCGGCATCGCTTCCCCGTCGCGGATCATGCGCAGCTGCGCTTCGCGCGCGTCATCGCCCGCGCGCACGTCGGCGCCAAAGCGGAACACGGATTCCGTGATGCGGAACTTGCTGCTGTCGTGGCCCATAAACCAGACCATGCCCAGGCGGCGCAGGCGGTTCAGGGAGGAGCGTACTTTTTCCTGTAATTTCTGACGGTCAAGATCCGAGCCCGTCGAGCGGTTATTCACCAGCTTCAGCAGCTTGCTTTCGTCAGCCAGCGCCAGGAGTTCATCATAAAGCTCCTGCTGGGTAAAAATGCCTTCGTTCGCCAGGCGTTCCGGGCTGAGATAGAGATAGCAGAGGATTTTGCCCACCATCATGTCCAGCTCGGAGAGGACCGAACGCGGGATCAGCGTCGTGGAGCGCGGGCGCAAATAGAAGAAACCTTCCGGCGCGCGAATCAGCTCCACGTTATAGCGAGCGTAAAACTCTTCCAGATACTCCTGAAAGTCCATCAAAAAAGCGTGGTTGTCCAGCTCGTCAAGGCCAACGTGACGACCGGCACGCAGCTGGCTGTCCAGCGCCGGAAATAACGGATTCGCCAGCGCCTGCGCCATCTTAAGTGGCATCACTTGTTCAATATTTGTCAATGACATGCGCCTGTACCTTGGCTCCGTAATCGTTAATTGGCTGCCACTTCGGCGGCAACCCGGTGAAATCTGCTTGTGCGACGCCCAGGCGCACGGCCTGGTCAACGACAATGCGGGCGATATCAAAATGGCGCGCGCGCGGATATTGCGCCAGATACTCGCGCACCACGAGGCCGAGATCCAGCGGCACTTGTCTGGTTTTGTAGACCGCGAGCTGTTCTTCGATCATCGCCGCAAGCTGTTCGCGAATTTCGTTAAATTCTTCAAATTCCAGATCCGGCGGAAGCTCCCCGGTCACCTCTTCGTCGCGCAGCGCCATCTCTTCATCACGCATGTCGAGCAGACGATCGGCGTTGGCATAGGTGAGCGCCCACGGCGCATCGAAATAGGTTTGTACCGACTGGCGCAGCCGCTGCGCAAAGACGCGGTTTTTGTCCATGTCGATCGCGGTACGGATAAACTTATGTACGTGGCGGTCGTAGCCGATCCACAGGTCGATGGACTGCTGGCCCCAGCTGATGATGCGGTCGAGCTTGCTTTGCAGGTCGAAGACCAGGCGATCGACAAAGTGCAGATCGTCATGCGCCATCGTGGCATCCTGGATACGCAGCAGGTTGGCCTGCAGCTTATCGCCCGCCGCTTCCAGCGTATCCTGCAGCTCGCGCAGCGTGCCGGAGGTTTCTGACAGCAGCAGTTCACAGCTGGAGATGGCCGCGCGCCAGTCTTTGTTCAGCAGCTGGGCAATGTCGTCTTTCACCTGCTGCTGCTGTTCGTCCATCAGGCGCTGGGTCAAATCGATGCTGTCAAAAATCTCGGCAACCGAGTATTTGAGCGGCGCATAGACGTTGCGATGCCAGTGAAACTCATCGCCGTTCTCGTCCGCGGCGTCGGCAGCGCGCTTCAGCTCGCCCGCCACAATCGACAGCTGCATGGACAGGCGCAGCGTCGAAAACTCGCGCTGGCGAATGTAATAATCCGTGATGCCGATGCCCAGCGGCGTCAGGCGATAGATGGCGTTTCCTTCCGCCTGCTCGCTGGTAAAGCGGTTCAGCAGACGTTGACGCACCATATCGTTGATCGCGTTGTTGGCACGCACGCTAATGGTTTCGCTGGTTTGCTCAAACGCATCACTGACGTGGCGGAACGCGTCCACCAGTTCACCCTCGCTCATTTCTCCATCCAGACGTTCGCCGTTCAGCGTGGCTACCGCCAGCAGGAATGAGAGCCTGTCGACCGGCAGCGAGATGGAGAAATCATTTTTCCTGGCCCAGGCAACCAGTTCGGGGACTGTCTGGGAAAATTCACTCATAGGTTATCCTTGCATCTGCGGTTTGCGAGCAGTGACATGTATATAACGGCCAAGGCTGATAAAGGGCTCCTGGCGGCAATACCGCGTTTCTAATTCTGTTAAGGTGTCAAAACAGTCACGCTGTTTGTGTTTTTCACGCAGATAATCATGAAACACCCTCACGCCCGTCTTGCCGGTGATCTCCCAGCCGATCGCTTCAAGCCAGCCGTAGACCTGCTGAGGATCGCGCGGGTAGTCCGGCGAAAGCGTGCGTTTTTTCTTTTTCGGCATCCCGACCTGAACATAGTCGAAATTACCCGCAACCATGTTGTGCATCAGAAAGCCGTTTGCATTGTAGAACATCAATGACAGCGTGCCGCCGGGACGCAGCATCGACCACAGCGCCTGCAACACGCTTTGCGGATCGGCAACCCACTCCAGCACCGCATGAAACAATATCAGATCGGCCTGGGTTTCCAAATGCTGTGCAATGTCCTGAGCGGCGCATTGTATAAAATGCATGTTGTCGCTCACACCTTTCTCTTCTGCTGCACGCGTCGCGCGCGCGACCATTTCAGCAGAAAGATCGCAAAGCGTGACGTGATGGCCGCGCTGCGCCATCTTTATGGCCGTCTGGCCCTCGCCGCCACCCGCATCCAGTACGCGCAACGTCTGGCCGCCAAAACCCGCCAGGATGTTGTCCAGATCCTGCCAGAGGATCGTCTGGCGCAGCTGCCCTTTGGTGGTGCCATAAATGTTGCGCGAAAACTTTTCCGCGATGTCATCAAAATTGCGATCCCGCATTGGGAGAGTTCCACTCGCTAACAGCAAAACCGCTATTTTGTCATACCCGAGCGGAGAATGAACCTGTCTGGTGTAATATCACGACTAATCGCCTGCTGTATGGTTAAAAAAGGAACCAAAAAGGATGCTTTTTACCCTAAAAAAATATGTTGGCGGCATGATGCTGCCTCTTCCGCTGCTGTTGCTGCTTATCGCGCTCGGCCTTGGGCTGGTCTGGTTTAGCCGCTTTCAGAAAAGCGGAAAATCAATCATCACCTTCGGCTGGCTGGCGCTGCTGCTGCTGAGCCTGCAGCCGGTCGCCGACGGGCTACTGCGCCCCGTTGAAGATACCTACCCCACCTGGCAGGGAAAGCAGAAGGTGGACTACATCGTGGTGCTGGGCGGAGGCTATACCTGGGACCCAAACTGGGCGCCAAGCTCGAATCTGATCAATAACAGCCTGCCGCGCCTGAACGAGGGCATCCGCCTGTGGCTGGCAAATCCGGGATCGAAAATGATCTTCACCGGCGCGGCGGCAAAAACGAATCCGGTGAGCACCGCCGAGGCGGGAGCCCGCGTTGCCGAGTCGCTCGGCGTGCCGCGCTCGGCCATTATCACGCTGGAGAGCCCGAAAGATACGGAAGAGGAAGCGGCGGCGGTGAAACAGGCGATAGGCGACGCGCCCTTCCTGCTGGTCACGTCCGCATCGCACCTGCCAAGAGCGATGATTTTCTTTAAGAACCAGGGGCTGCACCCGCTCCCCGCCCCGGCCAACCAGCTGGCAGTTAGCGCGCCGCTGAATCCGTGGGAACGGGCGATCCCGTCCCCGACGTGGCTGATGCACAGCGATCGCGTGGGCTACGAGACGCTGGGGCGCCTCTGGCAGTGGCTGAAAGGCTCGTCAGGCGAGCCACGGCAGGAGTGATTTGGTCGCCAGATCGAAGTTGGCGCGGTTGAATCGTCCGGTATTGACCAGCTGCGCCACTTCATCCCACAAAAGATAGAGCCAGCGCCGCCAGAGAAAGGCCTCCGCCACGGGGGCGCGCTGTAGGTAGTGCCACAGCAGCCCTTCGGCTAAGCCGCTGTCGCTCAGCCTGAAAAGCTCATACTCGCGCGGAGCCCAGAGCATAATGCCCGGCCCCACCATCGCCAGAAGCTGGTCGCTGCGCGAGTCCTTCAGCATGCTGCGCAGCGTGAAGTTGCCATGCACCAGCACGCAGTTGTCGTTAAAGCCTTCAAACAGCGCGGGCAGGCACTCCCGGGTTCGGAACAAAATGCGTTTGTCCTGCATCGTTAAGCCGGTATTGCTGAACTGGTTGAGCGTTCCCCACAGCACCTCCACCCGCTGGCGATACCAGAGCGGCCACAGGTTTTCCTGGGTGCTGTCGACGGCCCCCACCAGCCCGCGGCTGTCCTGACGGTGCCAGGCCAGCAGCGCCTCGACGATCTGATCCTTAAGCTGCTCCCAGCGTTCCGGCGTCCGCGCCGGCGCCTCAACGGGCACGCCGCGCAATCGCTCAATAAGCAGGACGTCAGGCCCGGGATGCTCCTCATGCGTCATTACGCCGTAGACCGTGGGCATGCGCACCGTTCCTTCGCGCGCCAGCATCGACATTTTCCAGGCGAGCTGCCTGGCCACGCCCGGCGAGGTAAAGCTCCTCGCCAGCAGCGGCATTGGATTTCCCTGACTGTCGTACAGCGCCCAAAGCGCGGTATCGGCTTTTTCATTCACACACTCGACCCGGCTCAATTTTTCGCCAAGCAGATGGCTGAGTTCAGCACGCAGCTGTTCCATATGAGATTACCCCCATGAAGACTACTGCTTTTATAATGAGCGTGCTAAGGGCAGATGTCACCCTGAAGCGATCAAATAGGGGAAAGAAAAGGGTCTGGAGGGTAGCTATCCCCCTGAACAGGGGATAGCAGCAAGATTAACGCATTTCGGCGCGCACGCGCTCAAGGTCTTCAGGCGTGTCCACGCCGGTACCCGGGACCTGCTGGGCGACCGCCACGTGGATTTTTTCGCCGTACCACAGCACGCGGAGCTGCTCGAGCATTTCGATATGTTCAAGCGGGCTGGGAGCCCAGGTCACGTAGCGGCGAATAAAGCCCGCGCGATAGCCGTAGATCCCCAGGTGGCGCAGGAAGGTATCGCCAATCGCCTCTTTTGACGCGGCAAAGCGATCGCGATCCCACGGAATGGTGGCGCGGGAGAAGTAGAGCGCGTAGCCCTTTGCGTCCATGACCACCTTCACCGCGTTAGGATTAAAAGCTTCCTCAACGTGGTGAATAGGCACCGCGAGCGTGGCCATTCCAACCTGACGCTGGGACAGATTCTCTGCCACCTGGCGAATGATAACCGCCGGGATCATCGGCTCATCGCCCTGCACGTTAACAATGACCGTATCGTCGCTAAATCCGCATTTTTCGACGACCTCAGCCAGACGCTCCGTGCCGGACTGGTGATCGGCGCGGGTCATGCACACCTCACCGCCCGCCGCTTCCACCGCGCGCGCCACGTCCGGATGATCGGTGGCAACGATAACGCGATCGGCACCCGATTCGCGCGCGCGCTCAAGCACATGCACAATCATCGGCTTGCCGTTAATGTCCACCAGCGGCTTGCCCGGCAGGCGGGTAGACGCATAGCGCGCAGGAATAATGACGACAAAACTCATGGCTTGCTCTCTTCTGCGGCCAGGGAGCGGGCTTCGTTTTCCAGCAGGACCGGAATACCGTCGCGCAGCGGGAATGCCAGGCTGTCGAGCTTGCAAATCAGCTCCTGTTTGTCCTGGCTGTAGTAGAGTTTGCCGTTGCACACCGGGCAGGCAATAATTTCAAGTAAACGGTGATCCATAGTTCCTCCGTATGGGTAATCGCTAAAGCTTACCACATTCTTTTTTCAGGCAGTGCCTGTTTCCCAGCCACTCAGGCAGGTGGTGAATAGCCCTTCGGGCAGGCGCGACAGCGTGACCTCACGAGCCCCCTGCCAGCGTGCAAATTCGCTTATTGCGCTGAACAACCCTTTCTCCAGCGTCGCGGTCACTTTTACCCCCTCCTCAAGCCAGAGTGCGATAACTTCGAGCACGCCCGTTTTACGGTGCATCTTGGCATCCATGCGCCCAACGAGGCGGCCCTTATGCAGCAGAGGCAGGACAAAATAGCCGTACTGACGCTTTGGCGCAGGGGTATAGCACTCCAGCCGGTAGGTGAAATCAAATAGCTGTTCGGCGCGCTTTCTGTCCCAGACCACCGGGTCGAACGGCGATAGCACCGCACTGTGGGTAGCCTGAAGTTTTCCCGCTTCAGCCTGCGGCAGCAGTGGAAACAGATCCGCGTGCAGCCACATTTCACCCAACGTCTCCACCATCACGGGCATAGCCTTGTGCTCGCGCTGCCACGCGTCCAGCAGCGGCACGAGCGCAGGCTGCCGCAGGCGGTAGTAATCCGCCAGCCACTGCGGGCGAAAAATACCCAGACTCCGGGCGCTGTTCTCCAGCATGAGGGCTTCTGCCGCCGGCTGGGTCAGCAGGTGCAGCCGATCGTCCCAGTGCGGCATAACGCGATGCGTGAGGTCGTAGACGCGCTGAAAGTTACGCCGCTCGACCACCATCACCTTGCCAGAGGTAAATAAACCCTCAAGATGGCGCTTGTGCGGCTTCCATTCCCACCATCCGCTGCTCCCCTTTCGCGGATGCTCAAAGTCAGCGGAGCGCACCGGACCGTTTTCCTCAATGTGGGCGATAAGCTGGTCAATTTCAGCGGCGTGCTCGTGCATCCACTCCTGGCGATACTTCCAGCCCATCTTGTCCGGGGAGAGCATGCGGTGGCGAACAAGCGCGAAATCGCTGCGCGGGAGGAAGCAGGCTTCATGCGCCCAGTACTCCATGAGCTCGCCCTTGCTGAGCGCGTTATCCAGCCACTGCGGCGAGTAATCGCCCAGGCGGCTAAACAGCACCAGATAGGGGCTGCGAGCGACGATATTAATGGTGTCGATTTGCAGCAGCGACATGCGCTGGATGGTCGGGAGAATATCGGTGGGTTTTGCGCCTCTGCGGGGCTTTTGAAGCAGCCCCTGCGCAGCAAGGTGCAAATGACGTGCGGCCTGGAGAGAGAGTTGCGGTAAAGACATGCGTTTTCCTGTCAGTCAAAGCTCCGTCAGAACCGCATATGCCGTTAATGCACCAGCGCTATGAGTTCGTTGAGCAATTGTTCCGGCTGCTCGCCGCTGAGGTCAGCGTCAACCGGCAGATACCACCAGTGTGATTGTGCGAAGGCGCGACATTTTACCGCGTCTTTTTCGGTCATGATTAACGTCTGACCGGGTGCCGTAAATCCATTAACCTGTTCCGGCGTCAGCGCCTGATGATCGGCCAACGGAATGCGTTTTTCAAGGCTGGCACCGCACTGCTCAAGCGTCGTAAAGAAACGCGGTGGATGGCCTATTCCGGCCATCGCCACCAGGGACGGCAGCTGTGAAACCTCCCGACGCTCGCCGGTGACCAGGTTCACCGCTCGTCCCGGCCGCAGCAGCATGGCGATCTCGTTTGGCTTTGCCACGCCGCCGTTTACGATTACCGCATCAACGGTTTTCAGGCGTGACGCCCGCTCGCGCATCGGGCCGGCGGGTAACCACCAGCCGTTGCCAAAGCGGCGCACGCCGTCAATGACCACGATTTCTTTATCCCGCGCCAGCGCGTAATGCTGCAGGCCATCGTCAGTGATAATGATTTGCACGGCGTGTTCGGCCAAAAGCGCCTGAACGGCCTCGCTGCGTACCGGCGAGACCGCCACCGGCGCTCCCGTGCGCTGATAAATCAGCACCGGCTCGTCCCCGGCTTCGTCAGGGGTAGTTTGCGGGGTCAACAGCAGCGGATAGCGTGCCGCTTTGCCCCCGTAGCCACGGGACACCACGCCTGGGCGGATCCCCCGCTTCTGGAGCTGCTCGACCAGCCAGATGACAACCGGCGTTTTACCGTTGCCACCCGCCGTGAGGTTGCCCACTACCACCACGGGCACCGCCGCGCGCCAGGCGCGTTTCAGCCCCAGACGGTATAGCAGCCGAATGGCGCCACTCACCAGGCCATACAGCCAGGAGAGCGGCAGTAGCAGCAGCCACAGAGGAGACTCCCCTGCCCAGATGCGTGCAATCATTCGCCGAACTGCATCTTGTGAAGCTGAGCGTAGACGCCGCGGTGGGCCAGCAGGTCCGCGTGGCTTCCGCGTTCGACAATCACGCCATCTTCAACCACAACGATTTCATCCGCCTGCTCGATAGTGGACAGACGGTGCGCAATCACCAGCGACGTGCGGTTCTTTTGCAGCTCGTCCAGCGCGGACTGAATGGCGCGTTCGGATTCGGTATCCAGCGCCGAGGTGGCTTCATCAAGAATGAGAATTGGGCTATCGCGAAGCAGCGCGCGGGCAATGGCGATACGCTGGCGCTGGCCGCCGGAGAGCAGCACGCCGTTCTCGCCAATAACCGTATCCAGGCCGTTATCCATTTTGTTGATAAAGTCCATCGCGTAGGCCATGCGCGCGGCATTCTCGATCTGCTCGCGGCTGTACTCTTCCGTACGCGCGTAGGCGATGTTGTTGGCGACCGTATCGTTAAACAGGTGCACGTTCTGAGAGACCAGCGCAACCTGGTTACGCAGCGACTGCAGGGTGTACTCCCGCAGGTCGTGGCCATCCAGCAGAATTTCGCCTTCGTCGATATCGTAGAAACGCGTGATCAGGCTGGCAATCGTTGATTTACCGGAACCCGAGCGCCCCACCAGCGCAACGGTTTTACCCGCGGGAATGGCGAGGTCGATCTTGCGCAGCGCCGGCGCTTCGCGGCCCGGGTAGGTAAAGGTTACGTTGCGGAACTCAAGATCCCCTTTCGCACGCGTAATCTCGCGCTGGCCTTCGTCTTTCTCCTGCTCGGAGTCCAGAATGCTGAACAGCGTCTGGCACGCCGCCATCCCGCGCTGGAACTGCGCGTTGACGTTGGTCAGGGATTTCAGCGGACGCATAAGCGCAATCATCGATGAGAAGACGACGGTAATGGTACCCGCAGTGAGGGTTTCCATGACGCTCGGGAAGCTGGCGGCGTAGAGCACGAAAGCCAGCGCCAGAGAGGCAATCAGCTGGATGATCGGGTCGGAGATTGAAGACGCCGAAACCATCTTCATGCCCTGCAGGCGCATTTTGTTGCTGACCTTATCAAAGCGCGAGGTCTCAACCTCCTGGCCGCCGAAAATAAGCACTTCTTTGTGCCCTTTCAGCATCTGCTCGGCGCTGGTCGTCACCTGTCCCATCGTGTTCTGCATATTCTTACTGATATTGCGGAAACGTTTAGACACCACGCGGATCGCGATAGAGACAATTGGCGCTAACACGATAAGGATAATCGACAGCTGCCAGCTGTAGTAGAACATCATGATAAACAAGCCGATGATCGAGGCGCCTTCGCGCACCACGGTAATCAACGCGCTGGACGACGACGACGCGACCTGCTCTGAATCATAGGTAATGCGCGACAGCAGCGTCCCGGTGGACTGCTTGTCAAAGAACGCAACCGGCATGCCCATCATGTGGCTAAACAGCCGACGACGCATGGTCATGACCACTTTTCCCGACACCCAGGAGATGCAGTAGCTGGAGATATAGCTGGTGATACCGCGCAGGATCATCAGTCCAATAACCACCAGAGGCATCCAAAGCAGCACTGAGCGATCCGTTTTACCAAAACCGTCATCAAGTAACGGTTTAAGAAGCGATAACATAAACGTATCGCTGGCTGCGTTGAGGATTAACGCTACGCCCGCCACGATCAAGCCTGCTTTAAAAGGTGCAATCATCGGCCAGAGTCGGCGGAACGTTTGCCACGTGGAGAGATCTTTGTCGTTATGCATTCAAAAAACCAGCATTTGTTGAAATAGCCGCATATTCTACCCGTTATCGACGGGCGCGCCAAACCACTGATGATACCAACGCGGTAAAAATTGATCGCGTAAGCGGCGAATTTGCCAGCCCTGTCGCGAAAACGTCACCGAGATTTGCCCACTCTGTGGCGTATCGAACCATGCGTAGCCCTCCTTTTTATAGCGTTTCACGACGCGTGATGACGGAAATCGCCAGGCGTTATATCGCGCTGCGGAAGCCAGCGCCAGGCTACCGCCAGCGCGCTGAATCAGCGGCGGCGAAGAAGAGGTATTGCTGCCATGGTGCGGCACCTGGATAAGTGTAGACGTAAGATATTGCCAATGGTGGCTTAGCATCGCCCGTTCAGCCTGCGCTTCAATATCGCCGGTCAGTAGCACGCTGTGCCGCCCGTCGTCGACCTTTACCACGCATGAGCGGTTGTTCCCCTGCTGTCGATAATCCGCCGGAGGCCAGTGCACCGTGAATGTCAGGCCCTGCCACTCCCAGCGCTCGCCGCGAAAGCAGGGCTGATGCCCGGCTCTCTTCAGCGGGCTTTTAATCCATATCGCTGGCCAGGCGGCGCGCAGCGATGCCAGCCCGCCGATATGATCGGCATGTTCGTGACTCACGATGACCCCTTCCGGCGTTAAGCGATGCCAGCGCAGCCAGGGAATAATGATTTGCTGCGCGCTGTCCCCGCCCGGCCACGCAAGTCCCGTATCGTAAAGTATCGCCTGCCCGTTCCGCTCGATGACCATCGCAAGCCCCTGCCCCACGTCAAGCATGTGTAGCGTCCAGCTGTCATCCTTCTTCTCTCGCCAAAGCGGGAACAGGAGCACGGCGCTCAGCGCGAGACAAAGGGCAGGAACGGTATGCCATGAACGCAAACGCCATCCCATCACCAGCAGCCATGGCGCAACGGCGAGCAACTGCCAGCGCTCGTCTACGTTCATCCAGCCGTTTGGCAGCTGCTGCAAGAGCCAGAACAGAACGGCCAGAGATTTATCAGCCGCCCACCAGACTGCCAGTTCGAGGGTCACCAGTGGAAAAAGATGCAGCAGCATGCCGGCCAAAATCAGCGGCACCGAGATAAACGTCACCAGCGGGACCGCAAAGAGATTAGCCACCAGCGAAGAAAGGCTGATGCCATGAAAGAGAGAGACCTGCAGGGGCAACAGCAGGCACAGCATGCCCAGCTGTAAATGCAGCAGGTTTATCACCGGTTTTACGACTCGAGGTAAACGCCAGGCCGGGAGCGGTAGCCATTGATACCAGAATATCAGGGCGGCCACCGCGAAAGCGGAAAGCATCAGGCTTTGAGAGAGGATCGCCAGCGGATCGACGAACAGTATCGCCGCCACGCAGCATGACCAGACCTGCCAGGGAGACCACTGCCTGCCGCTCATCCTTAATAGCGCAAGCACGATAAGCCCAACCGCCGTGCGAAGCGCCGGGGGCTGTAACCCGGTCAGCCAGGCGTAAAAGAGGGCAAAAACGGTGCCGGCAATAAGCGGCAGCCGCCAGTCGATCCAACGACACGGAAGCAGAAACTGTAACCCTCGCGCAAGCAGCCACACGATGGATGCCGCAAGCGCGATATGCAGCCCTGATATCGCCATCAGATGGAGCGTTCCTGTTTCACGCATCAGTGTTTTTACGTCAGCTGAAACGGCCAGGCGCTCCCCCATCCCCAGCCCCAACATCACGCTCCCCCATGGGTAAGGCGAAAGCGTTGACGTCAGCGAGCTAAGGTACTGAGAGCGAAGGCTACAGGACGCATCGATGGCTTCTGCATGCGTAAAGCGCCCCGTCAGGGGCTGGTGCTGAGCCAGCGCTGCGCGCTGCGAATCGTAGCCGCCGTCGTTTAGCTGACCGTGTACGGCCCGCAGGCGCACCGTCATTGCCCAACGCTGCCCGGCGCAGGCTGGCTGCGGCAGGTAGTTGCCGTACAGGACGATCTCGGTTTTACCGAACCACGAAGCGTGGTCAAGGCTGACAATGCGTCCTTTGTGCGTGGTTGCGCCATCGGTCTCGGTGATGACCACCTCAACATGCTGCGGCCCTTTGGTAAGGTGCTCCGTTGGCCAGACCACCTCCCGCGCGGCCAGTATTCCCCAGGCGAAAAAAAGTAGACCCAGCTGCACATAGCGCAACCTGCGGAAGGGGAAAAATGTCAGCACAAAGGCGAGCGCAATCAGGGTCCATATCGTCGGCATATCAGGCAGAGACGGCAGCCACAGCAACGGGATAATGGACAAAATCAGACAAACGCTTACGGCAGCAATACTCATTAGACCTCCCTGTTTTGGGAAGTGTGAAGGTTGTGCCGTGAAATGTCAGAGTGAATAGAACGGTTTTACGAGAAGCGCTGGCAGAAATATAGCCGCTTACAGCAACGGACAATCTCAACTGCGAGATGGCTTCCAATACGGAACGCCGGACACAAAAAAAGCACCCGCAGGTGCTTTTCTTTTGGTAACCAAGTCAGAGACTCAGTTGCCGTAAATATTGGCGCGATCGCGCAGCTCTTTACCCGGCTTAAAGTGTGGAACGTATTTACCTTCCAGCTCGACTTTATCGCCAGTCTTCGGGTTACGCCCGGTGCGTGGAGCACGATAGTGCAAAGAAAAACTACCGAAACCGCGGATTTCAATGCGCTCGCCCTGGGCAAGAGTGGTGGCCATATGCTCCAGCATCTCTTTTACAGCATCTTCCACGGCTTTTGCCGGGACATGCGGCTGCTGACTGGCAAGTCTTTCAATCAATTCTGACTTGGTCATGATTCCTCCGGTTCCTTTCAAACCAATTAGCTTGATAGCTCATTAAACAAGGGCGGCCGTAGCCGCCCTTTGTTATTGATTACAGGACGAATCCTGCAATCTGTCAAGTCCGCTTCTTACCCTAATCACTGTAAATGCGTTACAGCTCAAAGGAAGCCAGAACTTGAATTACTCGCCTTTAGCTGCTTTGAAAGCTTCAGCCATTGCGTTGTTAGAGAAGTTTGCATCTTCCTGTTTGTTAACAGTTGCGATTGCATCTTTCTCATCAGCTTCGTCTTTAGCACGAACAGACAGGCTGATTGCGCGGTTCTTACGGTCAACACCGGTGAACTTCGCTTCAACGTCGTCGCCAACGCTCAGAACCAGAGTGGCATCTTCAACGCGGTCACGTGAAGCTTCGGAAGCGCGCAGGTAACCTTCAACGCCGTCAGCCAGTTCTACGGTTGCGCCTTTAGCGTCAACTGCAGTCACTTTACCGTTTACGATTGCGCCTTTCTTGTTCAGTGCAACCCAGTTGTTGAACGGATCTTCTGCGAGCTGTTTAACGCCCAGGGAGATACGCTCACGCTCTGCGTCAACCTGCAGAACAACTGCAGCGATTTCGTCGCCTTTTTTGTATTCACGAACTGCTTCTTCGCCTGCAACGTTCCAGGAGATGTCAGACAGGTGAACCAGGCCATCGATGCCGCCGTCCAGGCCGATGAAGATACCGAAGTCAGTGATAGACTTGATTTTACCTTCAACACGGTCGCCCTTGTTGTGGGTTTCCGCGAACTGCTGCCATGGGTTGTTTTTGCACTGCTTCAGGCCCAGGGAGATACGACGACGTTCTTCGTCGATATCCAGAACCATCACTTCCACTACATCACCAACGTTAACAACTTTGGATGGGTGGATGTTTTTGTTGGTCCAGTCCATTTCGGAAACGTGCACCAGACCTTCAACGCCTTCTTCGATTTCAACGAAGCAGCCGTAGTCAGTCAGGTTGGTAACGCGACCAGTCAGTTTAGTACCTTCTGGGTAACGCTTAGCGATAGCTACCCATGGATCTTCGCCCAGCTGTTTCAGGCCGAGGGATACACGAGTACGCTCGCGGTCGAACTTCAGCACTTTAACAGTGATTTCGTCGCCCACGTTCACGATTTCGCTTGGGTGCTTAACGCGTTTCCACGCCATGTCGGTGATGTGCAGCAGGCCATCAACGCCGCCCAGGTCAACGAATGCGCCGTAGTCAGTGAGGTTCTTAACGATACCTTTGACTTCCATGCCTTCCTGCAGGTTTTCCAGCAGCTGATCGCGTTCTGCGCTGTTTTCGGATTCGATAACGGCACGACGGGATACAACAACGTTGTTACGCTTCTGGTCCAGCTTGATTACTTTGAACTCAAGCTCTTTGCCTTCCAGGTGCAGGGTGTCACGAACTGGACGAACGTCTACCAGTGAACCTGGCAGGAACGCACGAATACCGTTCAGCTCAACAGTGAAGCCACCTTTAACTTTGCCGTTGATAACACCGACCACAGTTTCAGCTTCTTCGTAAGCTTTTTCCAGCGTGATCCAAGCTTCGTGACGCTTAGCTTTTTCACGGGACAGCAGGGTTTCGCCGAAGCCGTCTTCTACTGCGTCCAGCGCAACGTCAACTTCGTCACCGACCTGAATTTCCAGCTCGCCGGCTGCGTTTTTGAACTGCTCTGCAGGAATTGCAGATTCAGATTTCAGACCCGCATCAACCAGGACTACGTCTTTGTCGATAGAGACAACAACGCCACGAACGATGGAACCCGGACGGGTTTCGATTGTTTTTAAAGATTCTTCAAATAGTTGAGCAAAAGATTCAGTCATGTTTAATCTTCAGAGTTAGATTTAACGTCCACCTGGCTTCATGCCGGATGGGGTTGTTTCACATACCCGCTCACAATCCATTGCAGCGGGGGTACTACTAATTCTGTCGCGATTACGCGAGTGCCAATTTCTGGCGCGCATATTGTAGCGCTTTTTCAATCACTTGCTCAATAGTTAAACTGGTTGAATCCAGAACTAATGCATCTTCTGCAGGAACAAGTGGAGCGACGGCGCGGTTACGATCGCGGTCATCGCGCTCTTTTATCTCGGACAAAAGGCGATCAAAGTTAACACTAAACCCCTTTTCCTGCAACTGAAGCATACGTCGCTGCGCGCGTTCTTCCGAAGAGGCGTCGAGGAAAATTTTCACGGGTGCATCAGGGAAGACCACGGTACCCATATCACGCCCGTCGGCGATCAGTCCCGGCGCTTCGCGGAACGCGCGCTGGCGGCGTAAAAGCGCCTCGCGAACGCGCGGGAAGGCGGCGACCTGAGAGGCGGCATTAGCCACTTCCTGAGTGCGGATTTCACCGCTGACGTCTTCTCCTTCCAGAATCACTTCAAGGTTACCATCGGTTGAGACAAAACGTACATCCAGATGCGCAGCCAGCGGTACCAGCGCGTCTTCAGAGGCGACATCCACATGGTGATGCAGCGCTGCCAGAGCCAGCACGCGATAGATTGCTCCCGAATCTAAGAGATGCCATTGCAGTGCTTCTGCCATCGCTTTGCACAAGGTCCCTTTCCCTGCGCCACTTGGCCCATCAATGGTGATTACCGGGGCAACTGCCGTCATCGTTTTCTCCTTAATAAAGGCATACCGTTAACATGAACGCCGCGCATTATACGCGCCAACGGTCGCAACTGTTACCTTTGCGTGCAAAATACGGAATGAATGAAGCTGAGTGTAGAAGAAACGGGCGGAGGTCAACGTCAGGAAGCGTAAGGAAATGCCGCATCGGGCGATGCGGCAACGCGTTGTCAGGCCAGGGTGCTAATGCGCGCCAGCTGTTTGAAGTAGTCCGGGAAGGTTTTTGCCGTGCATTTCGGATCGAGGATCGTCACCGGCGTATCGGACAGCGCCACCAGCGAGAAGCACATCGCCATACGGTGGTCGTTATAGGTGCCGATTTCGGCAAACTGCAGTTTTGCCGGAGGCGTGATGCGAATGTAGTCTTCGCCCTCTTCCACTTCTGCACCCACTTTGCGCAGCTCGGTCGCCATCGCGAACAGGCGATCAGTTTCTTTTACCCGCCAGTTGTAGATGTTGCGCAGCGTGGTGGTGCCTTTGGCAAACAGCGCCGCTGTGGCAATGGTCATCGCCGCGTCCGGGATGTGGTTCATATCCATATCAACGGCGTTCAGGTCACCGCGCGTGCACGAGATGAAGTCCTCGCCCCAGGTCACCACCGCGCCCATTTTCTCCAGCACGTCCGCAAAGCGGATATCGCCCTGCACGCTGTTGCGGCCAATGCCGGTCACTTTTACAGTACCGCCTTTAATTGCGCCTGCCGCGAGGAAGTAGGATGCCGAAGAGGCATCACCTTCAACGAGATAATTGCCCGGAGACTGGTACTGCTGCGCGCCGCGCACCACGAAGCGCTGATAAGACTGGTTGTCCACCTCAACGCCAAACGTTTTCATCAGGTGCAGCGTGATATCAATGTACGGCTTAGAGACCAGATCGCCCTTGATGGCGATAACGGTATCCTGCGGAGCCAGCGGTGCCGTCATCAGCAGCGCGGTCAGGAACTGGCTGGAGACGCTGCCGTCAACCTCAACGCTGCCGCCGGTGAAGCCGCCGCGCAGGCGCAGCGGTGGATAATTTTCCTGCTCGAGATAGTCAATCTGCGCGCCGCCCTGACGCAGGGCGTCCACCAGATGGCCGATCGGCCGCTCTTTCATGCGCGGCTCGCCGGTCAGCACAACGTTGCTGGTGCCGAGACAGAGCGCCGCCGCCAGCGGGCGCATTGCCGTTCCGGCATTCCCCAGAAACAGCTCACGTTCTTCAGCCGAGCGCAGCGCGCCGCCGTTGCCGATCACTTCACAACGGGTGCGATCGTCAGACAGCGTGTAGTGAACGCCTAACGCTTTCAGCGCATTGAGCATATGGCGCACGTCATCGCTGTCCAGAAGATTGGTGAGGACGGTGGTGCCATTTGCCAGCGCAGCCAGCAGCAGCGCGCGGTTCGAGACGCTTTTTGAACCGGGCAGGTTGATGGTGCCGTCTACGCGCGCGATAGGGTGTAACGTCAGGGATTCCATGAAACTTAACTCTCAACTCGACATAATAAAAACCCCGCAGCAGAGCCGCGGGGGTGAAAAACGGCGAAATTAACCGTGACGACGTTCGAAGTCGACCATGAAGTCGGTTAGCGCCTTGACGCCTTCCAGCGGCATCGCGTTATAAATGGAGGCGCGCATGCCGCCCACCACGCGGTGGCCCTTCAGCGCGTGCAGGCCAGCGGCGAACGACTCTTCAAGGAACACCTTGTCCAGATTGCTGTCTGCCAGCTGGAACGGCACGTTCATGCGGGAGCGGTTAGCTTTTGCGACGTCGTTGCGGTAGAAGTCGCTCTTATCAATCACGCCGTACAGCAGCTCGGCTTTTTGCTGATTGATCTTGTCCATCTGCGCGACGCCGCCCTGTTGCTTCAGCCATTTGAAGACCAGGCCGGAGAGATACCAGGCAAACGTCGGCGGGGTGTTGAACATCGAGTCGTTGTCGTTCAGCACGCTAAAATCCAGGATCGACGGGCAGGATTGATGCGCCTTGCCCAGCAGATCTTCACGTACGATAACGATAGTCAGGCCTGCGGGGCCGATATTTTTCTGCGCGCCCGCGTAAATCGCGCCGTAACGGCTGACGTCCAGCGGCGCGGATAAGATGGTTGAGGAGAAATCCGCGGTCACAATCACGTCTTCGCCAAAGTTTGGCTCTTCGTGAATCGCAATGCCGTCAATAGTTTCGTTCGGACAGTAGTGGAGATACGCCGCGTCGCGGGAAAGCAGCCATTCACTCATCGGCTTCACGGCGCGCAGGCCGTCAACGGTCACTTTGGCATCAATAACGTTTGGCGTGCAGTATTTGTGCGCTTCTTTGACCGCGCTCGCCGCCCAGTAGCCCGCATCAACGTAGTCGGCGGTGGTTTTGTCGCCCAGCAGGTTTAGCGGAATACCCGAAAACTGACCGCGCCCGCCGCCGTGGCAGAACAATACTTTGTAGTTCGAGGGGATGTTCAGCAGATCGCGAAAATCCTTTTCTGCCTCTTCCGCCACCTGGATAAACTCTTTTCCTCGGTGGCTAATTTCCATTACCGACGTACCCAGACCGTTCCAGTCACACAGCTCCTGCTGAGCCTGTTTAAGCACGTCGGCCGGTAACATCGCCGGGCCTGAACTGAAATTAAAAACTTGAGCCATTTCCCCTCACCACGCTAAAAGCAATAAGTTATCACTGTGGCTATCGGTTTTATCATCCAGCGACACGCGCCGCAATGGCTAAAACGGATGGTCGGGAAAATGTGTCCCTCGTCACACAATACAATCTGCCACCGGTACGCGACAAAACCGACAAAAAGGCTGTCAGGCGAGCCGTTTGGCCCGGCTAACCTTCGTCCATTCCGGATTCGCGCAGCGAGGACACAATTGACGATCGCCAGCCTTCATGGGAACGACATGGCTACATCTTACACAGGCATACTCTTCATTTTCCGGCACCACGCGAAAGCGCTCCACCAGCATGTCGGGCAAAATGCAGAGGCCGGGCTTAACCTCGTCATCGGCATAGTAGTAGACGCTGATTTGTCCGTTCGTTTCCATAATGGCCAGCCGCACCTGCCCCAGCTGCTCGACGCTGTTAAGCCGCAGCTCCATGAAGAACTCGAACTCCGTCATGTTGGCACCTTTGACTTTCTCCCACGCCAGCTGCCCGTCTTCGACGATAACGACCGGCTTACCTTCAAGCAGATCCTCCAGCTTTTCACTCTTAGACATCAGCCACATCACCAGGCGATACAGCAGCGCCAGCGAAACGAAGACGATGAAAACGGGTACCATCGGCACGTCGTCATAAAAGGCAACGTCCCCTGCCGCGGAGCCCAGCGTCAGAATGATGAGAACTTCAAAAAGCGACATCTGGCGCACGCCGCGCCGCCCGGTGATTTTGAGAAACAGAAAAACCAGTACGAAGGTATATAAACTTCGTAGCGCGACTTCCCCTAAAAACTCGGGCGGAACTTTATCAAACGCCATCCGCTGGAGATCGAATGCTTTCATTTTTTTACGCCTTAACAGTAGGTTACCTGCCATAAGCATAGCTCAGGCATTTATTTTCGCCGAAGATAGCACCCGTCACGCAAAACCCGTATCATTGCGCGCTTTACGTACGATAAAAGTGAACGCCATGACTCAAACGTTTATCCCCGGCAAAGACGCCGCTCTGGAAGATTCCATCGCTCGCTTCCAGCAAAAACTGACCGACCTGGGCTTTAATATCGAAGAAGCCTCCTGGCTGAACCCGGTGCCTCACGTCTGGTCCGTGCATATTCGCGACAAAGAGTGCGCGCTGTGCTTTACCAACGGCAAAGGTGCAACCAAAAAAGCCGCGCTGGCCTCCGCGCTGGGTGAGTATTTTGAGCGTCTCTCCACCAACTATTTCTTCGCCGATTTCTGGCTGGGCGAAACTATCGCCAACGGCCCGTTCGTCCACTATCCCAATGAAAAATGGTTCCCGCTGAGCGAAGACGACGCGCTGCCAGAGGGCATTCTGGACGCTCGCCTGCGCGCGTTTTACGATCCGGAAAACGAGCTCACCGCCAGCATGCTGATCGACCTGCAGTCCGGTAATGAGGATCGCGGCATCTGCGCCCTGCCGTTCACCCGCCAGTCCGACGAACAGACGGTTTACATTCCGATGAACATCGTCGGTAACCTTTATGTGTCTAACGGCATGTCTGCCGGTAACACCCGCAACGAAGCGCGCGTTCAGGGGTTGTCTGAAGTTTTCGAACGTCATATCAAAAACCGCATTATTGCCGAGTCCATCAGCCTGCCTGAAATTCCAGCTGACGTGCTGGCGCGCTATCCGGGCGTGGTGGAATCCATCGCTAAGCTGGAAGCAGAAGGTTTCCCAATCTTCGCGTACGACGGTTCTCTGGGCGGCAAATATCCGGTTATCTGCGTGGTACTGTTTAACCCGGCTAACGGAACCTGCTTCGCCTCCTTCGGCGCTCACCCGGACTTTGGCGTAGCACTCGAGCGTACCGTCACCGAACTGCTTCAGGGCCGCAGCCTGAAGGATCTCGACGTGTTTACCCCGCCGACCTTTGACGATGAAGAAGTGGCCGAGCATACCAACCTCGAGACCCACTTCATTGATTCCAGCGGTTTGATCTCCTGGGATATGTTCAAGCAGGATGCGGACTACCCGTTTGTGGACTGGAGCTTTGCGGGCACCACGGAAGAAGAGTTCGCCACGCTGATGGCAATCTTCGACGCGGAAGATCAGGAAGTCTACATCGCAGACTATGAGCATCTGGGCGTTTACGCCTGCCGTATTATCGTGCCGGGCATGTCCGACATCTATCCAGCGGAAGATCTGTGGCTGGCGAACAACAGCATGGGCGCGCACCTGCGCGAAACGCTGCTGGCCCTGCCGGGCAGCGAATGGGAAAAAGAAGATTACCTGAACCTGATCGCCCAGCTGGATGAAGAAGGCCACGATGACTTTACCCGCGTGCGCGAGCTGCTGGGCCTGGCCACCGGGAAAGACAACGGCTGGTGCACCCTGCGCATCGGTGAACTTAAAGCGATGCTGGCGCTGGCGGGCGGCGATCTGGATCAGGCTCTGGCCTGGACGGAGTGGACGATGGAATTTAACCAGTCGGTCTTCTCGGCGGAACGCACCAATTACTATCGCTGCCTGCAGACTCTGCTGCTGCTCTCGCAGGAAGAAGATCGTCAGCCGCTGCAATACCTCAACGCCTTTGTGCGGATGTACGGTGCAGAGGCGGTTGAAGCGGCCAGCGCGGCGCTGAGCGGTGAAGAACCGTTCTACGGCCTGCAGGCGGTTGATAGCGATCTGACGGCGTTCCCTGCGCACCAGTCGCTGCTGAAAGCCTATGAGAAGCTGCAGAAAGCAAAAGCCGCTTACTGGTCAAAATAAGCGCACATAACATTACCAACAGTAGGCGAATTCTCTCGCCTGGGCTATATTACGGGGCAATTTCATTGCCCCTTTTTTATATTTTTTCAGCAATGACAATTGAATGTAATATTGAAGTTAAATTAAGGTAAATATAAACATACTTGCCTGTGCTTTACTGTTACTTTTTATGGTAAATACTCCATTTTAATTAACTGTTTTAAGGGAGGCTGAACGAAATAATTCAACTCTTTTCATAACTTTTAAAATTTATTTTTATTCGGATAATCAAAAACTTACTCCGCTTTTGCTGTAAAACCATACACATAGCGGGCCTATAAGCCAGGCGAGATATGATCTATATCAATTTCTCTTCTATAATGCTTTGTTAGTATCTCGTCGCCGACTTAATAAAGAGAGAGTTAGTGTGAAAGCTGACAACCCTTTTGATCTTTTACTCCCAGCTGCAATGGCCAAAGTGGCCGAAGAAGCGGGTGTCTATAAAGCAACGAAACATCCGATGACCACGTTCTTCCTGGCGATTACCGCTGGTGTGTTCATCTCCATTGCTTTTGTCTTCTACATCACCGCCACCACTGGCACAGCCGACATGCCTTTCGGCATCGCTAAGCTGATTGGTGGTATCTGCTTCTCACTGGGTTTGATTCTTTGCGTCATCTGCGGTGCTGACCTCTTTACCTCAACGGTATTGATTGTGGTCGCAAAAGCCAGCGGAAGAATCACCTGGGGCCAGCTGGCACGCAACTGGTTCAACGTCTACGTGGGTAACCTCGTTGGCTGTCTGCTCTTTGTTCTGTTGATGTGGCTCTCTGGCGAGTATATGACCGCCAACGGCGGCTGGGGGCTTAACGTCCTGCAAACCGCTGACCACAAAATGCACCATACGTTTATCGAAGCCGTTGCTCTCGGCATCCTCGCAAACCTGATGGTCTGCCTGGCGGTCTGGATGAGCTACTCGGGTCGTAGCCTGATGGACAAAGCCATGATTATGGTTCTGCCGGTTGCGATGTTTGTTGCCAGCGGCTTCGAGCACAGTATCGCGAATATGTTTATGATCCCAATGGGGATTGTTATCCGCAACTTTGCGAGCCCGGAGTTCTGGACTGCAGTTGGTTCAACCCCGGAAAGTTTCTCTCACCTGACTATCATGAATTTCATTACTGATAACCTGATCCCCGTCACTATCGGGAACATTATCGGTGGGGGTCTGTTAGTTGGGTTGACATACTGGGTCATTTACCTGCGTGGCGACAATCATCATTAATGGTTGTCTCAGGCAGTAAATAAAAAATCCACTTAAGAAGGTAGGTGTTACATGTCCGAGCTTAATGAAAAGTTAGCCACAGCCTGGGAAGGTTTTACTAAAGGTGACTGGCAGAATGAAGTCAACGTCCGTGACTTTATTCAGAAAAACTATACCCCGTATGAAGGTGACGAGTCCTTCCTGGCTGGCGCAACTGACGCAACCACCAAGCTGTGGGACAGCGTAATGGAAGGCGTTAAACTGGAAAACCGCACTCACGCGCCAGTTGATTTCGATACTTCCGTTGCTTCCACCATCACTTCTCACGATGCTGGCTACATCAACAAAGCCCTCGAGAAAATCGTTGGTCTGCAGACTGAAGCTCCACTGAAACGCGCAATCATTCCGTTCGGTGGCATCAAAATGGTTGAAGGTTCATGCAAAGCGTACAATCGCGAGCTGGACCCAATGCTGAAAAAAATCTTCACCGAATACCGCAAAACCCACAACCAGGGCGTATTCGATGTTTACACCAAAGACATTCTGAACTGCCGTAAATCTGGCGTTCTGACCGGTCTGCCAGATGCGTATGGCCGTGGCCGTATCATCGGTGACTACCGTCGCGTTGCGCTGTACGGTATCGACTTCCTGATGAAAGACAAGTACGCGCAGTTTGTTTCCCTGCAGTCCGATCTGGAAAACGGCGTAAACCTGGAAGCGACTATCCGTCTGCGTGAAGAGATTGCTGAACAGCACCGTGCGCTGGGTCAGATCAAAGAGATGGCGGCGAAATATGGCTGCGATATCTCTGGTCCGGCTACCAACGCTCAGGAAGCTATCCAGTGGACCTACTTCGGCTACCTGGCCGCTGTTAAGTCTCAGAACGGTGCAGCAATGTCCTTCGGTCGCGTATCCACCTTCCTGGATGCTTACATCGAACGTGATATCAAAGCAGGCAAAATCACCGAGCAAGACGCACAGGAAATGATTGACCACCTGGTCATGAAACTGCGTATGGTTCGCTTCCTGCGTACCCCAGAATACGATGAGCTGTTCTCCGGTGACCCAATCTGGGCAACTGAATCTATCGGCGGTATGGGCGTTGACGGCCGTACTCTGGTAACCAAAAACAGCTTCCGCTTCCTGAATACCCTGTACACCATGGGTCCTTCTCCGGAGCCGAACATCACCGTTCTGTGGTCTGAAAAACTGCCTCTGAACTTCAAGAAATTCGCCGCTAAAGTGTCCATCGACACCTCTTCTCTGCAGTACGAGAACGATGACCTGATGCGTCCGGACTTCAACAACGACGATTACGCTATCGCTTGCTGCGTAAGCCCAATGGTTGTTGGTAAACAAATGCAGTTCTTCGGTGCGCGTGCAAACCTGGCGAAAACCATGCTGTACGCTATCAACGGCGGCGTTGATGAAAAACTGAAAATGCAGGTTGGTCCTAAGTCTGAGCCAATCAAAGGCGACGTGCTGAACTATGACGAAGTCATGGAACGTATGGATCACTTCATGGACTGGCTGGCGAAACAGTACGTCACTGCGCTGAACGTTATCCACTACATGCACGACAAGTACAGCTACGAAGCCTCTCTGATGGCGCTGCACGACCGTGACGTTGTTCGCACCATGGCGTGTGGTATCGCAGGTCTGTCCGTTGCTGCTGACTCCCTGTCTGCAATCAAATATGCGAAAGTTAAACCCATTCGTGACGAAGACGGCCTGGCCGTAGACTTCGAAATCGAAGGCGAATATCCGCAGTTTGGTAACAACGATTCTCGCGTTGATGACATGGCGGTTGACCTGGTAGAACGTTTCATGAAGAAAATTCAGAAACTCACTACCTACCGTAACGCTATCCCGACTCAGTCTGTTCTGACCATCACCTCTAACGTTGTGTATGGTAAGAAAACTGGTAATACCCCAGACGGTCGTCGCGCTGGCGCGCCATTCGGACCAGGTGCTAACCCAATGCACGGTCGTGATCAGAAAGGTGCTGTTGCCTCTCTGACCTCCGTGGCTAAACTGCCGTTTGCTTACGCGAAAGATGGTATCTCCTATACCTTCTCCATCGTGCCAAACGCGCTGGGTAAAGACGACGAAGTGCGTAAAACTAACCTCGCGGGTCTGATGGATGGTTACTTCCACCACGAAGCGTCCATCGAAGGTGGTCAGCACCTGAACGTGAACGTAATGAACCGTGAAATGCTGCTTGATGCGATGGAACACCCTGAGAAATATCCTCAGCTGACCATCCGCGTATCTGGCTACGCAGTACGTTTTAACTCCCTGACTAAAGAACAGCAGCAGGACGTTATCACCCGTACTTTCACTCAGTCCATGTAAGTGGATTTGACTGAAATCACGCGTTAAAAAGCGTACAATAAAGGCTCCACGCAAGTGGGGCCTTTTTAGCACCTTCTCCTTTTCAGTCTCTTTTGGCCGCTATCTATACTCATTGGATAGCAGCCAAAACAGACTTAACACAGCCGGTTTGAGCTGTGCATACTCAGGTCCCGGACGGGCCGAATCTGGAGATATCACCGCAATGTCAACTATTGGTCGTATTCACTCCTTTGAATCCTGTGGCACCGTCGATGGCCCGGGCATTCGTTTCATCACCTTCTTCCAGGGCTGCCTGATGCGCTGCCTTTACTGTCACAACCGCGATACCTGGGACACCCACGGCGGCAAAGAAGTGACCGTTGAAGATTTAATGAAAGAAGTGGTGACCTATCGCCACTTTATGAACGCGTCCGGCGGCGGCGTGACCGCGTCCGGCGGTGAGGCCATTCTTCAGGCAGAGTTCGTGCGCGACTGGTTCCGCGCCTGCCGTAAAGAAGGCATTCACACCTGCCTCGATACCAACGGTTTTGTGCGTCGCTACGATCCGGTTATTGATGAACTTCTGGAAGTGACCGATCTGGTGATGCTCGATCTGAAACAGATGAACGATGAGATCCACCAGAACCTGGTTGGCGTCTCCAACCACCGCACGCTGGAGTTCGCGAAATACATTGCCGACAAAGGTATCAAAACCTGGATCCGCTACGTCGTCGTGCCGGGCTGGTCAGATGATGATGACTCTGCCCACCGCCTGGGCGAATTTACCCGTGATATGGGCAACGTCGAGAAAATAGAGCTTCTGCCCTACCACGAGCTGGGTAAACACAAATGGGTGGCGATGGGCGAAGAATATAAGCTTGATGGCGTTAAGCCGCCGAAGAAAGAGACCATGGAGCGCGTAAAAGGCATTCTTGAACAGTACGGTCACAAGGTGATGTACTAAAGAAAAATCCCGGCGATAAGGCCGGGATTTTTGTATCAGGCATGGGCAACCGGCGTTGGATGCTCGCCCGCTTTTCGCAGCAGCATCAGGAGATAAATAAACGCCACGCTGGCAATCATGATAAACAGCAGATTGTCTGAATAATTCTGCATCAGCATCGCGGTAAAGGTCGGACCTAACAGGCTGCCGATGGTGTAGCTCAGCAGCAGCGCCTGGTTCATCGCCACCAGCTGATGGTGTTCGACTTTCTCGCAGGCCCAGGCCATCGCAACCGGATAGAGCGTAAAGCCCGCCGCCCCCAGGATAAACAGCGCGGGTGCCATCGCGGCGTTACTGAGCATCGCCAGGCATCCCATGATCACCACAAAGACCTGCACGCGCAGCACCAGCAGACGACCAAAGCGATCGGCCAGGCGACCAATCGGCCACTGACCGACGATACCCGCACTCACCATCACCGCCATCCAGAAGCCAATACCGGAATCGCTGACGCCCTGATGGTTAAGATAAAGCGGCATCAGGCCGTAGAGTGAACCCAGCACGATGCCGGAAATGATGCAGCCATTTACGCCGAGGCGCGCCTGGCGCAGCCTGAGCATTGGCCAGACGTGCGTCGCTTCCTGATGCTCGCTGTTCTGGTTAACAATGCGGGTAAACAGCAGCGGCAGGATCGCTGCCAGCACCATGCCGGTGACCCACGGCAGGACGCTCATCAGATCGGTGGGTAATTTGCTGACCATCAGCTGGCCCAGCACGGTGCCGATGTAGTAGACCATCATGTAGGCCGCCAGCAGGCGACCGCGGTTGCGGGAGGTGCCGCTGCACATCAGCGCGCTTTCGACCACCACCCAGATCATCGCGCAGCCAACGCCCGCGATAAAGCGCCAGACCATCCAGCTCCAGAAGCCCACCATCAGACCCAGCCCGGCGCAACCCGCGGCGAAAATCAGGGATGCCAGATAATAGCTGCGGTTAAACCCGAAACGCTTAATCAGGCTTCCCGTGACCAAAGTCCCGAGCAGGTTTCCGGTAAAAAAGGATGAGCTAACCATACCCACCTGCCAGGTCGGTAAGTTTTCATGGGCGAGCCACAGCGGAACGAGCGTGTTTAACACCGCGATCGCCAGGGTCAGCAGAAGCAGGCCACAGAGCAAAAGAAGCACTGGCCGGGTATAGGTGGTCATGGATTAAAAACCGTGAGGAAGTTCAGATTTCGTGCGCATCATGCCACCGGCAAAAACAAAGTCAATCCACCGCTTCAGGCGGCTCGCACAATATGCGCCTCGTCGATTTAAAAAATTAATCCTGTTAATGCGCCCCCTGCCACCCATAATAATTATGTATCTGTTTTTATTATTTTATGGCGGAAATCACAGCCAGATGACAGTCGAAAAATTTCATGATTCAAAAAAAGAAAAGCCGGGCGTTAAGGCCCGGCTTTATATAGCAAAAATAGATATTAGCTGGCGATGGCCATGCCAACGGTCATATGCAGACCATAGAACACGCCGCGCCCGATCAGCTCACCGGCCAATACCAGCACAAACGCCAGCGACAGCAAAGGCAGCGCGGGCTGATAGCCCTTAAGCTGCGGCGCGATCCAGCACGCCAGCGCAGCCGCCAGAAGCACGACGCGCCAGGCCATCAGCGAACCGTAATCCGGCACCAGAGCGGAGGCCTGCTGAATGGAGCTGTGGATCGTAGCCAGCTCTGCGCCCTGCATCAGCGCAACAACAGCGCTAACGACCAGCGCCAGCAGCGATACCGCCGGAAGCAAACGCATTGCCCAGCCGTCCACTCCCGCCACGCGCAGCAGCAGGAAGCCGAGCAGCGGCCCGCCGATAAACATCGTCAGGAAGAAGCTCATCGGCGTCCAGACGCTGTACCAGGTTGGCACCGTATCGATGGTGTTATAAACCCGCACCATCATCCACACGAACACCACGCCCAGAACCATCGTGACGATAAGCCACAGGCTGCGCAATCCTGAAGGCAGCTTCTTCAGCGCAGCCAGCAGCCAGCCGAGACCGCCGACGGCGAAGAAGATCGCCCCGCTGGCAATCTCGTTGCTGAGCGACGAGGCCCCGACGCGGTTCAGCGAGTTAAACGCGCGCATCGGCGAGCCGAGGTGCAGCGTAGAGGCGATAAACCCAATTCCCATCAGCACCCACAGGCCAAACATGCTCAGCACCAGACGCTGCTGCTGGCTGGCGGAGAGGTTACCTTTTAACAGCGCCAGCGCGAGGACAATAAACCCGCCCGCCACGCACTGCCCAAAGACCGTGAAGATCATCAGCGGCCATTCATGCCATCCACTTCCCATCTCACACCTCCTTCGGGTTAGCCAGGTAGCCGGTGGTGTCACCCGTCGGACGGCTATTGGCGTTAGGTTTAATCACAATGCTTGGCTTCGTGAAGTGCGCGGACGGCAGCGGCGCAACCGCCGCCAGCTGGCCGTGCTTTTGACGCAGCTCTTCGATCGGGCCGAAGTCCAGCGCGCGCAGCGGGCAGGACTCCACGCAGATCGGCTTTTTGCCGTCGGCGACGCGGGTATGGCAGCCGTCGCACTTGGTCATATGGCCTTTGGCGGCGTTGTACTGCGGCGCGCCGTACGGGCAGGCCATGTGGCAGTAGCGGCAGCCGATGCAGACGTCCTCGTTTACCACCACAAAACCATCTTCACGCTTGTGCATCGCACCGCTCGGACAGACCTTGGTGCAGGCCGGGTCTTCGCAGTGGTTGCAGGCAATCGACAGGTAATAGGCAAACACGTTCTGCTGCCAGACGCCGTTGTCCTCCTGCCAGTCGCCGCCCGCGTATTCGTAGATACGGCGGAAGCTGACGTCCGGTGTGAGGTCTTTGTAATCCTTGCAGGCCAGCTCGCAGGTTTTGCACCCGGTGCAGCGGCTGGAATCAATAAAAAATCCATACTGGGTAGTCATTCGTTATTCCTCACGCCTTCTCAACCTGAACCAGGTTACTGTGGGACGGGTTGCCTTTCGCCAGCGGCGACGGGCGCTGCGTGGTCAACACGTTAATACAGCCCGCCTGATCGACCCGGTTTGCATCCGGGTTGTACCAGGCGCCCTCCCCAAGGGCAACAACCCCCGGCAGGATACGCGGCGTGACTTTCGCCTCGATGTGCACTTCCCCACGGCTGTTGAAGATGCGGATACGGTCACCGTTGGCGATCCCGCGCTTCTGCGCGTCTACCGGGTTGATCCACATCTCCTGGCGGCAGGCGGCCTTCAGTACGTCGACGTTGCCGTAGGTAGAGTGCGTGCGTGCCTTGTAGTGGAAGCCCGTCAGCTGAAGCGGATAGTCTTTGCTCTGCGGATCGTCGTAGTTTTCAAAGCCCGCGCTGTAGACCGGAAGCGGATCGATAACGTCACCTTTTTCCAGCTCCCACGTCGCCGCAATCTCTGCCAGCTGCGCCGAGTAGATTTCAATTTTGCCGGACGGCGTGGTCAGCGGGTTCGCAACCGGGTCCTCACGGAACGCTTTGTACGCCACGTGGTGCCCTTCCGGATCGCGCTGTTTGAACATCCCGGCCTTGCGGAATTCATCAAACGGCAGCAGCTCAGGAATCGCTTTGCGGGACTGTTCATACAGATGGCGCATCCAGCCTTCCTGGGTACGGCCTTCGGTGAACTTCTCCGCAACGCCCATCCGCTTCGCAATCTGCGTCGTCATCTCATAGATGGTTTTGCATTCGAAGCGCGGCTTGATTGCCTGGTCGGCAAAAATGACGTAGGACATGTTGCCGCAGGAGGCGTCCAGAGCGAAGTCCATCTGCTCTGAAGCGGTGCAGTCCGGCAGCAGGATATCGGCGTATTTGGCTGACGAGGTCATGTGGCAGTCAATCACGACGATCATCTCGCACTTCTTGTCGTCCTGGAGGATCTCATGGGTGCGGTTGATCTGTGAATGCTGGTTAATCAGGCAGTTCCCGGCATAGTTCCAGATCATCTTGATCGGCACGTCCAGCTTATCTTTACCGCGCACGCCGTCGCGGGTGGCGGTCATTTCCGGGCCGCGCTCGATGGCGTCGGTCCACATGAACATGGAGATGCTGGTCTGCACCGGGTTGTCCAGCGTCGGCATACGTTCGAACGGCAGAGAATACGAGCCTTCGCGCGCGCCCGAGTTGCCGCCGTGGATGCCCACGTTGCCGGTCAGGATCGCCAGCATGGAGATGGCGCGGGACACCAGCTCGCCGTTTGCGTGACGCTGCGGGCCCCAGCCCTGCGAGATGAACGCCGGTTTAGCGCCCGCAATCTCGCGCGCCAGCTTAACGATGCGCGCCTGCGGAATACCGGTAATGGCAGATGCCCATTCAGGCGTCTTGGCAATACCGTCACTGCCCTGCCCCAGAATATAAGCCTTGTAGTGCCCGTTGGCCGGAGCGCCTTCCGGCAGCGTTTTTTCGTCGTAGCCGACGCAGTATTTATCGAGGAAAGGCTGGTCGACGAGGTTTTCGTTAATCATCACCCACGCCAGCGCGGAGATCAGCGCCGCATCGGTTCCGGGACGAATCGGGATCCACTCGTCTTCGCGTCCTGCACCGGTATCGGTGTAGCGCGGATCGATGATGATCATTTTGGCGTTAGATTTTTCGCGAGCCTGCTCGACGTAATAGGTCACGCCGCCGCCGCTCATGCGCGTTTCGCCAGGGTTGTTGCCGAACAACACAACAAGCTGGCTGTTTTCGATATCGGACGGGCTGTTGCCGTCGGCCCAGCCGCCGTAGGTGTAGTTGAGCCCTGCCGCAATCTGCGCGGTGGAGTAATCACCGTAGTGATTCAGATAGCCGCCGCAGCAGTTCATCAGGCGAGCAATCAGGGTTTTTCCCGGCGGCCAGGAGCGGGTCAGCGTGCCGCCCAGCGTACCCGTACCGTAGTTCAGGTAGATAGACTCGTTGCCGTAGTCCTTAATCAGGCGCTGCATATTGCTGGCGATAATATCGTACGCCTCGTCCCAGCTGATGCGCTCGAACTTGCCTTCGCCGCGCTTGCCCACGCGCTTCATCGGATACTTCAGACGGTCCGGATTGTAGACGCGACGGCGCATGGAGCGCCCGCGCAGGCAGGCACGAACCTGATGTAACCCTTCGTAGTTATCGTCCCCGGTATTGTCGGTTTCAACGTACTTAATCTCACCGTCCACCACGTGCATACGCAGCGGGCAGCGGCTGCCGCAGTTAACGGTGCAGGCGCTCCAGACTACATTTTCAGCGGCCGTGGGGGCGATGGCCTCCGCAGCCGACGCCATGCGTGAAAAAGGCAATGAGAATGCGCTGCTGGCTACCGCCAGGCCGCCAATCGCGGTCGTTTTCACGAGCCCGCGACGGCTCACCTCAGCGGCCAGTAACGCATCAGGCGCGTTAATTTTCATATAGACTCACTTTGATTGCTCACAGAGAAATAATCAGACGGCGTACACCGCTATATAGTTATTTGTATAACGAATTGTTTCGTTCACAATATATCGTGCTAATTATGTGTAAAGGAGTATTACTACTTTGGAGGGAGGGGTTATTGCTTCGCATCAAATCCGGGGCATAAAAAAAGCGCCCGAAGGCGCTTTTTTAAGGTTAGGCAAAATCTCAACCGATATATTGCAGACCTTTCATATAAGGACGCAGCACTTCAGGGATTTCGATACGGCCGTCAGCCTGCTGATAGTTTTCCAGCACGGCAACCAGCGTACGGCCCACGGCCAGACCGGAACCGTTCAGGGTATGTACCAGACGGGTTTTCTTGTCAGACTTGCTGCGGCAGCGTGCCTGCATGCGGCGCGCCTGGAAATCCCAGACGTTTGAGCAAGAAGAAATTTCACGGTAAGTGTTCTGCGCAGGAACCCAGACTTCCAGGTCGAAGGTTTTGCAGGCACCAAAGCCCATGTCACCGGTACACAGCGCCATGCGGCGGTACGGCAGACCCAGCAGCTCCAGCACTTTTTCCGCGTGGCCGGTCATCTCTTCCAGCGCATCCATAGAGTCTTCCGGACGCACAATCTGAACCATTTCGACTTTATCGAACTGGTGCATGCGGATCAGGCCGCGGGTATCGCGACCGTACGATCCTGCTTCTGAACGGAAGCACGGAGAGTGCGCCGTCAGCTTGATTGGCAGTTCGTCTTCGTCGATGATTTCATCGCGCACGAGGTTGGTCAGCGGCACTTCCGCAGTTGGGATCAGCGCGTAGTTGCTGCTATCCGCTTCTTCGTCCAGCGGACGGGTATGGAACAGATCGCCTGCAAATTTAGGCAGCTGGCCCGTGCCGTACAGCGTATCGTGGTTCACCAGATACGGAACGTAGGTTTCGCTATAGCCGTGCTGCTCGGTGTGCAGGTCCAGCATGAACTGCGCCAGCGCGCGGTGCAGGTGCGCAATCTGACCTTTCATCACCACGAAGCGAGAACCGGTCAGCTTAACGGCGGCGGCAAAGTCCAGCCCGGCGTGCATTTCACCCAGCGTTACGTGATCGCGAACCTCGAAGTCGAACTCGCGAGGCGTGCCCCAGCGCTTCACTTCAACGTTGTCGTTTTCGTCTTTACCGACGGGTACGCTGTCATCAGGAATGTTCGGGATAGCCAGTGCAATATCGCGGATTTCAGCCTGAAGCACGTCCAGTTCCGCTTTAGCCTGATCCAGCTCTTCGCCAAGTTTGTTCACTTCCAGGCGTAATGGCTCGATATCTTCCCCGCGCGCTTTCGCCTGGCCAATGGATTTCGATCGAGAGTTACGCTCTGCCTGCAGATTTTCAGTTTGTACCTGCAGAACTTTACGACGCTCTTCAAGAGCGCGCAGCTTATCTACGTCCAGCTTATAGCCCCGGCGTGCCAGTTTTTCAGCGACTGCGTCTGGCTCGTTACGCAGCAGATTGGGATCGAGCATGCTTATCCTGTGCTTATCGAATTAAAAGAGGAAATGTGACCACAGCCTGCGGTCACAGGGATACTACGCCAACATTACCGCAACGATAGCGCTAACGGTAGCGTTTTATAGGGCTATTTTGATCCTGTCCGGTGAGCCAGGCGAGCTTTTCGCCAATCTTACCTTCAAGACCTCTGCTGGTGGGATGATAATAGCGCGTTTGTGCCATTTCCTGCGGGAAATACTCTTCCCCGGCGGCGTAGGCGTTGGGTTCGTCATGGGCATAGCGATACTCTTGCCCATAGCCCATCTCTTTCATCAGCTTGGTCGGCGCGTTGCGCAGATGAACCGGCACGTCGTAGTCCGGGCGTTCACGCGCGTCGGACATGGCCGCTTTGAACGCGGTATAGACAGCGTTACTTTTCGGCGCGCACGCCAGATAGACAATCGCCTGCGCAATCGCACGCTCGCCCTCGGCCGGGCCGACGCGGGTAAAGCAGTCCCATGCTGAAATCGCGACCTGCATGGCACGCGGATCGGCATTGCCCACATCTTCCGAAGCGATAGCCAGCAGGCGGCGCGCAACGTACAGCGGATCGCCTCCTGCCGTGATGATCCGGGCATACCAGTAGAGCGCCGCATCCGGCGCGCTGCCGCGCACGGACTTGTGCAGGGCCGAAATCAGATCGTAAAAACGGTCGCCCTTGTTATCAAACCGCGCGCTGCGCTCGCCCGCAATTTCGGTCAGCAGCTCGGGTTTCAGCACGCGCTTTCCGGCGTCGTCGACTTCGGCCATATCGGCCATCATCTCCAGCGTGTTGAGCGCCCGACGCGCGTCGCCGTTAACCAGTTCGGCAATCGCGCGGCGTGTGTCGTCCGGCAGCACGATATCCTGACCGCCGTAGCCGCGCGCTTTATCCTCCATCGCCTGGGTGAGCACCTTTTCGATGTCCTCGGTGGTCAGCGATTTCAGCAGGTAAACGCGCGCGCGGGAAAGCAGCGCCGAGTTCAGTTCAAAGGAGGGGTTTTCAGTGGTGGCACCGATGAAGAAAATCGTACCGTCTTCGATATGCGGCAGAAAAGCGTCCTGCTGGCTTTTGTTGAAGCGGTGAACTTCATCGACAAACAGGATGGTGCGGCGCCCCGCGTTACGGTTTTGCCGAGCGCGCTCAATGGCTTCGCGGATCTCTTTCACGCCAGACGTGACCGCAGAAATACGCTCGACGTCCGCATTGGCATAGCGGGCAATCACTTCCGCCAGGGTCGTTTTACCGGTGCCCGGCGGCCCCCAGAGGATCATCGAGTGCAGATGCCCGGCCTCAATGGCGCGCGGCAAAGGCTTACCCGCAGCCAGCAGGTGCTGCTGGCCGATATACTGCGCTAAATTTTCTGGCCGCATGCGGGCGGCCAGAGGTTGAAACGCGTTATCTGAAAAATCGAGCGAAAGGTTGCTCACTCACGCCTCTTACTTACGTTGGTCGTCCACCGTTACGCCCTGCGGCGGGGTAAAGGTGAATTTCGATGCGTCGACAGCGCCGTTTTGCTGGGACTTGAGCTGATAGCTGCTGCGCTGGTCGTCCTGCTCAACCGCACCGAACTGATTAATCGTACCGTTGCTGCTCACGTTAATGGTGAACTGCTTCAGGTTGCCGTTGCTGCCTTTTGGCGTCAGAACAAACTCATCGCCGTTTTGCTTGATGTTGTACTGCTGCCAGTCGCTCGTCTGGTTACGGGCAATCAACATAAACGGCGTATTGCTGGTGGCGTCTTTCAGCCAGGTCGCGGTCGCTTGCTCAACGAACGGGTTGAAGAACCACAGGGTTTTGCCGTCAGACACCAGAATGCTTTCATCCGGCTGGGTCATGTGCCAGTTAAACAGATTCGGACGTTTAACCCACAGATCCCCCTGTCCTTCCTGCACCGCATTGCCGCTGCCGTCCGTCACCTTTTGCGTGAAGCTGGCGTGGAAGCTGCTCACCTTATCCAGTCGGCTTTTAAGGTCGCTGGCGGCATCCGCCCAGACGCTGCTGGCAACAAAGCTGGTGAGTAATGCACAGGCGATTGCGATTTTTTTCATTGTTATTCCTTAAAATACGTCATCCCGATATGGGGGTTTCCGTGTTCTATTCTGGACCTGCCCGAAGGCAGGCGACAGAAGAAAATGCCTAATTTTTACTGATTTACCCTTCTTTGCAATACCGGGCAATCACTCAAACGGCGGCGGAGCCAGCACCTCACGGTTACCGTTATGCCCCTGCTCGCTCACGATACCCTGGGCTTCCATCTGCTCGATGATGCGCGCCGCGCGGTTGTAGCCAATGCGGAACTGGCGCTGCACGCCCGAGATAGAGGCTTTACGCTTCTCGGTCACGAAGTTAACCGCCTGGTCGAATAAAGGATCGAGCTCTTCTCCGCCGTCAAAACCACCGCCGCCGCCTTCACTTTCGGTATCGTTGGTGATACCGTCAACGTACTGCGGACGCCCGCGCGCCTTCCAGTCCTGGACCACCGCATGAACTTCCTCATCACGAACGAACGCGCCGTGCACGCGAACTGGCGACGTTGAGTTCGGGCCGGAATAGAGCATATCACCCATCCCCAGCAGCGATTCCGCGCCGCCCTGGTCGAGAATGGTGCGGGAGTCAATTTTGCTCGATACGGTAAACGCAATTCGCGTCGGGATGTTCGCCTTGATAAGACCGGTAATGACGTCCACCGACGGACGCTGCGTTGCCAGTACGAGGTGAATACCGGCCGCACGCGCTTTCTGCGCCAGACGGGCGATCAGCTCTTCCACTTTCTTACCGACGGTCATCATCAGGTCGGCAAATTCATCCACCAGCACCACGATGTAAGGCAGTTTTTCCAGCACCGGATGCTGGGCATCCATGCTGTCACCCGGCTTCCAGTACGGATCGGGGATTGGGCGGCCCATGCGCACGGCTTCGGCGATTTTCTCGTTATAACCGGCAAGGTTACGCACGCCCAGCGCCGACATCAGCTTGTAGCGACGCTCCATTTCGTTGACGCTCCAGCGCAGGGCGTTGGCCGCGTCCTTCATGTCGGTCACGACTTCCGTCAGCAGGTGTGGAATACCTTCGTAGACCGACAGCTCAAGCATTTTCGGGTCGATCATGATGAAGCGCACGTCTTCTGGCTGCGCTTTGTACAGCATGCTCAGGATCATGGCGTTTACGCCGACTGACTTACCGGAGCCGGTTGTACCGGCGACCAGCAGGTGCGGCATCTTCGCCAGATCGGCAACCACCGGATCGCCTGCGATATCTTTACCCAACACCACGGTCAGCGGAGACGGGTTGTCGCGGAACTTGGTGTTATCCAGCACTTCGCGCAGGTAAACCGTTTGGCGCTTCTTGTTCGGCAGCTCGAGGCCAACGTACGGCTTGCCAGGAATAACCTCTACCACACGCACGGCAACGGTCGACAATGAGCGCGCCAGATCGCGAGACAGGTTAGAAATACGCGCAGCTTTTACGCCAGGCGCAAGGTTCAGCTCAAAGCGGGTGATAACCGGGCCAGGCGAGTAGTTCACCACGTCCGCCTTGATGCGGAAATCAGCCAGACGCGCTTCAACCAGGCGCGCCATCTGTTCCAGCGCAAAGGTATCTACCGGCTCAACTTCAGACGGCGGAGGCGTAAGCAGGTCCAGCGACGGCAGCGGTGTGCTCGGGCGCTGGAGCGGACGGCTATCGCCGTTACGCATCAGCAGCGGGTGAATAAGGCTTTCCTGCTGCGGCGGCGCGGGCTGCTGGAACTGCGGCGGCTGTGGAGGCTGCTGCGGCTGCGCATACGTCTGCTGAGCGGGCTGCGGTGCATAGGCTTGCTGGGCAGGCTGCTGCGGCTGAGCGTAAGCCTGCGGCGCAGGTGCAGGCTGCTGGCGCACGGGCTCAGCCTCCGGCATTACGCTCGGCGTGAACAGCGGTTCGCTTGGGCCATCGTCCACCAGATCTTTCATCGGTGAAAATTCAAAATCCGACAGTGAGAACGGATTTGCGCCAGCGGGCTGTTCGCCGGAATAGCGCTGCTGCTGGGTTGCCGCAAACTGACGCGCGAGTTCTGCTTCTGCCGCATCGTCTTCATCTTCCTGAACCTGCGCGTCGTGCTGGTACTCTTCGCCATAGCGCTGATGCTGCTGAGCGGCGAACTGGCGCGCCAGCTCGTCCTGCTGCATTTCATCTGTATCGTCTTCGTATTCAGGCTCGCGCGCTTTTTCTTCCGCCATGCGCTGGGAAGGCAGCTTGATGCCGTAGGAGGCCAGCTCGCGGCGGGTTGGCACGCGAACGCGGTTTGGACGCGGCAGCTGAGGACCAATCCCCTCTTTCACCTGAGAACGTGGCGCTCCCCCTGCTGCGAGGCTAAAGACCGGCGCAGACGCGGCGGCTGCGGCCGTCGCCTGCTTCACGCCCTCGGCAACCGGCGCAACGGCAGGCGTTGGGTCAACGGAAGGAATAACAGCAGCAGGCGCGGGTGCAACCGGCTCCTGAACGGGTTCAGGCACGGGCTGATACCAGGCCGCAAGCTGCTCGCGCTCGCGGGCGCGTCGCTCTTCAACTTCTTCAAAGTAGTACATCGGTGGACGAGACGGCTTCACCTCTTCCACTGGCTCAGGCTCAACGACAGGCTGCGCCGGTTCTGGCTGTTGTTCAGGCACATATTCCTGATACGGCTGCGCGACCGGCTGCTGATAAGGCTCTGGCTCGTACACCGGTTCCGGCTGGTAGGGCTGCTGCCACTGTTCATGCTGGACAGGGGCATAACTTGCCGGTTCTGGTGCAATGGTCGGCTCCGGCGTATGCACGCCTGGCGCAGTTTGCCAGTCGACCTGCGGCTGCTGCACCACCGATTCCGGGGCAGGGACGGGCGCTGACGGTATGATGGCTTCAGCCGGGGCGGCATAAGCCTGCGCCGCGGTGGTCGCAGCCGCCGCTGCCGCTACGGGTTCAGCGACGGAGTGGCCGTTTAACAGCGGATCGTATTCATCGTAATCCCCCGGCATAGCGCGGTTGCCCGAGAACAGTACGTCATCAGGATCGACCGGCGCGCCTGCCGCGCGATATTCAACCTGCTCATCTTCATCCATGCGCTTGCCGGAGAAGAGTGCGGCGTCGGTTTTACGCCCAAGCGGGTTAGCAAATTTTTCAGCTACGCGTTTGCGACGCGCGAGCGCACCGCGCAAGATGCGCGCGCGACGCGATTCACGGTGCTCAACGGACGCATCGTCATCTTCATACTCATCCTCGTACTCTTCTTCGTCTACCCACGTGTCGTCCCGGCGGGTACGGTTGCTCGCAAACGTCAGGAGCGTGAGGATAAAACTGCCGATCTTTTCGGCAATACTGACCCATGACCAGCCGGTGAAAAGCGTCAGGCCCGCGGCCCAAATGCAGAGCAGCGCCAGGGTTCCGCCGCTGCTGTGCAGCATCGGCTGCAGTGCGGTGCTCAGCAGGCTGCCGATGACGCCACCGGAGGCAAAATACCAGATATCATCAGCGTTAATGGCCGCCAGCCCGCAGGAGGTCAGAATCAACGCCAGCGCGCCGATCAGGCGCAGCGAAACCGCGAAATAATCGATGTAGTCGTCATTCTGCCGATGGCGCCAGGCAAACCAGCATCCGCCGATGATGATGATCGGAAGGGTGTAGGCCATCACGCCAAAAATGAAAAAGAGAGTATCCGCAAGCCAGGCGCCGGGCATGCCGCCCAGATTATGGATAGGCTCATGCCATGCGGTTTGTGACCAGCTTGGATCGGAAGGGTTGAAACTGAGTAAGGCTGCCATCAGCCAGACGGCAAAAAGGGCAACAACGATCAGCAACGCCTCGAGGAGACGACGCCCGCTGCTTAGCTTAGATAATGTGACTTCTTTGTCTTCAGTGTATTCCTGGCTCAAGAAAGGCTCTCCAGGTATCAGGCATATCCTGCCTGTTTGCTAAAACGGACAACAGCGCCGGGTATCCCCGGCACTGTTGCTGTATGGATTAACAGGAGTGTAATCAAACTACACTGATTTTGCACCTGTTCCGTGTTAGCGCGTCTTAATTACCAGACGATTGCTCTGTTTGACCTCTTCCATCACCACGTAAGTACGGGTGTCATTTACGCCCGGCAGACGCAGCAAGGTTTCACCCAGCAGCTTACGATAGGCGGACATGTCCGGCACACGCGTTTTCAGAAGGTAGTCGAAATCGCCCGAAACCAAATGACACTCTTGAATTTCTTCAAGTTTCTGCACAGCGGAGTTAAATTGCTCAAACACATCCGGCGCACCACGATTCAGAGTAATCTCAACAAATACCAGAAGTGAGGCATCCAGATAATGCGGGTTCAGCAGAGCCGTATAGCCCTGAATAAAACCCTGTCTTTCCAGTCGGCGCACACGCTCGAGGCACGGCGTCGGGGAAAGTCCCACACGTTTTGAAAGCTCGACGTTGGAAATACGCCCATCCTTTTGCAATTCATTAAGAATGTTACGATCGATACGGTCGAGATCTTTGCCAGGGCGCTTCTTGCTATCTACCATTATTATTGTCTCTCTGTATTCCTTCCCTACTCCTGCCTGGACCCTGTGCACATCACTGTTCAGAGCCTGTCCCCGTCATTTTTCACATTGCCTGTTTATGTTTTAGACGCAATGCGGACTCGGGTTCTGTGGTAAGAAGACCGCTGCACTAAAGCCGTCACCGACATCACGAATGGCGTCTGTCCACGCCATGCGTAGATTTCATTGACACGGTAAAAATGCCATTTACGTGCATGCTTATGCGGCATGCGCGTAATGCGGTATTTTTTCTTCCTTGAATGTTTTCGCAAAAGCGCAGGGGATTGTCAAAGCAAAACATCGATTTTTAGTACAACATGCCGGATATTCATTACGGCCGGGGATTAATCCTCATTTTATTGCCTTATAAACGACCGGTTTCCAGTAGAAAGCGTTATGTTATAGCGCCTGATTCATCGACGCAGACTATTGCACACATTGATATCAAAATTGCTGTGCTCTTTTTTTACGCCCGCAAATTCCCTACAATCCTGCCAACTGTCTGCCAACAACAATGGGGATCTCATGGGCACGGCCAAACACAGTAAGCTGCTAATCCTTGGTTCTGGACCTGCGGGATATACCGCGGCGGTCTATGCTGCACGCGCTAACCTGCAACCGGTATTAATTACCGGCATGGAAAAAGGCGGTCAGCTGACCACCACCACCGAAGTGGAAAACTGGCCAGGCGACCCGAACGACCTGACCGGGCCGCTGCTGATGGAGCGTATGCACGAGCATGCGGCGAAGTTCGACACCGAAATTCTGTTCGATCACATTAATAAAGTGGACCTCCAGAATCGTCCGTTCCGCCTGACGGGCGACAGCGGCGAGTACACCTGCGACGCGCTGATTATTGCTACCGGCGCCTCTGCCCGCTATCTGGGCCTGCCTTCCGAAGAAGCGTTTAAAGGCCGCGGCGTCTCTGCGTGCGCCACCTGCGACGGATTCTTCTATCGCAACCAGAAGGTCGCGGTAATCGGCGGCGGCAATACCGCCGTGGAAGAAGCGTTGTACCTGGCGAACATCGCCTCTGAAGTGCACCTGATCCACCGCCGCGAGACCTTCCGCGCGGAGAAAATTCTGATCAAACGCCTGATGGATAAAGTGGCAAGCGGCAACATCGTGCTGCACACCAACCGCACCCTTGAAGAGGTCACGGGCGATCAGATGGGCGTCTCTGGCCTGCGCCTTCGCGATACCCAAAACACCGACAGCGTGGAAACGCTGGACGTCGCGGGCCTGTTCGTCGCCATTGGCCACAGCCCTAACACCGCCATCTTTGACGGCCAGCTTGATCTGGAAAACGGCTACATTAAGGTGCAGTCCGGCATTCACGGCAATGCGACCCAGACCAGCATCCCGGGCGTTTTCGCTGCGGGCGACGTCATGGACCATATCTACCGCCAGGCGATCACCTCTGCCGGTACCGGCTGCATGGCCGCGCTTGACGCGGAACGCTACCTCGACGGACTGGCCGAGCAAGGTAAATAATCTTTACAAGTCAGTAACAAACGTAAATAAAGGCGACGATAAGTCGCCTTTGTTGTCTCTGCGTTGTAACATTGCGCTGCCCAATTTCTAATAACGTCACCTGCAAAGTACGCAATGGAAAAGACCCGTCAACAAGAGCTAACACGCTGGCTTAAACAGCAAAGCGTTATTTCCCGCCGCTGGCTGAACATCTCCCGCCTTTTGGGGCTGATCGGCGGCCTGTTGATTGTTGCCCAGGCATGGCTGCTGGCCCGCATTCTTCACCTCATGATCATGGAGAACATTCCCCGCGAGGCGCTCCTGCTGCCGTTTGTCATCCTGGTGCTGGTCTTTATTTTGCGCGCCTGGGTGGTCTGGCTGCGCGAGCGGGTCGGCTTTCACGCCGGGCAGCATATCCGCTACGAGATACGCCGTAAGGTGCTCGACCGCCTTCAGGAGGCCGGTCCAGCCTGGATTCAGGGTAAACCCGCCGGAAGCTGGGCAACGCTGATCCTTGAACAAATCGACGACATGCACGACTACTACGCGCGCTATCTCCCGCAGATGGCGCTGGCGGCGTGCGTGCCGCTGCTCATTGTGATTACGATTTTCCCTGTCAACTGGGTCGCCGCGCTGATTTTGCTGAGCACCGCCCCCCTCATTCCGATGTTTATGGCGATGGTTGGCATGGGCGCGGCAGACGCTAACCGCCGAAACTTCCTGGCGCTGGGCCGCCTGAGCGGTCACTTCCTCGATCGCCTCCGCGGGATGGAAACGCTGCGTATTTTTGGCCGCGGTGAAGCAGAAACCGAAAACATCCGCCGCGCGTCGCAGGATTTCCGCCAGCGCACCATGGAAGTGCTGCGCCTGGCGTTTCTGTCGTCCGGCGTGCTCGAGTTTTTCACCTCGCTGTCCATCGCCCTGGTCGCGGTCTACTTCGGCTTTTCCTATCTGGGCGCGCTGGACTTCGGCCACTACGGTACGGCGGTGACGCTGTCTGCCGGTTTCCTGGCGCTGATCCTGGCTCCGGAGTTTTTCCAGCCGCTTCGCGATCTCGGCACCTTCTATCATGCTAAGGCCCAGGCCGTGGGCGCAGCCGATAGCCTGAAAACCTTTATGGAGACGCCGCTGGCGCATCCTGAACGCGGTGACGTTACGCTGAATGCAAATGACGCTGTCGCCATTGAGGCGCGTGATTTCTCGGTCCTGTCGCCGGAAGGAAAAGTGCTTGCCGGTCCGCTCAACTTTAGCCTGCCTGCCGGGCAGCGCGTGGTGGTGGTCGGCACCAGCGGGTCCGGCAAAAGCTCGCTGATGAATGCCCTCTCGGGCTTCATGGCCTACACCGGCTCCCTGCAGGTGAATCAGACGGAGCTGAGCGACCTCGATCCAGACGCCTGGCGCAGGCAGCTAAGCTGGGTGGGACAGAACCCGCAGCTTCCCGCGTCGACGCTTCGGGAAAACGTGCTTCTGGCGCGCCCGGACGCCAGCGATGACGAGCTCAGGTCGGTGCTTGACCGCGCCTGGGTCAGCGAGTTTCTGCCGCTGCTTCCACAGGGCGTCGATACCGTCGTCGGCGATCAGTCCGCCGGTTTATCCGTCGGCCAGGCGCAGCGCGTTGCGGTGGCTCGCGCCCTGCTCAACCCGTGTCAGCTGATGCTGCTGGATGAACCCGCGGCCAGCCTCGACGCGCACAGCGAGCGGCGCGTTATGGACGCGCTCAACGCGGCCTCGCGGCAGCAAACGACGCTGATGGTCTCCCACCAGCTGGAAGGACTTGCCGACTGGGATCGGATCTGGGTAATGGAAAACGGTCAAATCGTCGAGCAAGGCGACTATGCCTCGCTTGCTGCCGCGCAGGGGCCGTTTGCCGCCCTGCTGGCGAATCGTCAGGAGGATATCTGATGCGCGCTCTGTTACCGTATCTGGCGCTGTACAAGCGTCACAAGTGGATGCTAACGCTGGGGATTGTGCTCGCCATCGTGACCCTGCTGGCGAGCATCGGGCTGCTGACGCTTTCCGGCTGGTTCTTGTCCGCCTCTGCCGTCGCGGGCTTTGCGGGGCTGTACAGCTTTAACTATATGCTCCCCGCAGCGGGCGTGCGCGGCACCGCGATTACCCGCACCGCCGGGCGCTACTTCGAGCGTCTGGTCAGCCACGATGCAACCTTCCGCGTGCTGCAGCACCTGCGGATTTACACCTTCAGCAAGCTGCTCCCCCTCTCCCCTGCCGGGCTGGCGCGCTTTCGTCAGGGCGAATTGCTCAACCGCGTGGTGGCGGATGTCGACACGCTGGATCATCTTTACCTGCGGGTGATCTCCCCGCTGATGGGCGCGTTCGTGGTCATCGTCGTGGTTACGCTGGGGCTTTGCGCGCTGGATGTCACCCTCGCGCTAACGCTCGGCGGTATCATGCTGCTTACGCTTATCGCCCTGCCGCCGCTGTTTTATCGCGCAGGGAAATCTGCCGGAGAGAACCTGACTCGCCTTCGCGGAGAGTACCGGCAGCAGCTGACCTCGTGGCTTCAGGGCCAGGCCGAGCTGACCATCTTCGGCGCCAGCAGGCGCTATCGCGCTCAGATGGAAAACACCGAGCTGAACTGGCATGAAGCCCAGCGCCGCCAGTCTGAGCTAACCGCATTATCCCAGGCGCTGATGCTGCTGATCGGCGGCATTGCCGTCGTGGCTATGCTGTGGATGGCCTCCGGCGGCGTTGGCCGTCACGCCCAGCCGGGGCCGCTTATCGCCCTCTTCGTCTTCTGCGCGCTGGCCGCATTTGAAGCGCTGGCTCCCGTGACCGGCGCGTTTCAGCATCTGGGTCAGGTGATTGCCTCAGCCCTGCGCATTACGCAGATTGCGGAACAAGAGCCGGAAGTGACGTTTTCCGCTGCGCAAACGCCTGTACCGGAGCAGGTGGCGCTCACCCTGAGCGGGGTCACCTTCGCCTACGGTCCGCAGGCGCAGAACGCGCTGGAAGATATCGACCTCTCCGTAAGCGCTGGCCAGCGCGTCGCCATCCTGGGCCGCACCGGCTGCGGAAAATCAACGCTTCTGCAGCTGCTGACCCGCGCGTGGGACCCGCAGCGCGGCGAGATCCGCGTTAACGGAACGGCATTAGCCGATTTCAGCGAAGACGCGCTGCGCAAAACCGTCAGCGTCGTGCCGCAGCGCGTGCACCTTTTCAGCGCCACGCTGCGCGACAACCTGCTGCTGGCCGCGCCGGAGGCGTCTGACGACCAGCTTCGCGCGATGCTGGAACAGGTCGGCCTGCACAAGCTTCTGGAAGACGACGGATTAAACAGCTGGCTCGGGGAAGGCGGTCGTCAGCTTTCCGGCGGCGAGCTGCGCCGTCTGGCGATTGCCCGCGCGCTGCTGCATAACGGCCCGCTGATGCTGCTGGATGAGCCTACCGAAGGACTTGATGCCACCACCGAAAGCCAAATCCTTGAGCTGCTGGCGAGCGTGACGTCCGGGAAAACGGTGCTGATGGTCACCCACCGCCTGCGCGGCCTGGTGAATTTCGATCAAATAATTGTGATGGACAACGGGCACATTATTGAGCAAGGTAATCATTCTGAATTGATGGCAAAACAGGGCCGCTACTATCAGTTTAAACAGCGTCTGTAAGCTATATTTGAACCGATCCCAACTCGCGTAGTGGAGTTTCGCCGTCATGCGCCTGGTCCAGCTCTCTCGTCATAATATTGCGTTCCCCTCCCCTGAGGGGGCGCTTCGTGAGCCCAACGGGCTGCTGGCGCTGGGCGGCGATCTTAGCCCAGCGCGGCTATTAATGGCCTATCAGCACGGAATTTTCCCATGGTATTCCCCCGGCGATCCTATTTTATGGTGGTCACCCGATCCGCGCGCGGTGCTGTGGCCGACGGCGTTTCACCTCAGCCGCAGCATGAAGCGGTTTCATGCAAAATCGCCCTATCGCGTGACCCTCAACCATGCGTTTAGCCAGGTTATCGAAGGCTGCGCCAGCGACCGGCATGAAGGCACCTGGATCACCCGCGAGATCGTTATTGCCTACGAGCGTTTGCACGAGCTTGGCTATGCGCATTCGATAGAGGTATGGGATAAGCATGAGCTGGTGGGCGGCATGTATGGCGTAGCCCAGGGGACCTTGTTCTGCGGCGAATCGATGTTCTCCCGCGCCGTGAACGCGTCCAAAACCGCGCTGCTGGTGTTCTGCAAAGAGTTTTCCGAACGCGGCGGCCAGCTGCTGGATTGCCAGGTCCTGAATGAGCATACCGCGTCGCTCGGCGCCGTTGAAATTTCACGCCGCGGCTACATCGAGCATCTGGACCGCTATCGTCATGAGACGCTTGCGCACGATTTTTGGATCCCACGTACGCTCTTTATGCCCAAAGCCTAAATGTTTTCCGCACATTTTTTATGAGGGTGTTATAATTACGCCGCAGAGTAGCTTCTGCCTGTTGCCCCGCCGCCGTTTGGGACCCCCGCTTCAGATAACGTCCTGACGTTTATCCTGTCGTCTCCCCTTTACGAATGCGCTTCCTGTTCGGTTGTACCGTGACGCTTGGGCAATGCGCTGAAACTGTTTTGCTGCGTTTTAATCGCGCAATTCTTTACTTAATTGATGAATTTCGGCATTATCTTGCCGGTTCAAAACTTGGTAGTGATACCCCAGAGGATTAGATGGCCAAAGAAGACAATATTGAAATGCAGGGTACCGTACTTGATACGTTGCCTAACACCATGTTTCGCGTAGAGCTGGAAAACGGTCACGTGGTAACTGCGCACATCTCCGGTAAAATGCGCAAAAACTATATCCGCATTTTAACGGGCGACAAAGTGACTGTTGAACTGACCCCGTACGACCTGAGCAAAGGCCGCATTGTCTTCCGTAGTCGCTAATTGTTTTCGCCTGTAAAGGCAGATGAATATATAAAAAGGCCGGTTATCCCGGCCTTTTTTGTTATTTCCAGTTCCAGACTTTTTCCGGCGCAATTAATAAGCGTTTTCCAAATGCGCAGGTCAAAACCACGGCACGGTAGCCGTCGCGCTTAATCCATAGCTTGAAAACGTGCCCTCCACGGGTTCAGAAAGCGCGTCACCGTGGCGAATAAATAGCCGAAATGGCTGCCCGGTCGACAGGCTGCGCATATTGAGCCACGGTAAATCCGTGTGCTGTGCGTCCATTGCCGGCGCGCGAGCCTGCGCCTCCGCTTCGCTCAACCAGCCTTTTTTTACCGAACGCCGTAATAACCGCAGCGGGCTGCTCTTAACCTGGACGCGGCTGACGCTGCGCCAGCACTGAACGTTCGGAACCGCCAGCACCTTCGTGGAACCACAATAGTCGCTCAGCCCTTTTCGCCAGCTCGTTGCGTCCAGCTCCCTTAGCGCCTGCTCGCAGCCGTGAAGACGCAGGCATGCGCCGGGCTTGACGCCGTGAAGGGGAAAGCTGACGCCGATATCGCCCTTTCCCCTTGCCCCCAGCGCACGATGCAGTTTGGCGAACAGTGCCGCCATCAGCACCTCTTCGCTAAATTCCGGATCGGGCAGGACGCGGATTTCAAGGTAGTGATCCATAACGGCTCCTTATTCACCTTTCTCGCCAAACACGCCGCCGCGGATCAGCACCGCCATGACGTAATGCTGCTGCTCTTTTTCGGGAATTTGGCCTTTCGTCACCCAGTTATCCAGCAGGGTGTAGAAATCCATTTTCTCTTTCGGCTGACGGCACGCCACGCCGCGGCTGGTCACAGAGCCATACGGCTCCACGGCAATCGCGCCCAGTTCGTCAACGCGTGGATGCCACGTATCAATGGTTCTGACCGCGTTGCCGATCTTCTGCGAGTGCATTCCCGCCACGTTATCCACATGATAAAGCAGGCGGCTCTTGGTGCTGTTGCTGTCGAGCACCAGCTCCTGCGACGGGAACACCTCCTGCCCTTTGCCCAGCAGCACCTTAGCGCTGACCTCCAGCAGGACGAAGCTTTCACCGCGCAGCCCTTTCTCGATTTCCTGCAAAAGCGCGTTTAGCGCCTTGTCCTGCGCGGTGAACGCCCGCAGCGGATAGTCGTGCGCGTTAAACGTCCAGGCGTCGTCCCCCTTCTTCACGGTAATTTCAATTTTTTCTGCACCGACGCGGTTGCGCCACAGGAAGCGACCGTTCGCCAGGTTAGTGGCATAGCGGTGCGCCAGCGCGCCAAAGCCGTGCTCACTGATATAGCCGTCAATAACCTGCTGCAGCGCATCCTGATAGGCCCGATCGTTACACACCGACGGCGTGGAAAGGTTGCCGAGCACGCGCAGGGTAAATCTCACCTGAAGGGTATCGGCCTCTGGCGGCAGCGCCGCCACGTCCACGCGCTGCAGGTTGGCTTTCTGGATTTCGGCATCAAGCTTCGTTGGGTCGTTGACGAGCGCATTTTTGAGCCTGTTGGAAATCGTTCCGCGCACCGCCTTTTCCTGAAGCCGGATCGGCTGCCAGCCGGTCCCTTGCCAGTTACCCGCATACATCACCGCGTCTGACGCTGCCAGCTTGCGTTCGAATGCCAGTACAGAAGCCGTTTTAACGGCAGTTGGAGCCTTTGCCATGTAGTAGTCCTTTTTATCAATGTGGTTTCGCTGCCTGCGGCGCGCTGGCGCCCTGACAGTAGTAGCCGGTTTCAGTGGTGCGGTAGCGCCAGAAAATATCCTCCAGCGACGAAATGCGATGCAGCCCGCACCACTCGCCCACGCCGTACACCGCTTCGGTAAAAGCAAACGGCGTCTGGTCGTCTCGGGCGTTTGCCACCGCGCCGGAGGCGTAGAGTTCAGAAATGCGCTGATATCCCGTCATCAGCGGAACCAGATAGCCCGGCCGCGGTTTTGGCACGCGCTGCCACGCTGCCGAATCGCCCTCCTGGAGGTTCTCGTCTTCGGGCGTCTCCGCCTGGAACTTCAGGGCGGCAAAATCAAGCCAGGCGTCCAGCATCGTGACCTGCGGGTTATCTGCAAGCAGGCTATGCAGATGTTCCTCAAGCCAGGCGCTGCGATCGCGCAGGACAAAGCCCGGCGTCAGCTGCCATTTCAGGTAGGCCAGCTTTTCTTCCGTCGTCGGCTTATCCATCACCGCGATATCTTTAATACTGACAATAATGCCGCCCGCCATGCGCAGCGTTGGGCAACGCCCTTTCAGGAACGCCGCCAGCGCCTGCTGCCCGTACTCGCCGTTAACGATTTCTCCGCGGCACTCCAGCAGCAGGGAGACGGTCATATGCATTCGCCCCTCTTCGTTGAAGGAGGCGGTTTTGCCCTCGCGGGTCAGCGGGTTGCGCGTCAGGGCAAACTGGTAGTCGCGGCCAGACGTATGCGCGTGGAGCTGATGCGCGTGGCTCACTACGGCGCAGCCGTTCAGCGTCAGCCCGTGCGTTTGCGTCAGAATGCGCGACAGCGCGTGGGTGAAGCCTAAAAAGTGGGTGATCGCTGGAAACCCCCACGTGATGCCCGCAATGGCGTTGGCGTTTTCAACGCGCACGTGGCGCAAAAGGATCAGCGTGCTCATTTCAGCGCCTCCCGGAGCATTTTTTCCGTTTCACGCAGGCTGGTGCGCAGCCTTTGGCGCGTCTCCCATTCCCGTTTTTCTTCCGCACCGACGTCGGGTAAATCTTTACGCAAGCGGGCGTTCAGCCATATCGAAAAATCAGCGGCGACGGCTTCCTGCCAGTCGTCGTTGTTCCGGGCCTTGCGAAATGCCTCATCGCTTTTGGTTCGCCACGGATCGAGCCAGAGCTGCTGGTGAGTTTTCAGCGTCGGACAATTGAGCGTCCAGCTTTGCCATTCTTCACGCTGAAGTTCAGACACCACGACAAACAGCAGATCGATAAGCTCGTCGATGTACTCATCGCGCGCTTCACGGATGTGCCGATTGTTGTAGTTCTTCGATCGCGTAAGCAGCGAGATGATCCGCTGCACCGCCGTACCTGCCCGCCGGTCAAACTGGCCTCCAGCCGTAAACACCGAGCGCAAACTTACCGGGGGGTTATCCGCACGCTTCCACTGCGGAGGCTGCGCCGAAAGCAGCCAGACCCGCCCGCCGCGCACGCTGTTGAGATAGGAGATATTCTGCGGCTTGGTCCCGCCGAAATGCATTTCAGCGCTTTCAGGAAAGAGCACAAGCGGCTGCGGATGCCAGGTTTTCTCGCGCCGCGCTTTGCGGATGGCGTTAACCTCATCGCCAAAACGAAACGCGAGCATCTTCTGGTGGTAAGCGTGAACCAGCGACGTGGCAAAGAGCGGGCTCAGGAGGTGGTAATCATCACCCACCGGGAAATAGTTCTGCTTTGCCAGCTTGTGCGAAGCGGGCTCACCGAGCTCGAGCGCGCGGGAAAAACCGACAACCCATTCATCAAGCTGAGCCGCATCGTCCGTGAAGGCCGCAAGCGGACTACGATCGCCCCGTTTGAGGCATGCGAGGAGCGAATCCCCTTTAACGCGCGTTTGCAGCAGCTTTGCAACGTCCAGCGCCGCGGCGTTCCCCACGGCATCGGGGTCTATATCGTCCAATGTCGCGCTGCTGAGATAGCCTTCTTTCTGCGTCGTTTCACTGTACAGGCTGCTGCTTTTAGAATCCCCGTGCGTGAACTTCGCCGCATGGGTAACCAGGCTAATCTGCCCGGCTCGTCTTGCGGCATCGGTGAGCCACGCTCGCGGCTCATAGCGAAGCTCAAGCTCCCTGCGTTCAGATGCCAGCGCTACGCGATCCGCCGCGTCGCGCTTTGCCGCTTCTTTATCAAACGCTTCCAGCTTGGCCCGCCGTCGTCCGGCAATATATTCAGCAATAAAAGCGGCCAGTGCTTCTACAGACATAACTGCTCCTGAAATTTAGTGATAATCCCTGAAAACACCCAAAATCGGGTGATATCGCCACTGCGCTATTGCATCTTCCTCCCCCGCCCTGACCGTCACTTCCCCATATCGCCTTGAGACGTCTTTCAGCTCCATCTGCTTTACATCGGCCAGCCCCAGCAAAATCTTTTGATAGTCCACGACAAACCACGGCTCCACGCCGTCGGCCAGGGTTATCTCGTGGCGTACAAACCGCCCCGCCTCTTTCAGAACGCCGTTGTCCTGCATCAGACAAAACGCCGGCTCGTCGTCATCCTCTTTCATACTCAGAAAAAACGACTCCTGCGGTGCGGACTGGCGAAACGGCGTGCGCCTTTGCAGCTCGCCGTACCAGGCGATCGGCAGCGTCCACCAGTGGGCGGCAATGGCTTCGTTGCGGTCAGCGGCTTCCAGCAGCGCGGCGCGCAGCCGGGCGTGTTCCTGTGCGGCAAAGGCGTTATCCGCTGTTGCGTCGGCAATCCGCGGCGCGGCGTTAATGGCGCGGTATGCCGACGCGGGCAGCAGCGTCTGCAAATCATGATCGCTAAACGCGAGCTTTTCCGTCTCGAAACCCGGCCTGCAGTACGCAACGCGCTCCCCGCGCAGCGCCTTAATATTGCGGTTCAAAATCACCAGGTTTTCAGCCTTCGGCACGATCTGGCGATGTCGCTGAATGCGCCCGGCGAACTGGATCAGCGAGCGCATGGAGCTGGGTTCGATAATCCCCCAGTCGGCGCAAAAATCGCGGCCCACCTCTAAAACGGACGTGCCAAGCACCACAAACAAATGGTGTTGAAAGGAAGATTTCAGCGCCTGTTTCACCTCCGGGAGCTGCCAGATGCCGTCCGGATCGTGGCGCGTAAAGGCGCCGTCGAGACGCGCTTCAATATGCGAACGCACCGCCAGCGGATGCCGCCCGTAATAGACGCAGTAGTGAATGCAGGTATTTTCCGGCGCGGGCATTGCCATCAGCGCCTGCGCCACGGCGACCAGCGGGTTGATGTTTGCCAGCCGTATCAGGCCAAACGAAACCGTTTTGCCGCTTGCGTGTGCGCTGTGATGATCGCGGTGAAGCTCTGGCATCTGCTGATACAGCGTTTTCGCGACTGCGGTAATCACCGCCTGCGCGTCGGTCGATTGAGGTTCGACGCGGGCAAGCTTTCCCCTGCGCAGAACGGGCTGCTGAGGGAGCTGTTTTAGCCGCCGGGCCACAAACTGCGCGTGCGCCAGACGGAACGCCCCGCCTTCGGCAACGTCCTCGGACCGCGCGCCGTATTCATCAAACCAGGCGCAGCAAATATTGACGGGTCTGTTCGGCTCGCCGCAGGCCTGCTGATACGCTTCTCTCCCCGCCCGATACGCCTCGAACAGGGCCTGCGTCAGCGCGGGCGGCAGCGTTGCCGAAGAGAGCAGCACGCGTGAGCCAAGCATTCCCGCCCAGTTCACCAGCCGGGACAGCGCGTGCAGATCGTCAATATCAAAATCATCCGGCTCGTCCAGCACCAGGTCGCTGGTCATCAGGCGCAGCATGGCGGGGATCTGCCTGCCGCCGCGAATGCCCTCGGTGGCGGGCATCAAATGGTCGACGGTCGTCACCAGCACCGGCGCGCTCACCAGCCGGTTAAGCGCGGGCTCGGAAGAGAGCCACTGCTGTGCGATGCCATGACTCACGCTGCCCTCATAGTGAACGTACTGATGGCTGGCGAAAAACGCCTCGTCGCTGGCGCTGTTGTTATCGTGTCGATCCTGCCCTTTTGCGTACAGCTCGCGCACGGCGGCTGAGCCGGTGACCACGGCAAGCGTGTCCTCATCCAGCCCCAGCCGTTCGCGCAGCGCCTGGCCGGTTTGCAGCGTCAGGGTGCGCAGGCCGAGCGCGACGCTGAAGCGGCAGCCTTCACGCTCATCCGCCAGGGCATACATAATGCGGGCGTTGGCGAAGGTTTTGCCGCAGCCGGTAGACGCCATGTTGATACCAAAAAATCCCTGCCCGGCGCTCCGCTCGCGCAGGGCAGACGCTACGTCCCAGGCCTTGTTCTGCCACTGAAACCGTTCGCCCTTTGCCCGTTCGCGAAAGGTTTTATGCCGCGCAATCGCGGGCAACGAGCGCCGCAGCCAGGGCAGCGAGCGCCCCAGCAGCAGGGCGTGGTGCGCTACGCCGACGCTGTGTTCATCCAGCTTTTGTTTTAGCTGAGCGGTCGCGCGGTAGCTGTTGGCCCATACGCCGAGGTCCTCTTGCTGCCACTCGACGCGCGGGGGTTGAGAAGAGTAAAAATGATCGGCCAGCATCAGAGAAAGCCGGGCCAGGTGCGCGGTAAACAGGTTGTCCAGCGTGCCGTAGTGGCGTAACGACGCGGCGTTGCGGGCGCGTTTGCCAATCTGTCGGGCCTTTTCACGCCAGGTCGCGCTTCGCAGCGGCGTGCCGCAGGGGAACGTCCAGACGCTTTTTAGCTCTGCTGCCTTCCACGGGTGCTTTTCATTATTCTGATGATTGAGCGCGTTCCAGTGGACGTTCAGCTGACGGTCAAGCCAGCCGTCACAGTACTCGAGGCTGGGTCTCGACTGCAGAGACTGCGGCAGCCGATGATGGGACACGATCAGCCATGCCACCGTTCTCGCCAGCGGCGGCAATCCCTTTAGCGGGCTGCCGTCTATAAGCTGCGGCTCTTTGAGCATTGCTTTCAGCATTCGCTCTTCATCGGCGAGGGACAGGCGCTCTAAAGAGGCGAGCCACTGCTCGTCGGTCTGCCCTGCAGCAAATCCCTGAAACAGCCGGGCGGAGATCCATTCATGCCGGTAAGGCTGGTAATTGTGTTTACTTTGCTTCATCAAGGTTTGCTGGAAGCACTTCCCCGCTTTGCCGAAATCGTGAAACAGCCCGGCGATGGCGGCCAGCAGCGCGATGCTTTCCGCGCCGTGCCAGCGGTGTTCGGCCTCGTTTTTCAACACGTTTGCCGTCGTGCGGTTTGTCGGCACGCGCCCCTGGGCATTAAAGCGACGCAGGTTGCCTACGATCCACAGCAGCTCCGTCTCGCCGCTTTTTTTAATCCAGTGGCACGCCACCGCGGTATTACGCCGCGCGTGTTTACGCAGTAATTTCCGCAGCGTATTGACGCCATCAAGAGTAATTGCGGTTTGCCAGGCCGCATCGCCGGTGCGCTCGGCAAACTGGTCAATAATCTGGCAGCTGATTTCGCGGGCACGTTTCGTGCAGCGGGAGATAATCAGGATATTCATTCCGCGACGCCCGCGAGCGTGCTGGCTGTTTCCTGGAGGGCGGCGATCATCACGTCCAGCGCGTCGGCCTGTTGAAAGGCATTGATGCAGCGCTGGCGGAACTGCTGGCTATCTTCCCCCGCCATTGCGACGATAAACGCCTGCGGCATGACCAGCGCATCTTTGACCAGATCGGCAAGATCGAAGACCAGCCCGCCCCGCCGGGTTTTGCCGTGCATCACCGCCAGGCCGTGCGGGATCCCCGTCACCCACGCGGCCACCGCCGCCAGCCCGTAGGCCAGATAGTTGCCCTGATCGAGAAAGCGGTTAGCCATGTCGACGCCGCCGCCGCGTTTGGCACGGCTAAAGTCGCCGTAGCCGACCGCCAGGCTGGCCTGCTTATAAAGGGATTTGGTGAGAAGCGCTTCTTTGAGCATCAGCGAGGTATGGCCAGCAGCGTCAGACATGCTTTCCCGCGCGAGTGTCAGAGACTCACGTAGCCGGGTTTTATCCGGATGAAACCCCGGCTCGCGCTGCATTTTCGCCCCCAGCCAGTGTTTCTCTATTTGCTGAAGCCGAACCATTTGAAACTGCTTTGCCGCCTGCAGCCGTTTTTCCTCATCGAACCAAAATGAGACCCAGTTCTGAAGATAGGCCGTGGGCCGATATTCGCTTTGCGGGCATAGCCAGGAGACGTCAATATCCACTTCATTAGCCGAATAAAGCGGCGTGCCGTCCGTGCCGCAAAAACCGACCATCACCCCCGCGCGCGCAAATTCCCGCATTGCCATTTGGGTCACGGACGTCCCCATTCCCAGCATCACGGCGGTGGTATTTGCAATCGGGATATTCCAGTAAAATGATTCTTTACCTTCCTGAGTGACATATTCCACCCGACCGCCGTTAACCTGGATACGGCATTTTTCCAGGTAATAGATATTCGCGCGCTTAGAATGAAGAATCGTTTTAAGGTCTGAAGGCGTAATAGTTGGTTGGGACATAGAATATATCAGTTAACGTATCGATGATGATTATGGTATCGATGATTTGTATGAAGGGAATGTGATCCAATTCAAACAAAAAGCTATTGCGAGACATCAAACACACATTAACTGTTTAATTTTATTACCAATTATTATCAATAAATATTGCTCGCAAGAATATTATTCAGGCGAGCCATGCACATTTCAATTTAATGAAATATATATCCACATCGATAGATAATATATTCTGGTAAGTTTTTCTTCATTTCCTATTACTACGTTACTTAATATGCGGGATTATATTATCAGAAGCTTTAATTCTCTTTTTTAGTAGGTGAGCCGTAAATAAATATACATAGGGTACGGCATTGAACGTGGTGCGCGTGACCTTGAGTGGGCCGACGACGTTTCTGAGCTGCCTATACGGCAGTGAACATTTTGTCTGTCCCTCATATTCTCACGCAATCTTTCTAAGCTGCCTGTACGGCAGTGAACTCTCCCTGGCGGGTGGGCGGCGCTACGGTGGCTTTCTAAGCTGCATGTACGGCAGTGAACAATAGCGCCACGGCAGGGGCGCTTAGCTATTGTTTCTAAGCTGCCTGTACGGCAGTGAACATTTAGGGTTTGATTCGGCGATGCGCCCGTGATTTTCTAAGCTGCCTGTACGGCAGTGAACACGGGCGATTATGTTCGCTCCGTCCTGCACATTTTCTAAGCTGCCTGTACGGCAGTGAACTTCCAGAATAATGCGTCGGCAGTGAATCAAACTTTCTAAGCTGCCTGTACGGCAGTGAACCCGGAAACGGGCGGCGACGACCACATCAGGATTTTCTAAGCTGCCTGTACGGCAGTGAACTGAAACAAAACAACAATACCCTATTGTTCCAAAAGAAAAAATCAACTTTCTTAGTCTGAACCCTTTTTTCCAGCCATCATTTTCATCATCGATAAATCAATGCGTTGCATAGGCATCCGAAGAAAGGGTTCTGCGATTAAGCGTCAGTTTGCGTACTGACGAACTGCGTCACGTCAGGGAATAAGATGTACAACCGTGCTTTGGCTGCGAGGCACAACCATGTCATCGGCCATCGAGTGCGTAATGTCATGCAGCAGGCCCGTCAGATGCGGGAGCATGTCGCGGTCAAAATGCGAGATCAGCAGGACGTGGTTGAGCGCGCGGCAGTAATCGCACTTAGCTTCGGTTTCCTCCAGCAGCCACGCCTTTTGCTGCGGCTGCTCGTCTTCAAATTCCACGACGCGAAAATCGCTCATCGATTCGTCAAGCCCTTGCTTAACTTCATCCAGATAGGCACCGAGGCAGCGGCATACGGGTTGCGTTTGCGGCAGAGAATTGCAGTCCAGCAGAATTTCGACCAGCAGCTTACAGCGCTCGACAAGAACGGGGAGATCGGGTTTGAGGGAGAGTTCGGTGTACAGTTGCGCGAAGCTATTAGTAGCAGTCATATGTGATCCTTTATGCACGTAAGATTGTCTGTGCACACACTTGCAGGACGCCAATCCCGACACCTGATTTTGCAGGTGCGCCGCCATTTTATTACTGTGAATTTATCCAGCAACCGACTTCGAAAGAAACTGGAAAGCGCCTCGCAAAATTCCCCTGCGAGCTGATGCCCTCACCCCAACCCTCTCCCTGAATGGAGAGGGAGTATTCTGTGCCAGGCTGTTATTTGTAGGGAACCCTCAGCCCACGGGAAGAGGAAGAATAGCGGGCATAAAAAAGCCGGGTTAAAAACCCGGCTTTTGAACTAAAACAACTTAATGCGCCGCTTCCGGCTTGTGCTTCGCCGCACTCTGGAAGTCGTACGTCAGCTCGTTCTTCGCCTGGTCCAGCGCCACGGTCACCTGGCCGCCGTCCACCAGCGAGCCAAACAGCAGCTCGTTCGCCAGCGGTTTCTTCAGGTTGTCCTGAATCACGCGCGCCATCGGACGGGCGCCCATCGCACGGTCGTAGCCTTTCTCGGCCAGCCAGTTGCGGGCCTCCTGGCTGACTTCCAGCGACACGCCTTTCTGATCCAGCTGAACCTGCAGCTCGACGATGAACTTGTCCACCACCTGATGGATCACCTCGGTAGACAGGTGATCGAACCAGATAATGTTGTCCAGACGGTTGCGGAACTCCGGCGTGAAGATCTTCTTGATCTCCTCCATCGCATCGGTGCTGTTATCCTGGTGGATCAGGCCGATGGATTTACGCTCGGTTTCACGCACCCCGGCGTTGGTGGTCATCACCAGCACCACGTTGCGGAAGTCCGCCTTGCGCCCGTTGTTGTCGGTCAGCGTCCCGTTGTCCATCACCTGCAGCAGGATATTGAACACGTCCGGGTGCGCCTTCTCGATTTCATCGAGCAGCAGAACCGCGTGCGGATGCTTGATCACCGCGTCGGTGAGCAGGCCGCCCTGGTCAAAGCCCACGTAGCCCGGAGGCGCACCAATCAGGCGGCTGACGGTGTGGCGCTCCATGTACTCGGACATATCAAAGCGCAGCAGCTCAATGCCCAGCGCTTTAGAGAGCTGCACCGTGACCTCGGTTTTCCCGACGCCGGTTGGGCCCGCGAACAGGAAGGAACCGACAGGCTTGTGGTCATGCCCCAGCCCGGCGCGCGCCATCTTGATCGCTTCGGTTAAGGCCTCAATGGCCTTATCCTGACCAAACACCAGCATCTTCAGGCGATTGCCGAGGGTGCGCAGCGTGTCGCGGTCGCTCTGAGAAACGCTCTTCTCAGGAATGCGCGCGATGCGGGCCACCACGGACTCGATATCCGCCACGTTAACCGTTTTCTTACGCTTGCTGGCCGGCATCAGGCGCGCACGCGCCCCCGCTTCATCGATGACGTCAATGGCCTTATCCGGCAGGTGACGGTCGTTGATGTATTTCACCGCCAGCTCCACCGCCGCACGCACCGCTTTCGCGGTATAACGCACGTCGTGGTGCGCTTCGTACTTGGTTTTCAGGCCGTTGATGATCTGCACCGTTTCGTCAACCGACGGCTCGGTGACGTCGATTTTCTGGAAGCGACGCGCCAGCGCGCGGTCTTTCTCAAAAATGTTGCTGAACTCCTGGTAGGTCGTGGAGCCCATCACGCGGATCTTGCCGCTGGAGAGCAGCGGTTTGATCAGGTTAGCGGCATCCACCTGGCCGCCGGACGCCGCGCCCGCACCGATGATGGTGTGGATCTCATCGATAAACAGAATGCTGTTGGTGTCCTGCTCCAGCTGTTTCAGCAATGCCTTGAAGCGTTTTTCAAAATCGCCGCGGTATTTGGTGCCCGCCAGCAGCGAGCCGATGTCCAGCGAGTAGATGGTGCAGTCGGCAATCACTTCCGGCACGTCGCCCTGCACGATGCGCCAGGCCAGCCCTTCCGCAATCGCGGTTTTACCCACGCCGGATTCCCCCACCAGCAGCGGGTTGTTCTTACGGCGGCGGCAGAGTACCTGGATCGCACGCTCCAGCTCTTTATCGCGGCCGATCAGCGGGTCGATACCGCCTACGCGAGCAAGCTGGTTAAGATTGGTGGTGAAGTTTTCCATACGATCCTCCCCGCCTGCCTGCTCTTCGCTGTTGTTGATCTGACTGCTGGAATCCGAGGCCTGGTTCGGCTCGTCTTTCCGCGTTCCGTGAGAAATAAAGTTCACCACGTCGAGTCGGCTGACTTCGTGCTTGCGCAGCAGGTAGGCCGCCTGGGACTCCTGCTCGCTGAAGATCGCCACCAGCACGTTCGCGCCGGTCACTTCGCTACGCCCGGAAGACTGGACGTGGAATACCGCGCGCTGCAGCACGCGCTGGAAGCTGAGCGTCGGCTGGGTGTCGCGCTCTTCTTCACTGGCAGGCAGCACCGGTGTGGTTTGTTCGATGAAGGCTTCGAGTTCCTGACGTAGCGCGACCAGGTCCACGGAGCAGGCTTCCAGCGCTTCGCGGGCGGACGGGTTGCTAAGCAGTGCGAGCAGTAAATGCTCGACGGTCATAAACTCATGTCGGTGCTCACGCGCTCTGGCGAAAGCCATGTTTAAACTGAGTTCCAGTTCTTGATTGAGCATAGGCACCTCCCCCAATTTTATGCCTTATCAGGCCTTTTCCAGCGTACACAGCAACGGATGCTCGTTCTCCCTCGCATAATCGTTCACCATCGCTACTTTGGTTTCCGCCACTTCTGCCGTAAATATGCCGCAGATGGCTTTGCCTCGATAATGAACGGTAAGCATCAGTTGCGTTGCACGTTCTACATCATAAGAAAAGAACTTTTGTAGCACGTCAATAACAAATTCCATTGGCGTGTAGTCATCGTTCATTAACATAACTTTATACATAGATGGCGGTTTTAGCGCGTCGCGCACTTTGTCTTCCGCCAGCTGGTCAAAATCCAGCCAGTCGTTGGTCTTACCCATGATGCATCATCTTCTTGAATCTACCTCAGATGTTAGATAACAATCATCTATTACTGTCATCCGCGATGTCTGTCACAAACTGTTGCAATAGCGTTAACTGCTTCAAATTTTGGTTGATTATTGTCCCAACTCCAGCGCCAAACGCTTGACGGCTTCTTTCGTTTATCTAAATTGTACAATCGTGAGTTGGCGAGGTTTTGTACAGCCTCCACTCCACCACCGGTTCATTCCATCTTAATTTATAAGATTTACGAAGGAAGTCGAAGCATGGAAATGGGTACTGTTAAGTGGTTCAACAACGCCAAAGGGTTTGGGTTCATCTGCCCTGAAGGCGGCGGCGAGGATATCTTCGCTCACTATTCCACCATTCAGATGGATGGTTACAGGACGCTCAAAGCCGGGCAGTCCGTACAGTTCGACGTACACCAGGGGCCAAAGGGCAATCACGCCAGTCTTATCGTCCCCATTATTGAAGCAGAAGCGGTCGCAACGGTCGCGTAGCGCTCTGTTTAATTGTGTACACCCCGCAGGCAAAATGCCAGCCCGATCGGCTGGCATTTTTATTTTCGGGTTATTCCCGCGCCAGCGCGTCTACCGGATCAAGCCGCGCGGCGTTGCGTGCCGGGAGCCAGCCAAACAAAATGCCGGTAAAGGTCGAACACAAAAAGGCGGTGAGGATCGCCACCGGCGAGAAGCCAATCTCCCAACCCGGTAAAAAGAGCTGAAGCGCGAAGGCAATCATCATCGACAGCGCAATGCCCATCGCGCCGCCCACCAGGCACACCAGCACCGCCTCAATCAAAAACTGCTGCAGCACGTCGCTGGCGCGGGCACCTACCGCCATGCGGATGCCGATTTCCCGCGTGCGCTCCGTCACCGACACCAGCATGATATTCATCACCCCGATGCCGCCAACGACCAGCGAAATCACCGCCACCAGCGTCAGGAACAGCTGTAGAGTACGTGTGGTCTTTTCCGCCGTTTTCAAGAGGCCGTCCATGTTCCAGGTGAAGAAATCCTTCTTCCCGTGGCGCAGCGTCAGCAGGCGCTCAAGCTGCTGCTCGGCGAGCGTGCTGTCGTAGCCTTCCTTCACGCGAACGGTGATCGAGTTCAGCCACGACTGCCCCATAATGCGCCCCGAGATGGTGGAATACGGCAGCCAGACGCGCAGAATTTTGCTGCTGCCAAACATCGACTGCTTCTCTTCCGCCACGCCGATGACCGTCGCAGGCATGTTCCCGACCAGAATCACTTCCCCCACCACGTTGGTTTTGTTCGGGAAAAGCTGCCTGCGCGAGTTATCGTCCAGCACAACCACCTGCGCCCTGCCCGCCAGCTGCTCGGCGTTGAAGGTCGCGCCCTGGCTGAATGTCATGCCGTAAACGTTGAAATAGTCCCCGCTGACGCCGTTCGCGCTTGCCGCCACGTCGATGTTGCCGTAGCGCAGGCGCAGGTTTTGCGACACCGCGGGCGTGGCCGAGTTGACCCACGGCTGCCGCTGAATGGCCGCCAGGTCGTCATATTTCAGGGCCTGCTGGTACTGCGGTTCGTCGTCCCCGAAGTCTTTACCGGGGTAGACGTCAATCGTGTTGGTGCCGATGGCGCGAATATCCGCCAGCACCAGCTGTTTTGCCGCGTCGCCGACCACAACAATCGACACCACCGAGGCGATGCCGATGATGATGCCAAGCATGGTCAGCAGCGTGCGCATCTTGTTGGCCGCCATCGCCAGCCAGGCCATGGTGAGCGCCTCGCGAAAACCGCTGGAGAACTGGCTCCAGCCGGTGGACACCGGCAGCGGCTCTTTCGGTGCCGCCGCCCGGGACGCGCGCGGCGGCGGGTTGCTGACCAGCTCGCCGTCGTGGATCTCGATGATGCGCTCCGCCTGCGCCGCTACCTGCGGATCGTGGGTCACGATAATGACCGTATGCCCCTGATCGCGCAGCTGGTGGAGGATCGCCATCACCTCTTCACCCGAATGGCTGTCGAGCGCCCCGGTCGGTTCATCGGCGAGGATCACCTGCCCGCCGTTCATCAGCGCGCGGGCGATACTCACGCGCTGCTGCTGGCCGCCGGAAAGCTGCGACGGCTGATATTCTACGCGCTCGGCCAGACCAAGGCGCGTCAGCAGCGCCTTCGCGCGCTCGAGGCGCTTTTTGCGCTCCACGCCCGCGTACACCGCCGGGACCTCAACGTTCTGCGCCGCGCTCAGGTGCGAAAGCAGATGGTAGCGCTGAAAGATAAACCCGAAGTGCTCGCGGCGCAGCTTCGCCAGCGCGTCGCCGTCCAGCGTAGAGACGTCCGTCCCCGCCACGCGGTAGGTGCCGCTGGTCGGTTTATCCAGGCAGCCGAGGATATTCATCAGCGTCGATTTACCGGAGCCGGACGCCCCGACAATCGCCACCATTTCACCGGCCTCCACGCGCAGGGAGATCCCCTTCAGAACCTCCACCGGCCCGTCGCCGGAAGGATAGCTGCGGCGAATGTCGTTTAGCTCAAGCAGCGCCGTCATTTAGCCGCTCCGGGCAGGCTTTCGCTGGTGACGACCTCTTCGCCCTCTTCCAGCCCTTTCACCACCACCACGTCGGTGTCGTTGCGCTCGCCAATGGTCACCTCGCGCTCGCGGGTTTCGCCGTTGCGCAGCACTTTGACCTTATAGCGGCTGTCGCCGGCGGATTCGCCCAGCGCGGAGAGCGGGATGGTCAGGACGTTTTTCACGCCGGTCAGCTGGATGTGGACCTGGGCGGTCATGTCCAGACGCAGCACGCCTTTCGGGTTCGGAACCTCAAAGCGAGCGTAATAGAAGATGGCGTCATTGACCTTCTCCGGCGTCGGCAGGATATCCTTAAGCACGCCCTCGTAGCGGGTTTGCGGATCGCCGAGCACCGTGAACCAGGCCTTTTGCCCCGGCTTGAGGTGAATAACGTCGGCCTCGGACACCTGCGCCTTGACCAGCATGGTGCTCATGTCGGCGAGGGTCAGGATGTTCGGCGCCTGCTGCGCCGCAATCACCGTTTGCCCCTGGAGGGTGGTGATTTGGGTTACTTCTCCCGCCATTGGCGCAACGATTTTGGTGTAGTCGAGGTTGGTTTTCGCCGTATCCAGCGAGGCCTGATTGCGCTTGATTTGTGCATCGATGGTGCCAATCTGCGCCTGCTTGACCGCAACTTCCGTCGCGGCGGTGTCCAGATCCTGACGGGAAATGGCCTGCGTTTTTGCCAGCGCCTGCTGGCGGCTCAGCGTCACCTGCGCAAGGCGGCTCTCCGCCTGCGCCTGGCTGCGCTGCGCGCGCAGCTCCATCAGCGTCGCTTCCACTTCGCGGATCTGGTTTTCGGCCTGCTCGGGGTCGATCACGCCGAGCAGCTGGCCTTTATCCACCTTGTCGCCAATCTCAACCGACAGCGTTTTCAGCTGGCCGCTCACCTGCGCGCCCACGTCAACCTTGCGCAGCGCGTCGAGCTTGCCCGTCGCCAGCACGTTTTGCTGCAGCTCGCCGGGGCGAACAATCAGCGTCTGGTACTGGGGCACGGGCGCGTTCAGCACCTGCCATAGCCAATACCCGCCAATCAAAACCACCACTGCCAGCAGCAGGAAGAGCTTCCCGCGTTTTCCCTTAAGGTTCATAAATATTCCAAATAATTGTTCTGGCTATCATCGACGTTGATTCTATCTGAAGCGCGGGTTGCAGACAAAGCGAGCGCTAGTCGGCCCGTCCGCGCGCCAGCCAGAGCACGCGGGAGAACATCTTGCGCAGCAGCGTCGGAACGGACTCCACGCCGCGCCTGCCCGCCTCTGCCGCGACTTCGATCGCCAGGTCCGGCTTCGACGAACGGTGGATCGCCTTGGCAATCACCCGGCGGATGTTCATCGGCACGTCGACCGGCACCATCGCGATGCGGTGGAACACGTCGTCAAACCCCTGGCGATACATAAAGTGCTCCATGTCCATGGCGGGCAGCACGGTCAAATGATCGCGCTCTTCATCCCGGTCGTTGCTCAGCAGGCTGCGCACGGTGGAGGCGTACTTCTTGCCCGCCTCGTCGCCATCCACCAGCACGTGCCACTCGATGCCCATCCGACGGGCAAACTTGATCAGCGGCTTGAGCCCCGACTGGGCAAATTCGATCACCTTAATCCCTTCCGCGTCAAAATGGTGGCCGCACTGGCGCGCCAGCTCGTTGATGACCCAGGTTTCCGTTTCGCCCTCCACCAGCAGCCAGCAGCGCGCAAACAGCGACGAGGCGCGATTGAAGCGAATGTGAAACGCGATGCGCCGCCCGTCTTCGGCGCTTAGCCCGCCCGGCCCCAGGCGGTAGGCCGACACGCGCGAGGACTCGCGCACCAGACGGCAAACGTACTCCACCGGCGTCAGCGAGAGCAGCTCGCCGGAGTTGGTGGTGGTGATGCGCTGCAGCGGCAGCAGGTTGAGCAGATGCCAGGCGACGGAGAGCATGATCGGATGCAGGCGCGTTTCGGGGTCTTCCACCAGCAGCAGCGGCCGCGCGTCGGGGTCGAGGCGGACGGTGCCCTTGGCCTGCAGCAGCGTGGAGAACAGGCCCAGCAGGATCACCCGGTGCGTGCGGCCGCCGGGGCGGTCAATCATGCGGTTAATAATGTCGAGATAGCGCCAGCTGCGCTGCTCGTCGTGCGAGCGGCGGCGCATCAGGCGGTGGCGGGACTGCGACGTGCCCTGTTCGGAGAAGTAGTGCTCCAGCAGCTGCACCATGGCGGAAAGCCCCTGGCGGATCTGCCCGTCGCTGAGGTTCTGCGGCCGGGAAACCAGCTCGCGCGCCAGAAAATCAAGCTCGCGGGCGGTCACCTCCACGTCCGGCATATTCGGTACGGTGCCGTTGCGGATGCGGCGCATAAAGCGCGCGTCGCGCAGGCGCAGGACCGGCATCAGCCGGATCAGGTGACGGGCAAGTTCGTCAATGCTCTCCAGCGCAATCGGGTTGCCCTTCTCGTCGAGAAACTCGCGCAGGGTGAGAACGCTGTCGTTTTCCGCCATCTCGCCTTCCAGGCGGTAGAAAATACGATGATAGCCGTCGTCGCACGGCACCCAGCACGGGGACATCGGGCGAAAGCGGCGAACGCGATGGCGGCCAGGCTCGGACTCCCGGAAGGTCAGAATAATGTGCAGGTGCTTTTCGCGCCCGGCGACGTCCCCCGGCGGAAACCAGAAGTCGTCATGCGCGAAGTGGTAAAGGTCATCCTCCGGCGACAGGAGCAGGGTTAGCGCGTCCAGCAGGCTCGACTTGCCCCAGGCATTCTCCCCTATCAGGACATTATTTTGCTCAAGTTGCAGCGACAGGCGGTTTATACCGCGAAACCCGACAATCTCAACACGTTCGAGAAGCATAAATCCCCCGCAAAATGAACACTTTTTCCTTCAAGTTATCAGCAGTATAGCGGCACCGCGCCCGGCAGGACATCCCCGCACGCGCCGATTATTTAACGCGGGGCGATAAAATTCAGATTCTCCCTACACGGTTTCGTTTGAAATAATGCTAACGGAGCAAGATACTACCGCTCCGAAATTGGTCTATGCTTTTTTTACCGCCCGTTCGAACAACGAACGACATCACATTGCCTAAAATCAAATTTATTGAATTTATTTAACTGGCGAAGGGATGTTAATGGTTTCTAAAATATTGGCTCTTTGAGTCGTCATCCCTTTATGACGATATAGGCCGTGCGCTTTAACGCGTGCGGAAGTTTATTTTTGAGGTGGTTATGTTTAGAAAATTAGCGGCAGAATGTTTTGGTACATTCTGGCTGGTGTTTGGTGGTTGCGGTAGCGCGGTTCTCGCGGCGGCATTTCCGGAATTAGGTATTGGATTTGTTGGCGTCGCGCTGGCCTTTGGCCTGACGGTATTAACCATGGCATTTGCCGTGGGGCATATTTCCGGCGGTCATTTCAACCCGGCGGTGACTTTAGGTCTGTGGGCCGGCGGTCGTTTTCCGGCAAAAGAGGTGATTGGCTATATTATTGCCCAGGTAATTGGCGGCATTATTGCCGCAGCGGTGCTGTACGTTATTGCCAGCGGTAAAGCAGGCTTTGACGCTGCCGCCAGCGGCTTTGCCTCCAACGGCTACGGCGAGCACTCACCGGGCGGGTACTCCATGCTGTCTGCCATTGTGATTGAAATCGTGCTCACCGCGGGCTTCCTGCTGGTGATCCACGGCGCAACCGACAGGCACGCTCCCGCGGGCTTCGCGCCGATTGCGATTGGCCTGGCGTTGACGCTGATCCACCTGATCGCTATCCCGGTGACCAATACTTCCGTCAACCCGGCGCGCAGCACCGCGGTCGCCATTTTCCAGGGCGGCTGGGCGCTGCAGCAGCTGTGGCTGTTCTGGGTGATGCCCATCGTCGGCGGTATTCTGGGCGGCGTGCTGTACCGCACCCTGCTGGAAAAACGCGACTAATTAAGTGCGGCCTGTACGTCGGGTGGCGCTAACGCTTACCCGGCCTACATAATGGGCACTTTGTAGGCCGGGTCAGGCGTAGCCGCCACCCGGCTTTTTTTTTGTCGCTTTACTGGGCAGCCTTTATTGGGTAGTGTCTCTGGCGCTTAACAGATACTCAAAAAGGAACGGCTGTTCATGTTTTCGGGACTCCTCATTATTCTTCTGCCCCTGATCGTGGGCTACCTTATTCCTCTGCGGCGCGAATCGGCATTAAGGCTGATAAACCGTTTTCTTAGCTGGATTGTCTACGTAATTCTTTTCTTTATGGGAATAAGCCTGGCCTTCCTCGATAACCTGTCAGCCAATTTACTTTCTATCCTTCATTATTCAGCCGTTACCGTTGTGGTTATTTTGCTGTGCAATATTGCCGCACTTTTTTGGCTCGAACGGTCTATTCCGTGGAAAAATCATCACCATCAGGAAAAGCTTCCGTCGCGCATTGCCATGGCGCTGGAGTCAATAAAACTGTGCGGCGTGGTGGTGCTCGGCTTTCTGCTCGGGCTAACCGGATGGACATTTTTACAGCACGCCACCCAGGCCAGCGAATATACCCTGATCTTCCTGCTGTTCCTGATCGGCATCCAGCTGCGCAATAACGGCATGACGTTAAGACAGATTGTCCTCAACCGCCGTGGCACGATCGTCGCGGTGGTTGTGGTCGCCAGCTCGCTGATTGGCGGCGTAATAAACGCCTTCATTCTCGACCTGCCGCTCAAAACGGGCCTTGCGATGGCGTCCGGCTTCGGCTGGTACTCCCTTTCCGGGATCCTGCTCACCGAATCTTTTGGCCCGGTCATCGGCAGCGCCGCCTTCTTCAACGACCTGGCGCGCGAGCTGGTCGCCATTATGCTGATCCCGGGCCTGGTGCGCCCTAGCCGCTCCACGGCGCTGGGCCTGTGCGGTGCCACCTCGATGGACTTCACCCTGCCCGTTTTACAACGCTCCGGCGGCATTGAGATGGTGCCTGCCGCCATCGTCCACGGCTTTATTCTGAGCCTGCTGGTCCCCATTTTGATGGCGTTTTTCTCAGCCTGATACCTCTCTGGCGGTAGCGCTCCTGCCGCCAAAATTGCGCTAAATCAATCTCCCTCTCTTTTGTAGCAGAAAGCCCTTTTCTCCGTTCCGGCACAGGCATAATCTTAAACATGTATCTCAAATATAACTTTAACAGGTGTGATTATGTTTTGTGTGCAATGTGAACAAACCATCCGTACCCCGGCAGGCAACGGCTGCTCCTACGCGCAGGGAATGTGCGGCAAAACCGCAGAAACCTCAGACCTGCAGGATCTGCTGATCGCGGCGCTGCAGGGGCTGTCCGCATGGGCGTTTAAAGCCCGCGAATACGGGATTGTCGACCACTACGTCGACAGCTTTGCGCCGCGCGCCTTTTTCTCCACGCTGACCAACGTCAACTTTGACTCTCCGCGCATCGTCGGGTACGCCCGCGAAGCGATTGCCCTGCGCGAAGCGCTGAAGGCGCAGTGCCTGAGCGCGGATGCCAACGCCGCGGTGGATAACCCGATGGCCGGGCTTCAGCTGGTCAGCGACGACCTCGGCGAGCTGCAGCGCCAGGCGGCAGAATTTACCCCCAATAAGGACAAAGCGGCGATTGGCGAGAACATTCTCGGCCTGCGCCTGCTCTGCCTGTACGGCCTGAAGGGCGCCGCGGCCTATATGGAACACGCGCACGTTCTCGGCCAGTACGACAACGATATTTACGCGCAGTATCACAAAATCATGGCGTGGCTGGGCACGTGGCCTGCCGACATGAACGCGCTGCTCGAGTGCTCCATGGAAATCGGCCAGATGAACTTCCGCGTGATGAGCATTCTCGACGCCGGTGAAACCAGCACCTACGGCCACCCAACGCCAACGCAGGTCAACGTGAAGGCGACCGAAGGCAAATGCATCCTGATTTCCGGTCACGACCTGAAGGATCTCTATAACCTGCTGAAGCAGACCGAAGGCACCGGCGTGAACGTCTACACCCACGGTGAAATGCTGCCCGCGCACGGCTACCCGGAGCTGCGTAAATTCAAACATCTGATCGGCAACTACGGCAGCGGCTGGCAGAACCAGCAGGTGGAGTTCGCCCGCTTCCCGGGCCCGATCGTGATGACCTCTAACTGCATCATCGACCCAACCGTCGGCGCGTACGACGACCGCATCTGGACGCGCAGCATCGTCGGCTGGCCGGGCGTGAGCCACCTCGAAGGCGACGATTTCGGCCCGGTGATCGCCCAGGCGCAGCAGATGGCGGGCTTCCCGTACAGCGAAATTCCGCACCTCATCACCGTCGGCTTTGGCCGCGAAACCCTGCTGGGCGCGGCGGACTCCCTGATTGACCTGGTGAGCCGCGAAAAGCTGCGCCACATCTTCCTGATCGGCGGCTGCGACGGCGCGCGCGGCGAGCGTAACTACTTCACCGATTTCGCCACCCGCGTGCCGGAAGACTGCCTGATCCTGACGCTGGCGTGCGGCAAATACCGCTTCAACAAGCTGGACTTCGGCGACATTGAAGGGCTGCCGCGCCTGGTGGATGCCGGACAGTGTAACGACGCCTACTCCGCGATTATCCTGGCGGTGACGCTGGCGGAAAAACTGGGCTGCGGCGTGAACGACCTGCCGCTGTCGCTGGTGCTCTCCTGGTTCGAGCAAAAAGCCATTGTCATCCTGCTGACCCTGCTCTCTCTGGGCGTGACCAACATCGTGACCGGCCCAACCGCACCGGGCTTCCTGACGCCGGACCTGCTGGCCGTGCTGAACGAAAAATTTGGCCTGCGTTCGGTAACGAACGTGGAAGACGACATGAAACAGCTGCTGAGCGCGTAAGGAGCCCTAATGACCATGCCAACCTCACAGTGCCCGTGGCGGATGCAGGTTCATCACGTCCATCAGGAGACGCCGGACGTCTGGACGCTCTCGCTGCTGTGCCATGACTACTATCCGTACCGCGCGGGCCAGTTCGCGCTGGTCAGCGTGCGCAACGCTGCGGACACCCTGCGCGCCTACACGATCTCCTCAACGCCGGGCGTGAGCGAGTACATTACCCTCACCGTGCGCCGCATCGATGACGGCGAAGGCTCCCAGTGGCTGACGCGCGACGTGAAGCGCGGAGACTATATCTGGCTTTCCGACGCGCAGGGCGAGTTCACCTGCGACGATAAGGCGGAAGATAAGTTCCTGCTGCTGGCGGCGGGCTGCGGCGTGACGCCGATTATGTCAATGCGCCGCTGGCTGGCGAAAAACCGCCCGCAGGCCGACGTGCAGGTGATTTTCAGCGTGCGTTCACCGCAGGACGTGATTTTTGCCGACGAGTGGCGCAACTACCCGGTAACGCTGGTGGCGGAAAACAATGCCACCCACGGTTTTGTGCCGGGCCGCTTAAGCCGCGAGCTGCTGCAAAGCGTGCCGGACATTGCTTCCCGCACCGTGATGACCTGCGGCCCGGCGCCGTACATGGACATTGTGGAAAAAGAGGTGAAGGCGCTGGGCGTAACGCGCTTCTATAAGGAGCAGTTCTTCACCCCGGTGGCGGAAGCGGCGACCAGCGGCATCAGGTTCACGAAGCTGCAGCCTGCGCAAACCTTCTTTGGCCGCGTGGGTACCACGCTGCTTGAGGCGCTGGAGAGCAACAAGGTGCCGGTCGTCGCCGCCTGCCGCGCGGGCGTGTGCGGCTGCTGCAAAACGAAGGTGGTGTCTGGGGACTATACCGTCAGCAGCACCATGACGCTGACGGAGGCGGAAATCGCCGAAGGCTACGTGCTGGCCTGCTCGTGCCATCCGCAGGGCGACCTGGTTCTGGCGTAACCCGCCAGCGCAAACCAAAAGCCCGGTAAGCGATATCGCTCCCGGGCTTTTTTAGGTTCTGCGCCCGATCGGTCTAACGCTGCCTGTGCGGCAGTCTGGTTGTTATCGAGGCCATAGATTCGATTATTTACTAAGCTGCCTGCGCGGCAGTGGCGTTCTGAGGAATCCCCAAATTTCTAAGCTGCCTGTCCGGCAGTGAACGCAGGGATATGTGAAAGGGCCGTCCCCGTGAGTTTCTAAGCTGCCTGTCCGGCAGTGAACTGCACCAATCTACGCTTATCCCTTTGTAAAATAAATACAACACGCTCAATTTTGCTATTACCCCCTTTTTTCAGCGCCCTTTACCCCCTTTTTAAAAATCAACGCATTACTCATCACGCTAAAAAAAAGGATGAGCGCATCTTCTGGCGGGCAAGACGCGCTGTTTCTTCTAAGCTTGTAAGCGATATCACAAAAAGGAGATGGACACCCATGAAACAAACCGTGGCTGCATATATTGCAAAAACCCTCGACCAGGCGGGCGTTAAGCGCATCTGGGGCGTAACCGGCGACTCCCTGAACGGGTTGAGCGATAGCCTCAATAAAATGAACACCATCGAATGGATGCCCACGCGCCATGAAGAGGTCGCCGCGTTTGCCGCAGGCGCGGAAGCGCAGCTGACGGGCGAGCTGGCCGTTTGCGCCGGGTCGTGCGGGCCGGGCAACCTGCACCTGATTAACGGCCTGTTCGATTGTCACCGCAACCACGTTCCGGTGCTGGCGATTGCCGCCCACATCCCCTCTTCCGAAATCGGTAGCGGCTATTTTCAGGAGACGCATCCTCAGGAGCTGTTCCGTGAATGCAGCCACTACTGCGAGCTGGTCTCCTCGCCGGAGCAGATCCCCCAGGTGCTGGCGATCGCCATGCGCAAGGCGGTGCTTAACCGCGGCGTCTCGGTGGTGGTTCTGCCGGGCGACGTGGCGCTGAAGGCCGCGCCGGAAAGCGCCAGCAGCCACTGGTATCCCGCGCCGCTGCCGGTGGTGACGCCAGCCGAAGAGGAGCTGAGAAAGCTCGCCCAGCTGCTGCGCTACTCGAGCAATATCGCCCTGATGTGCGGCAGCGGCTGCGCGGGAGCGCACAAGGAGCTACTGGCGATTGCGGGCAAACTGAAAGCACCGATCGTCCACGCCCTGCGCGGCAAAGAGCACGTTGAGTATGATAACCCGTTCGACGTCGGCATGACCGGGCTGATCGGCTTCTCCAGCGGCTTCCACACCATGATGAACGCCGACACGCTGGTGCTGCTCGGCACCCAGTTCCCATACCGCGCCTTCTACCCGACCGACGCTAAAATCATCCAGATCGACATCAATCCCGGCAGCATCGGCGCGCACAGCAAGGTCGATATGGCGCTGATAGGCGATATCAAAGCCACCCTCGCCGCGCTGCTGCCGCATCTGGAAGAAAAAACCGACCGCAAGTTCCTCGATAAGGCGCTCAGCGACTACCGCGACGCGCGCAAAAGCCTGGACGATCTCGCTAAGCCGAGCGACAAGGCGATTCACCCGCAGTATCTGGCGCAGCAGATCAGCCATTTTGCCGACGACGACGCCATCTTCACCTGCGATGTGGGCACGCCAACCGTCTGGGCGGCACGCTATCTGAAGATGAACGGCAGGCGCCGCCTGCTCGGTTCGTTCAACCACGGCTCAATGGCTAACGCCATGCCGCAGGCGCTGGGCGCGAAGGCCACCGCGCCGGATCGTCAGGTGGTGGCGATGTGCGGCGACGGCGGGTTTAGCATGCTAATGGGCGATTTCCTGTCGGTGGTGCAGATGAAGCTGCCGCTTAAAATCGTGGTCTTTAACAACAGCGTGCTGGGCTTCGTGGCGATGGAGATGAAGGCCGGAGGCTACCTGACGGACGGCACCGACCTGCACGACACCAACTTCGCCCGCATCGCCGAAGCGTGCGGCATCACCGGCATCCGCGTCGAGAAGGCCTCGGAGGTCGACGAGGCGCTGCAGCGCGCGTTCTCCATCGACGGCCCGGTGCTGGTGGACGTGGTGGTTGCCAAGGACGAGCTGGCCATTCCGCCGCAGATCAAGCTGGAGCAGGCCAAAGGCTTCAGCCTCTACATGCTGCGCGCCATTATCAGCGGACGCGGCGACGAGGTGATGGAACTGGCAAAAACCAACTGGCTCAGGTAAAACATCTGGCATTGCCTTTTTAAACATAAGGACTTGCCATGATTGATTTACGCAGCGATACCGTAACCCGACCCACGCGCGCCATGCTCGATGAGATGATGGCCGCCCCGGTCGGGGACGACGTGTACGGCGACGACCCGACGGTCAACGAACTTCAGCGCTTCGCGGCGGAGCTGGGCGGCAAAGAGGCCGCCCTGTTCCTGCCAACAGGCACGCAGGCCAACCTGGTCGCGCTGCTCAGCCACTGCGAGCGCGGTGAAGAGTACATCGTCGGCCAGGGCGCGCATAACTACCTGTACGAAGCCGGCGGCGCGGCGGTGCTCGGCAGCATTCAGCCGCAGCCGATTGACGCCGCAGCGGACGGCTCCCTGCCGCTGGATAAGGTCGCGGCGAAAATCAAAGCCGACGATATTCACTTCGCCCGCACCAAATTGCTGAGCCTCGAAAACACCCACAACGGCAAGGTGCTGCCGCGCGAGTACCTGAAAGCGGCGTGGGACTTTACCCGCGAGCGCGGGCTAGGCCTGCACGTTGACGGCGCGCGCATCTTCAACGCGGTGGTGGAATACGGCTGCGAGCTGAAGGAGATCACGCAATATTGCGACTCGTTCACCATATGCCTCTCCAAAGGGCTGGGCACGCCCGTCGGCTCGCTGCTGGTCGGCAACGCTGACTACATCAAGCGCGCCAACCGCTGGCGTAAAATGACCGGCGGCGGCATGCGCCAGGCCGGTATTCTGGCGGCGGCGGGCCTTTATGCGCTGAAAAACAACGTGGCGCGCCTCAAGGACGATCACGACAACGCCGCGTGGATGGCCGCGCAGCTGCGCGAGATCGGCGCGGACGTGATGCGTCACGACACCAACATGCTGTTCGTGCGCGTGGGCGACGAAAATGCCGCCGCGCTGGGCGAGTTCATGAAGGCGCGCGGCGTGCTGATCAACGCCTCTCCGGTAGTGCGCCTGGTAATGCATCTTGACGTCAGCCGCGAGCAGTTGGCGGACGTGGTGAAGCACTGGCAGGCGTTCTTACAGCGTTAATAAAGGAGAGCAACGTGGCGCAACGGATCCTGGTGCTGGGTGCCAGCGGGTATATCGGTCAGCATCTGACCTCGGCGCTCGGCCAGCAGGGGCATCAGGTGCTGGCCGTGGCGCGCAGCACGGAACGGCTGCAAAAGCAGCAGCTGCCCGGCGTCACCTGCCATAACGTCGATTTGAACTGGCCGAAGGCGCTGCCCGCGCTGCTCGAAGGCGTTGATACGCTTTATTACCTGGTTCACAGCATGGGCGAAGGCGGCGACTTTATCGCCCACGAGCGCCAGGTGGCGATGAACGTGCGCGACGCGCTGCTGCAGACGCCGGTGAAGCAGGTGATTTTCCTCAGCTCGCTGCAGGCGCCCGAGCACGAGCAGTCGGACCACCTGCGCGCGCGCCAGCTCACCGGCGACACCCTGCGCAGCGCCAACATCCCCGTTACCGAGCTGCGGGCGGGGATCATCGTCGGCGCAGGCTCGGCCGCGTTCGAAGTGATGCGCGACATGGTTTACAACCTGCCGGTGCTCACCCCGCCGCGCTGGGTGCGTTCGCGCACCACGCCGATCGCGCTGGAGAATCTGCTGCATTACCTGGTGGAGCTGCTTAACCATCCCGCAGCCCAGCACCGCGTGCTGGAAGCGGCAGGTCCGGAGGTGCTGAGCTACCAGCAGCAGTTCGAACATTTTATGCGGGTCAGCGGCCGCCATCGGCTGCTGGTGCCCGTCCCCTTCCCGACCCGCTGGATCTCGGTATGGTTTTTAAACGTCATCACCTCCGTGCCGCCGACCACGGCGAAAGCGCTGATCCAGGGGCTTAAGCACGATCTGCTGGCGGACGACCGCGAGCTGCGCGCGCTGATCCCGCAGGATTTGATCCGCTTCGACGACGCGGTGCGCAACACGCTGAAGGAAGAGGAAAAGCTGGTGAACTCCAGCGACTGGGGCTACGACGCCCAGGCCTTTGCCCGCTGGCGGCCCGAGTACGGCTACTACCCTAAACAGGCGGGCTGCACGGTGAAAACCGAGGCGAGCCTGGCGTCGCTGTGGGAGGTGATCAACCAGATCGGCGGCAAGGAGCGCTACTTCTTCGGCAATATTCTCTGGCAAACGCGCGGCGCGATGGACCTGCTTGTCGGCCACCGGCTGGCGAAAGGCCGCCCTGCTCATCCCTATTTAAAGGTTGGCGATACGGTCGACAGCTGGAAGGTGATTATCGTTGAGCCGGAAAAACAGCTGGCGCTGCTGTTCGGCATGAAGGCGCCCGGCCTCGGGCGGCTTTGCTTTACGCTGAAAGACAAAGGCGACCACCGCGAGCTGGACGTTCGGGCGTGGTGGCATCCGCACGGCATGCCCGGCCTGTTCTACTGGCTGTTTATGATCCCGGCGCACCTGTTTATCTTCCGCGGCATGGCAAAACGCATTGCGCGGCTGGCAGAACAAAAGCATTAAAATATCTAATTAAAACTCTTATTCTTTCACCTTTCCCATTGCATAGTCGCGTAATTCACGGAAGAATGCGCACGAAATTCTTTTCAACACAGTGGACAGTTATGAAGGTACTGGTTACCGGTGCGACCAGCGGCTTAGGCCGAAACGCGGTCGAGTTTCTGCGCAACAATGGCATCAGCGTCAGGGCAACCGGTCGCAACGAGGCGATGGGCAAGCTGCTGCAAAAAATGGGCGCGGAATTTGTCCACGCGGATCTGACGGAGCTGGTCTCCTCTCAGGCTAAGGTGATGCTCGCCGGTATCGACACGCTGTGGCACTGCTCCAGTTTCACCTCGCCGTGGGGCACGCAGGAAGCCTTCGATCTCGCCAACGTGCGCGCAACGCGTCGTCTGGGCGAATGGGCCGTTGCCTGGGGCGTGCGTAACTTCATCCATATCTCTTCCCCGTCGCTCTATTTTGACTATCACCACCACCGCGATATTCAGGAAGATTTCCGTCCGGCGCGCTTTGCCTGCGAATTTGCCCGCAGCAAGGCCGCCAGCGAAGAGGTCATTGACCTGCTGGCGCAGTCTAACCCGCATACCCGCTTTACGGTGCTGCGCCCGCAGAGCCTGTTTGGGCCGCACGATAAGGTGTTTATCCCGCGCCTGGCGCAGATGATGCACCACTACGGCAGCGTGCTGCTGCCGCGCGGCGGCGACGCGCTGGTGGATATGACCTACTACGAAAACGCGGTTCACGCGATGTGGCTGGCAAGCCAGCCGGACTGCGAAAAGCGGGTCTCCGGTCGCGCGTATAACATCACCAACGGCGAGTCGTGCACGCTGAGCAGCATCGTCCAGAGGCTGATTGACGAGCTGCAGATCCAGTGCCGCATTCGCTCCGTTCCCTACCCGATGCTGGACATGATCGCCCGCAGCATGGAGCGCTTTGGCAGCAAATCCGCCAAAGAGCCCGCGCTGACGCACTACGGCGTTTCGAAGCTGAACTTTGATTTTACGCTGGATATTTCTCGCGCGCAGAACGAGCTGGGGTATAAGCCGGTGGTGACGCTGGATGAGGGGATTGTCCGCACGGCGGCGTGGTTACGCGATCACGGGAAACTGCACCGCTAGCCTGGTGCCCGACCTACCACTGCACCTTACGGTCCCCTCGCCCCTTTGGGGAGAGGGTTAGGGTGAGGGGGAAAAGTACACAAACAAAAACGGCAACCTTTCGGTTGCCGTTTTGCTATTACAGAGCGGTCCAGGCATCAGCCCATGCCAGACCTGCGCCTGGTTCATAGTATGCCGGGGCGTTGTTACACCAGCCGCTGTACGGGAACGGTTTGCACTGGAACAGTTTACCGTGGTTGTTCACGATATCACCTGCGTTGTACTTGTTGTTCGCGCTCCACGCGGCGTAAGAGCCGGAAGCACCGTCATCTTTGGATGGCGTCGCTGCTTTAGCTTTCACGTTCAGCAGGTACGTGGTGGTGCTGCTCAGCTCGCCGTCGCTGACGGTCAGGCTAACTTCGATCTGCTGAGCCGTTGCGGACTCTGGCGCAGTGAAGGTCACAACCGCTTTGTCCTGGCCGGTCACCGTGGTGCCGTCCTGAGAACGCCAGGTGTAGGTCAGCTGGTTGCCGTCCTGGTCGGTAGAACCTTCCGCGCTCAGGGAAACCTGCGCACCGGCTTCAACCGCACCGATTGGACCGGCGATCTGCGCCACTGGCGCATGGTTAACCACGGCCGGCGTTTCGTCCGGAACTGGCGTGACAGGCGTCTCGTCAGGCTTTGGCGTTACTGGCGTTTCGTCTGGCTTCGGCGTTACCGGGGTTTCGTCAGGCGTTACGGCAGAACCGTCGTCGTTGATGATGTTAACGTTGTAGAATTTCTTCACGCAGTTAGTGTAATCACCCTCTTTGAACGCGCTGAACGGCGTCTGGTAGCCCACCAGCTGGCAAGAGTAGGTCTTACCGTCTGGCGTATCCGCGCTCCATCCCCAGTCCTGTTCCCAGTAGATCTTCAGCGCGCCAGCGCCGCCTTCGTCGAACTGCTTCATGTTGGCGCAGCCCAGCACTTCGTTCGCTGGAACCGGCACTTTCAGGTAGTTAGCAAATTCTTTGTAGTACTTGATGCGGTTCTGAGACTGTGCAATCTCAGTTGGGCCGCCGCACTCAACGCCGCCGTTGATGATCTGGGTGGTCACGCCGAAGCCCGGGACCAGACCGTTCGCTTTATCGCGATCGTTTGGCTGCCAGGTGCCGTCGATAACCTGCAGCATGCTTGGTTTTGGCGGCTGTGGATACGCGAAGAAGAAGATCGCGGATGCCAGGTTCAGCCAGGTGTCAGCCACCAGCTCAGGCTTGTCGAGCAGGGTGCGAACGGTGCCAAACATCGCTTCGGAGAACGGACCGTAGTTGTAGTTGTAGGAGAGCTGCTTCGCGCCGCGACCAAAGTAGCTGACGAAGTCGCCGTCTTTATCTTTACCGCAAGGCCAGGTCTGACCCTGCCAGATTTCCGGGTTACATTCGCCGTTATAGCCGCCCTTCTGGCCTTCGGTCCAGCCCATTTCACGGACGTGAACCAGCGCCTGACGCCATTCGGCTTCCGGACGCCAGCTTTCGTGGCCGCCGGTTTCCTGCGCAAAGTGGGCAAACATGGTTGCCAGCTCTTTACGGCAGATCGCGTCGCTGTCGCGTCCGTCGTTATAGGTCTTACACAGCGCCGGGAACTTGCCCACGGCCTTCAGGAAGTTGCTGTAGGTATAAGAAGCTGCGCGCATCGGGAACAGATATTCCCAGTCGCTCTCCTTCACGATACCTTCAACGCGCTTCACGTTGTCCGGATTCGCCGCGCGGCCTGGCTCGATCAGCTCAACCTGCTCGTTATCCAGCGTGCGAATGGTATCCTTCACGGAAGCCATCAGCGGGAAGCTCGTCAGTTCCTTCTCTTTTTTCGCCAGATCGCTGGCTTTCATGGTGTACGGTTCGCTGCTGGTCGCCTGCAGCGAAGCAGCCTGAGCCATGAATGGAGCAACGCATGCCCCTGCAACGAGTAAGCTCAGAAGAGTCCTTTTGTTCATCTCAAATAATCCTGTTTTTAAGCAACAATGGTTAATGCAAACACGGCTTATGTATTAGTCCATTAATAAATAAACCTGAGCGTGCGGTTCTTTTCACTTTCTGAAGAACACTGAACGGTATTCTTCAAAAAACAAAAAATTAATATACATATGCGTTACGCTGTTTTATTTCCTGATATTTACGCCACACCTTGTGGGCATATTGCATTCGCTGCGGATAATTCTCTTTTTTCAAACCGGCGTTATACGCCCCTACCGCTTCCCAGTTATAGCCATACACTTTAATCATGTTCGAGAGTATGGATGCGCCAACCATGATGGAGGTGCAGGGTTCGACAATAAGACGGCGCTCATCAATGCCGCGGCGCTGTAACTCAACAAAATGGGTGCTGTTAATTTGCATCAATCCTACATCGTGCGAACCGTCACGGTTCCAGCCAACGGCTCTGGGGTTCATTCCCGATTCCACTTTAGCGATGGCAAATAATAAATACGGGTCGACGTGATAATAATGCGCCGCTTTATCCCAACAATTTGCGAATACGCTCTGGCTGACTAACAGTAATAATAAAATCATGCGTTTCATTTATGCACCTGCTTACGTTATATCCCATCCTCTCTTTGCGCACGTCACTGTTAATTTGAGAATTGACCACACCCGAAGCGGGGTGTGGTCAAATGCTGCGGGCGAATATTACGCCCGCAACGTTGGTTCAGAAGTTATTTGCAGTCCGCAGACGCGCCTTCTTTCACCCATACATCGCTGTTAGCCGGGTTATCACCGCGGGTCCACCATTTCGCACGGTATACGGAACCGTTGTAGGTGGTGGTGTCACCGCCGTTGTAAACCACGTCAGAGCGCCAGTTCATTTTCACCTGGCTTACCAGTTCCCATGCGTCCGCATCGAAGCCCGGCTTGTTGCCCTGAGTCCAGTATTTCGCTTTCCAGACCAGGTTATCGGAGCTTACGGTGTCGCCGTTGTTGTAAACCTTGTTGGCGTCCCATGCAGCGTATTTGCTGGCATTGGCGTCTACTGGTTTGTCACAGCTGCCGGTTGCAGAGCCTTCGTCAGATGGCTGAGTGCCTTCATCGGATGGGTTGGTGCCTTCGTCAGAAGGGTTAGTCCCTTCGTCAGACGGGTTGGTGCCTTCGTCAGATGGATTGGTATCTTCGTCTGCCGGAGCCGGAGCCGCTTTAGGCGACACGGAAACCTGCACGTCGGACTGCACGCTGGTTTTACCGTCAGAAACGATAACGCTCAGGGTGTAGCTGGAGTCAGAGCTTACGTCTGGCGCGGTGATGTTAACGCTAGAGGTATTCGTACCGGTCGCGTGCATATCCGCTGGAACGCTCCAGGAGTAGGTCAGCGCATCGCCATCCGGATCCGCAGCCTGTGCGTTCAGGGTGTAGCTCTGGCCTGCTTCAAGGGAAACAGCGTCGATTTTGTTAACGACAGGCGCCTGGTTCGCTTTTGGCGCTTTGTTCAGAACCTGTACGTCTACGGAGTTGCTCAGACCTTTCGCATCCGTCACGGTCAGGCGGAACGCCAGCGTCTGGTTGCTGGTGACCGCAGCCACGTTGAAGGTCGCTTTGGCCTTGGTGCTGTTCGCCAGGGTCACGGTTGGGCCAGAAATCTGGGTCCATTTGTAGGTCAGCGCATCGCCGTCCTGGTCGCTGGAGGCAGAGCCGTCCAGGGTTACCGCTGCCGGACCAGTTACCGTCTGGTCAACCGCAGTGGCGACCGGCGCATGGTTAGTGGCAACAGGATCAACCGGAGTTGAACCGCCGAGCAGGCTTTCGTTCATCGCGTTCAGGATGTCGCCGTTATCGGAGTCGATAGACCAGGAGAACAGGCCGCCCAGGTTTTTCGCCATCACGTACTTGCCTTTCGCGGCAGTAGAGCGGGCGTCTTCATAGGTGATCAGGTCACCGGTAGACTTGTTGAATACATACGGTGCTTCTGCTGCCGCATCATATTTGTATTCCCAGCCCGGCTTGCCTTTGTATTCGTTAACGATCTGACGATAGTCAACAACGCCCGGTTCCCAGGTCCCTTTCACCATGCCGGTTGCCGTGCCGGTGAACGGGTTGTCGCCGGTGTAACCGTGAACGCCAGTCCAGCCGCGGCCGTACATGCCTGCACCCACAACGATTTTGCCCGGCTGTACGCCCTGAGCGAGCAGCGCGTCAACGCCGTTTTCGGTGGTGTAGTTGGTGTCTGGCTTCCACTCAGCGCCGCGCAGCGCCGCCTGGTGACCCAGATCGGTGTTGCTCCAGCCGCCGTAGAAGTCGTAGCTCATCAGGAAGATGTGGTCCATGTACTGCTGGGCAGTGGTGTAGTCCACGTCTTCAATTTTGTCTTTGCCTGCGCCGATGGCGCTGGTCAGTTCGTAAGAACGACCGGTTTCAGCAGACAGCTCGTTCAGCATCGCGCGCAGGTCGTGCATCAGCGCGGTGTAGGTCGCTTTGTCCTGCTGCGGGTTGCCGAGGTTTTCGCTCACGCCGCCGCCGCCAGGGAATTCCCAGTCGATGTCTACGCCGTCGAAGAATTTCCAGGTTTTCAGGAAATCTTTAACAGAGGAGACGAAGCGTGCGCGGATCGCGGTATCGCCCATGTGGAAGAACGGGTCAGACAGGGTCCAGCCGCCGATAGAAGGCAGAATTTTCAGGTCAGGGTGGGCTTTTTTCAGCGCCATCAGCTGGCCGAAGTTACCTTTGTACGGGTCGTCCCAGTTAGAGACGCCGGACTGTGGTTTTTGCAGCGCAGCCCACGGGTCGTGGATTGCCACGGTGAAATCAGGGCGGCCTTCACAGTCGCGCTGAAGCACGGAGAAGCTGTTGCCGCCTTCAACGGTTTTCAGGCCGTCGTTGATGCCGTCGCCGCCGCAGATTGGAATGAAGCCGTACAGAATGTGGTTCAGGTTAGCGGCAGGGATTTTATCTACCGGGAAGTTACGGCCGTATACGCCCCACTCCGGGAAATAGGCGGCAACCACTTTATCAGTGTGCTTGCTGAAGGATTTGTTGTTTTCCTGCATCGCTGCGTTCAGCGGCAGCAGGTGGCTACCGTCGGTATCAGCAACGATGATCAGCTTGCTCGCGCTCTTGGTGCAGCCGCTGGCGTTACACAGTTCAACCTGCTCCTGATAACGACCGCCTTTTTTCACTTTAAAGCTTGCAGAGCCGGACGCGCTGCCCGCGCCGCTCCAGACGGTCTGACCATCGAGGAGCACTTTTGCTGAAGTTGGCGCATCGCCGCTCCAGACGTTCCACTCAACTTTGACGTCAGCGCCATCGTGCACTTTAACGAGGCTGTTATAGTCCTGAGCTGCCTGATCCACTTCAACAATAGCGAACTTGTCGTTGCCGCTGCTGATTGAAGGCGTACCCGGTGCCGCTGCGAATGCAGAGCTGGATGCTGCTGCCACAAAGAGCGCCAGATATTTAGGCTTCATAAATTTCATTCTTATTTCCTGATAAATTTATTTGAAAATATGTTACCCATGTTTTCCTTTAAAACATGGAATGTAAATCGCACTGTCAGTATTTAAACGACGTGATATTGCAAAACTAAAACCTGAGATGACGCGCTTCATTCCTCCATAAAAAGATACAAGCACAAAGTCCTTATTGCCTATATCCCTTACGATACACTGGAGCTCAAAGGGATTCCTTCCCTTTCCTCGCCGAAAAAATTTTTAAAAAAACTTGACCGTAAAATTAAATCTGAATAACGAGTAGCTGACTAATGAATACCGCTATTCCAGCAAAAGAGAGGTACGGTCCGAAAGAGATTACGAGGTTATTTTTATCTGATTTAGTCATCAGGAAATAACCCAAAATACCGCTGAGCGCGGCAATCAGCACGATAGACGGCAGCGCCTGCCAGCCGCACCAGGCGCCCAGCGCCGCCAGCAGCTTAAAATCACCGTAGCCCAGCCCCTCGCGGCCGGTCGCCAGGCGGAATCCCCAGTACAGCAGCCATAGCGACAGATATCCCGCCACCGCGCCGCACAGCGCGTCGCGCAGCGGCAGGCTGCCGGAAAAAGCATGGATCAGCAGCCCGGCCCACAGGAGCGGCTGCGTGAGGCAATCGGGCAGCAGCAGGTGCTGGCGGTCAATCAAGGTCAGCGGCAGCAGGAAGGCCGCCATCAGCCACAGCGCGCACAGCGCCTGGATATCGGCAATGCACCATGCCGAAACGGCAAAAAAGAGCGCCGTCGCGCATTCGATTAAAAATAACCGCAGCGGAATGGCCGTATGGCAGTGGCTGCAGCGCCCGCGCAGCGCCAGCCAGCTGACGAGCGGGATATTTTCCCACGCCTTCAGCGAATGCCCGCAGGCGGGGCAGTGCGAGCCGGGAAAGAGAAGGTTCGTGCGGCTCTCTTCGTCCATCACCATCGCCGGAACGCGGTCTGCAACCAGCCCCAGAAAGCTGCCGACGATCGCCCCCAGCACGCCGCTCATTGCGCTGAATCCCGCCGGGCAGCTCTCCCGCACCAGCATTAGCGTATTCATGCCACTTTTTTCCAGGTGAGCTGAATATCGGCCTTCACGTCGCTGAGGTGGTCTACGGGCGTGAGGTTCATTTTCTCTAAGCGAATGCCGGAGGTAAGGTTCATTTCACGCAGCCAGTTTTTCAGCTCATACACGTTAATACGGTTGACCACAAAGGCCAGCGTCTGGCCGTCCTGACGGATATCCGTGAGCGAAATATTAATTTCGTGCGCGCTGTTTTCCACCACGCTTCTCGGGTTATCGGTTTTCACCTGTAATACCGGAAGATGATTTTTATCAATTTCGGCCCTCATCCAGCTCAGGGTTTCGTTCTGTTTTTTCAATGTCAACTGACTTTCTTTAATCATATTATCCAAAGGTATAATCCCCCCATAATAAATGGCCGCACAGCACATGGCGGCTATGCCTGCTTTTAATATTGTTTTTTCCCGGGTGCTGTAATTTTGATAACGTGATGTTAATTGTGCGATTCGCGCTTTCATTTATATTTCCCTGAGATCATGGCGGTATACGGTGCGCTGTTGGAAACAGGCTGTAGCGTAAAATCAAAATTCTCGCTGGCCTTCTGAATAAACGTCTGCAGCGCCTGCGGGTTTTGCGCGCTGACGCTGAGCGACAGCGTATTGTTCGCATAGTCGTATTCGACCAGGTTGACTTCCATCGCCGGAACGGCCTGCTTCGCGCCTTCCAGCGCCTCAAGCTGCAGGAAGACGCCCTTGCTCTGCTTTTTCACGCTCTGGCCAAAGTGATATTTGATGTTGGTCTGGTGACGCATGCTGGGGAAGTGATGCTGGTAGACCTGCATAATCTCCTCCTGCATCTGGTTCTCCTGCTGCACCAGCATCCACGCCATGGCGACGCGCGGGCCCAGCAGCAGGCCCAGCGAAAGCAGCCCCGCCGCGGCGATAGCGGCCTTCATCCGTTTTGCGCTGCCGTGAGACGCCTTGGCGCTAAAGGCACCGTGCAGCAGGTTGACGCGACAGCGCGCCCACTGCGGCTGGATCAGCGCCAGCGGGTGTTCCCACGCCAGGCGCTCATCTACCTCAACCCCGGCGGGAGCCTCACCGTAGCAGGCCACCTCGCCCTCGCCCGCCTTCGGCATCAGCAGCGGCAGCAGGGCCGCCTCCACCTCGCAGGCCACGTGGGGAGAGAGGCGCAGCCAGTAGTTGTCCTCCAGCGCGACGATCGTGCTGCCGCCCGCGGCAACCGGCAGCAGCCAGGCGTCGGGCAGCGCCTGAACGATCTTCAGCCCGGCCTCCTGAAAACGGTCCAGCCAGCCGCGCAGGCGATCGGCATCTACCGCCACCGCGTCAACCTCGGCCCCTTTTTTATTGAGCACCGTCCAGTGAAGGTTATCCACCTCGCCGATCAGCGTCTCTTCCGCCATCCACGAGAATGCCGTGGCCTGCGACGCCATTTTTTTCGGCAGCGTAAAATGGCGGAAAACCATTTCCCCCGCCGGCAGCAGCAGGCAGACGCGCGTGGCTAAGGGATGCTGAGCAAGCGTATCCAGCGCCTCGCGGCCCTCACCCGTGATGACCTCCTGACTGCCGGATTCACACCACATTATCTTTCCGTCCTCGCGACTGTCGGGACGAACAAAAAGCACCTGTTTCATAGCGTTCAACTTGTGTTATTCAATCATTCGGTAACGACGTTGCCACGTCACAATTTCACCGGCTTCGTTATTCACCTGAAGCTGGCTCACCACGCGAAGCGTTAACTCATCGGTATTCCCGGTGTAGCTGACGCGAAAATATCGGCTGTTGATGGCGAGGAACTCGGCCACCTGGGGTAAATCATCCTTCAGCTGCGGGAAGGTCTGCTCCAGCGCTTTGCTGAACGTTTCCATATTTTCCCAGCCCGCTTCCGGGCGCGATTCAATCAGCCGCGCCGCGTCGTCTGCGGTGAGCTTGCCCGGGAACATCGCCGCCAGAATGGCCGCCTGCTCCGGCTTCAGGGTGTTCACATCGACCTTGCTTGCCGAATCCGGCAGCGCGCACAGCATACGGCTCACCTTCGGGTACGCCGCCGCCGGGAAGGCGGGCAGCAGCTTTATCTCAGAGATGGCGCGCATCATCTGGTTCGCGGGCTGACGCGCCGGCACCAGGCCCGCCCAGGCGTCGCTCTCAGCCCCTTCTTTAATGGTGGTGGCGTCTCCGTCCAGGTAGTCCACCAGCTGGAGGTAAATCTCTTCCGCCGCGGCGTGGCTGACGCCGCTGTCGGTGAGGATCTGCTCAACAATCTGCTCCCTGCGCGGCTTTTGCGGCACGGCGGTTTCCGCCTGCCCCTGCGCGGCTTTTTCAGCTGCCAGCAGGTTGTTCACGTTAAAGCAGTCCTGCGCGTCCTCAACCTGGCCGACCACCGTGTAGTCGTCGCCCTGCGTCTCCAGCGGCTGATGCCACGCCCCTTCCGGGTCGAGCGCCTTGCTTTCGCCGCTGGCGTCTTCCTGCAGGCGATCCTTAATCACCTTCTCCTGGGCCTGCATCGCCCAGCGCAGCTGCTGCTGGCTGACCTGATAGTGCGTTTTTTGCAGGTTGCGGCAGAACTGCTGGCTGATTTTGGCGGCCAGCGCCGACATCATCACCAGCAGGATCAGCACCACCAGCAGGGCAACGCCTTTTTGTTTGCGTAATGCGTTCATGGTTTCACGTCCGGCACGGGCTGCGGGGCGGGCGCGGCTTCCGGTGAAGGCGCGGCCTCCGCCGCCGGGGCTGGCGCAGCATCCGCCGCGGCCGCCTCCGGCAGATCGCCCGGCGTGGTAAATACCCAGCGCCACGTATCGCCGTTGTTCATGTTCAGCGTCAGCTCCACGCCGTCCGGCTGGTGCGCGGAATCTGCCCAGCTTTTCAACCAGCCCTTGCGGTAGAAGCGCCAGCTAAGGGATTTCACCTCGTTCACGATCGGCACGTCTTCGGGCTTGACGTCGGCGGGGCCGTCGATTGCCGGCCAGACGTCACGGTACAGACGCCCTTCCTCCAGCCGCCAGCGCACGCGCTCGAGCTGCACGGTTCCGCTCACGCCGTTCAGCGTGGTCAGCTCAACGCTATCGCCGTCCTGACGAAACAGATCCGGCTCGTTGCGCGGCGCGCGCGGCTGGAGCTGAAAGAAATCACGCTCCATCAGGCTCCAGGCGCGCTGCACCTGGTTGAGCTTTGCCGCACTGGCGTCGGTTGCCGAGCTGGTCCGCATGGCCCCGTCCAGAATTTGCCAGGCCAGGGTGCTGATCACGGCAAAAATGGTCAGCGCAATCATGATCTCCAGCAGGGTAAACCCGCGCTGGCGCTGCGTTTTTTTCACTTGAGCTCTCCCGGCGGAATAATCTGCAGGGCAATCGCGGGCTGGCTATCGTCGCCTTCGGCGTAGACGCGGATCGCGTTCGCCCAGCGGTTATCCGCCGTTTTCACCCGCTGCTTGCGCCAGTTCCAGCTGCGCCCGCCCATGATTTCCGTCCCCTGCTGTTCCGCATCGGGGAAATCGCTTTTCGTCAGCTGCGCCTCGGCCAGCTGGTTTTCCGCCACCCAGCTCGCCTGCAGCGTTTCGGCCAGGCCGTGGGTAAAGCGGACGTTCAGGGAGACGGAGTTCATCAGCGCCAGCGCCGCGGTGGAGAAGATCACCAGCGCGACCATCACCTCCAGCAGCGTCATCCCTTTTTGCTTTGCCTTGCCGTTAGTCATCGTTTTCTACCGATACCGGCGCCGCCCCTTGCGACACCACGCGAAAATGGTGCTGCTTGTCGTGGCTTTGCAGGGTAAGCGTAAACCGGCCAATCTCACCGTCAGGCAAAAACAGCACCTGCGGCTCGCTGTCCACCGTGGCGGCCAGGCGCTGAGGCGACAGCGAAACGTACATGTCGGGCGGGAAATCGCCTTTCGTCGTAATACGTCCGGCGGATAATGGCACCCAGCGGCGTTCACCCTGCTTATCTTCCAGGGTCACCAGCTGATAGTGATCGGTGGTGATTACCAGCCCGACGATATTTCCGTCCATTACCGCGCGGTCAGAGCCATAATCAACGAGTGCTTTTAATTGCTGGCCAAATATATCCGCACCGCTGCGTGAAGGTATGGTTGACACCACCATCATGGCGCAGCTGGCAAATATCACCAGGGCCAGAATAATTTCCAGCAACGTAAAGCCGCGTTGTTTTTTCATTATTTCTCTTTTTTATCCAGAGACCAGTTGGTAATGTCGTCGGCGGTATTCGCTTCGCCATCCGGGCCTGCGGAAAATACGTCGACTGCACCGTGTTCACCCGGGCTCACCATCAGGTAATCGCTGCCCCACGGGTCCTGCGGCAGGCGGCGAATATAGCCGTCGGCGCGGTAGCCGTTCGGGATTGGCGCGATTTCTGGCTTCGTGACCAGCGCCTGCAGGCCCTGCTCGGTGGTTGGATAGCGGTGGTTGTCCAGCTTATACATATCCAGCGAGCCTTCGAGCGCGACAATATCGCTGGTCGCTTTTTGCGAGTCGGCTTTTTCTTTATTCCCCATTAAGTTGGGCACGACCATACTGGCCAATACGCCGAGAATAACAATGACCACCATTAATTCGAGCAAAGTGAAGCCCGCCTGGCGAGCCAGGTTTTTACGTTTTAAAGCCATGATTTAACCTACCATATTATTAAGTTGCAGAAGCGGTTGTAATATTGACAGGACGATGAATAAAACAATCGTCGCCATACTCACCACCAGCGCCGGTTCAAATACCGACAGCGTTAACGTGATTCGATGTTGTAAAGCCGATTCCTGGTTTTCCGCCGCGCGGTCCATTAAATTGCCTAATTCCCCGCTCTCTTCGCCGGAGGCAATCATGTACAGCATGGTGGGCGGAAACAGTTTCGCCTGATCCAGCGCGGCATAGAGTGAAGCCCCCTGGCGCACGGTATCCGCCGCCTGCTCGAGCACCTGTCGGGCGTAAAGGTTTTCGATACCGTCCATTGCGATATACATCCCCTCCAGCAGCGGCACGCTGCTCGCCTGAAGAATGCTCAGCGTGCGGATATAGCGGGCGCTGTTGATGGCGCACACCAGCTTTTTAATCGGCGAGCCGTTGACCAGCCAGCTGTTCCACTTGAAGCGGTTTTTGGCGCTCTTAAGCCAGGCCTTAAAGCCGACGAAACCGCCGCCCAGTGCGCCGACGATGTAAATGCCGTAGGCCTGGAGGAAGTCGCTCACCGCGATCAGCGTGCGGGTAGTGATCGGCAGCTGCTGCTTCATGTGGGTGAACTGTTCGATCACCTGCGGCACCACCGCCACCAGCAGGATGCTGATCACCGCGATGGCCACCACCGTCAGGGTGATCGGATAGACCATCGCCTGCGTCAGCTTGCTTTTCATCTTCTGGCGCTGCTCGTTGTACTCCGCCAGCTTTTCCAGCACGTCGCCCAGGTGACCGGTTTTTTCCCCGGCCATCACCAGCGTGCAGTAGAGCTTGTCGAAGGTGCGCGGGAACTGGCTAAACGCGTCAAACAGCGTATGGCCTTCCACCACCTTTTCGCGGATCTCCACCACCATCGCCGCGAGCTTTTTATCTTCCGTCTGCTTCGAGATCGCCTTTAGCGCGCTTTCGAGCGGCAGCGCCGCGTTGACCAGCGTCGACAGCTGGCGGGTAAACATCGACAGGACCGGCGTCGAGAGCTTCACGCCCGTCTTCGCCTTGCCGGCCTCCGCCTTTTCGCGGGTTTCAGTGATGCTGACCGGCATCAGCTTTTGCTCACGCAGCCACTGGCGCACCTGCTTTTGCCCTTCGGCCTGCTGGGTACCGCGGCGGGTTTTCCCCGCCGCGTCCGTCGCCGTCCACGCGTAGAGGGCCATTACTCATCCCCCCCGCGTTCCGCGGTCACGCGCATCACCTCTTCCAGCGACGTGATGCCGGAAATCACCTTCAGCAGCCCGTTTTCGCGCAGGCTGTAGGCCTGCTTAAACAGCTGCGTTTCGATGGACATTTCGTCTTTATCTTCGTGAATGGCGCGGCGCATGGCGGTATCCACCACCAGAAACTCGTGGATGCCCGCGCGGCCCTGATAGCCGCTCTGACGGCAGTGTTCGCACCCTACCGCGCGATAAATCGCTTTTGGCTGCTTATCCATAAAGCTGAACAGCGCCTTTTCATTGTCGTCCAGCGGACTGGTGGTTCGGCAGTGGGTACACAGCCGACGCACCAGACGCTGGGCAATGACGCCAAGTAGCGATGAACCGATCAAAAACGACTCCAGCCCCATGTCGCGCAGACGCGTAATGGCACCCGCCGCACTGTTGGTGTGCAGCGTAGACATGACCAGGTGACCGGTGAGCGACGCCTGCACCGCGATTTGCGCGGTTTCACCGTCACGAATTTCCCCGATCATCACCACGTCCGGGTCCTGGCGCAGGATCGCGCGCAGCCCGCGGGCAAAGGTCATGTCCACGCGCGGGTTGACCTGCGTCTGCCCCACCCCTTCCAGCTCATACTCAATCGGATCTTCGACGGTCAGAATATTGCGTTCATGGCCGTTCAGCGCCGACAGAATGGCGTACAGAGTGGTACTTTTACCGGAGCCAGTCGGCCCGGTGACCAGGATAATGCCGTGCGGGCGGTCAATCAGCCCCTTGAGCTTGTCCAGCTCTTCATCAATCAGCCCAAGCTTGTTGATATCCGGCTTGAGGTTAGATTTGTCCAGCAGACGCATTACCACGCGCTCGCCGTACTGCGACGGAATGGTCGACACGCGCACGTCGATCGCCTTGCGGCCAATGCGCAGCGAAATGCGGCCATCCTGCGGCAGGCGCTTTTCGGCGATGTCGAGCTTCGACATGACCTTAATGCGCGAGACCAGCAGCGGCGCGAGCTTGCGCGCGGGCTGAAGCACCGGGCGCAGCACGCCGTCAACGCGAAAGCGGATGCTCAGCGTGCGTTCGAACGTTTCGATGTGAATATCCGACGCGCCGTCCTTTACCGCCTCGCCGAGGATGGCGTTGATCAGACGGATGACCGGCGAGTTTTCGTCGTTTTCCAGCAGATCCTCGTTGTCGGGGATCTCCTCGGTCAGCGCCATCAAATCGATATCGGCGTCCATATCGTCCACCATCTGCTGGGAGACGCCGCTGTTCTGCTGCCAGATTTTGGTCAGCATCTCCTCAAACGCTTCCGCGCTGAGGATGACGGGCACGAAGGCCCGCCCCAGCACCCGGCGCATTTCCAGCAGGGCGAACGCTGGCGTATCGTCCCGGACAAAGACCTCGTCGTTGTAAAACAAGATGCCGTTGTCCTTTGCATAGCTGCTGCTACACAGCGTTCTGCTCAGTTCATCCACGTTGCACCTCCGCCTTACTCTTTGAACGGATTGCGGGAAGCCGCGTGGGTTGATTTCACGGGCGTCACGCTGCTGTTCTTATCGACCGGGAAGGCGGGCAGCACCGGGCTGTCGCTGTTTTCAACGATCCCAAGCTTCTTCTCCTCCATCCGCTGCTGCTGGCGCGCGCGGATCTGATCGTATTTCTCTTTCGATGCCGCGCTGTAGTTGTCGTCATCGCGCAGCACCGTGGTATGGATAAAGACCATCAGGTTGCGTTTAGAGGTGTCCTCTGAGGTGTAGCGGAACAGCTGGCCCACCAGCGGAATGTCGCCCAGCAGCGGCACTTTCGACACCGACTGCTTGGTCACGTTTTCCATCAGGCCGCCGAGCACCACCGTCTGGCCGCTGTGGACCATCACTTCGTTATTGATGGTGCGCGTGTTGAAGGTCGGGCCGAGGCTCGCATCTTCCGTGGCGCTGTTGTCCACGCTGGACACTTCCTGCTCGATCTTCAGGTGGATCATGTCGCCATCGTTAATCTGCGGCACGATCTTAAGCTTGGTACCGACGGTTTTACGCTCAACGGAGTTGAAGACGTTATCGCCGCTGGTGGTCTGGGAGCCGGACAGCACGGGCACATCCTGACCGACGTTGAACGATGCTTCTTTGTTATCCAGCGTGACCACGCTTGGCGTAGAGAGAATGTCGTTCTTGGCGCCGGTAGAGAGCGCCGTCAGCAGCGCGCCGAAGTCACCGTTAAAGAAGCCGGTGGCCAGGCCGGTGAAGCTTGCGCCCTTCATGGTGCCGTTTTTAATCTGGCTGATCGGCAGCCCGGTCGAGCCGAACTGCACGCCGCCGTGCTTGCCGGTCCACTGCACGCCGAGATCGAGGCCGCTGCCGTCCTGAACTTCAGCAATGATGGCTTCCACCAGCACCTGCGGACGGCGAATGTCCAGCTTGTCGATCACCTTCTCCAGCGAGTTCATCACGTTAGGCTGCGCGGTGATCACCAGTGAGTTGGTTGATTCATCGGCGGTAATGTTCAGGTCGGTAGACGCTGTCGCCGTTTTGCTCTTCGGCGCCCCGGCCTTGTCCTTCAGCTGCTCGCCGATGCCGGTCAACACCGGAACGACTTTGGTGGCGCTGGCGTATTTGAGGTAGAACACGCGGGTATTCCCCTCGTTGTTCTGCTCGCGATCCAGCTGGCCGATCAGGGAGCGGGTGCGCGCACGCGCGTCTTCCGAGCCGCTGATCACCAGGCTGTTGGTTTCGTCGTCCGCGACCACCTTGGTGGCCAGCTGCGGCGCGTTTTGCCCCTTTTGCTCTTCGTTGTTGAGGTTGTTCAACATGTCGGAGAGCCCTTTAGCGGAGGCGTAGCGCAGCGGCACGATTTCGCGGCGCTGAACGCCGTCCTTATCGACGCGCTGCACCAGATCCACCAGGCGGTTCACCACCGAGGCTTTGCCGGTTAACAGCAGCACGTTGGACGGCTCGAAGTGCACCACGTTACCGATCCCGGTGGCATCGTTGAGCTGGCGCAGCAGCGGAGCAAGCTCGCGCACCGGCACGTTTTCCATGCGCACGACGCGGGTGATGATCTCATCCCCTTTGCCCGGGTTTTTGCTGTCTGCCACCGGCGCACCGGCGGTGCGGGCCACGCTTGAGCGCACCACTTTGACCATGCCGTTATCCATCGGGATCACCGACAGGCCGTACAGGTCCAGCACGCTCAGGAAGAACTGGTAATATTCGTCTTCCGTCAGCACGTTATAGGTTCTGACCGATACCGTGCCCTGAACGGAAGGATCGACCAGAATGGTTTTATTAAGGTTACGCCCGACGGTATCGATAAATTCACGAATGTCGGTATTTTTAAAGCTGGCGCTAAAGTTGGCTGCAAGCAGCGAACCGGAATATAACGACAATGCGGTCAGCGCCACGCACGCCCAAGGAAATTTCTTCATGTCTGTACACTTGTTAATTGTTTAGAACATTGACCCGAATATTTTCAAGGTGAGCGTGACGTCTTACGACGACCTCCGCTTCTTTCATTTTTGACCAGCTGGCAATAATATTTTTTGCCTCAGCTTCTTTGGTCATATCGACAGAATTAACTTTTACCGCCACGTCGCCTTTTTTTAGCCCTGAATGGCTAAAGAAAGCGGAGGCATTCCTTGGGTTTATGTTGTAGCCTTCCAGCTGGCCCTTTTCGATTAACGGTTTTAACACCAGATAATCATTCAGATGCAGGCTGTCAGCGCCCGCGTCTTTCGTCGATTTGGTTACCGGGCCGCTGTCAACGCCGCCCTTAAAGTAGTCAGGTTTCTTTAATGCCAGGACCTGCGTCGCCCCTTCATAATTCACCACCACGTTATCCTGATTAATTTCAGCAATATACGCGTCGTTGAAGCCCGTCAGGTTTTCCCCTTCACGGTAGCTTTTCTGGCCCGATGGCGTCTTGATGACGGCGAAGGAGAGCCAGGATTCATCGCTGCTGACAATGCCTTCAATCTCGGCGGAAAGCGGCGCTTTTGCCGCGGCGGCTGCCGCATCCTGACGGACGGCGGCATTAAACAGGGTAAACGCGTTTTCTTGCTGGCGTTTAATTTGCGGTTTAACGTTCGCAAGCGCCCGCTGGGGAGATTGTTTTTTATAATCCTTAAAGATGACGTATCCCTGGTGACCGCAGAACAATAGCGTCACAAACATAATACAGGGCATTATCAACCTGGAAAGAAATGAGAACCTCATTTTCATCTGGCCTTTAGCAAAGCGAAAAAAAGCAGCGTTATGCTGCGCCAATATGTGAAGTAGATAGTAAGTATCCGGCTGTAAATCGACCACTTGCTTCGCCACTAACTTTAATAAAGAAAAGTATTGACCCAATAAATACGTGATGTTAGACGGCGGGGACAGGTTATTTTTACCCTGATTGCAAATTGACCATCAGCGCCCCTTACCTTACTTTTTCGCCCTAATGCTATTCATGTAAAGAGACGGTAAGTCGTATGTATCAGAGTCATTTTCATTTCCAGAATCCGCCGTTCAAAAAGGTCACTCGCGCCTCGGGTGATTTTTTTGTGCCTTATCATCAGGACGTTTTTAACCTGCTGAAAGAAAAGACGCAGCAGGCGGGTATTACAGGACTCTTTTGCAACGATGCGCCGCTGCTGGGACAGTTCAGCGATGCGCTGAAGGCCCACGGCCGCAACGTCCTCGCGATTAACGCCTTTCCAAAATTGAGCGCCAGTAGCCTGCTGTACAAGCTCAATCCAGGCACCAAAGAGAGTAAGAATCGTATTCACGCCGTGGATGCGGTACTGCGCCAGTGGCAGGAAGAGCCTGCTTCCCGCAAGGCGAAAGGTAAAGTGCTGGTCATTACCCACATGGAAGCAATGAAAGAGAGCTGCCATGAGGTGCTGGCCATGCTGCTGACCCGCGCGCAGGAGCTGGAGCTTCATCTATCCATCATCCTGATGGGTGCCGCCGCTCAGGAAGCCGAACTGATGCAGCGCGCCGGACTGAAGGGGTATGCCCATACCCACCACGCGCTGCGCGCCCTGACCTACCGCGAAACCCTGAGCTACGTTCAGGCGCAGTGCGAGGAGCACGGCTGCGAAAGCGCGCCGCTGGCACCGGTCCGCGTGCGCAAAATGCACTCGCTGACCAAGGGGAACATCTCCAAATTTAACGAGCTGGCGCACCTTGCCCTGCTCGCCGCCTGGACCGAACGCGCCCCGGCAGTAAGCCCTCGACACCTGCGCCTGGCCGCGGGCGAAATTCTCCCGGCAAAAAAACACGGTAAGCGCCTGGCAACCGTGGGACTGTTTGCCTCGGTGCTTTTCGCCGCCTGCGGCTGGTATCAAACGTCATTCATTAGCGCCAGACTGCCCGTCGCGCTGCCGATCCCTGCCAGCTGGAAACAGCCCAAGCCGCAGGTTCAGGCCCCGGTTGTTCCGGTTATTGATAACGAAATGGTCAACCAGCCGGATGCGATGCACCAGCTCTACCTGATGTGGGGTTACGATGCCTCCGCCAACGACGCGCTGTGTCAGAACGCGGCGAAGGTTAACCTGATGTGCAGACAGGGAACGGCGTCGCTGGCCGAGCTGGGGAAAGAGGGTTATCCGTGGATCGGTGAGATCACCACCGGCAACCACCTTAACTATGCCGTTGTCGCCCGCGTGGGGGATAACACCCTGGATCTGCTGATGAACGGTAAAACCTGGCAGGTGAGCCGCAGCTGGTACAACCAACACGCCACCGGCAACTACACGCTGCTGCACCGCCTGACGCCGGAGGGCAAAGACGCCATCAGCGCGGCCAGCGACGGAAAAGATCTTACCTGGCTCGATCGTCAGCTCAGCCTGGCGCTGGCGCTGCCGGAAACCCACGCGCAGGCGTGGACCGCCGAGCTGATGAAGCGCACCCGCACGTTCCAGCAGAAAATGGATCTGCACGTGGACGGTATTCCGGGTAAAGATACCCTGATGCAGCTGATGCGCGAAACCCATACCACGCCGAGCGTGCTGATTCAGGCACCTCAGGCCCCAGCGAGCGCAATAACCCAAGAGAAACACCTATAATGTCTACGATCTGTCTCGCTGCCCAGCGCAGCTACGAGACCGGGGAAGCGGTGTGGTTTTCCTATCGCTTTCCCAGTCTGAAAAAGGTCTTCGGCAACACGTTTTTGTGGATGCTGGGGATAGCCGCCATGATTGTGGCCGGGCTTTACGCCCACGTTTACTGGAACCTGCGCCACCCCGCGCCGGAACCGGTAAAGGTGAGCACGGCAAAACCGGAAACGTCGCTTTCCGATATGCACTACGTGTACGTGAGCAAACCGTTCCCGCACCCGCAGCCAAAACCGATTCCGGTGCACGAAGACGTTCCGCCGATGCAGGATATGCCAATTAACGGCGATGACGCTGACTGGCAGCAGGCGCCCGACGGCAACCTGGACGCGCCGCACGATACGTCGCGCGATACGCTACCCGGAACGGAAGAACATGAAGCATCCGCATTAGGGGCGGACGATGGCGGCGCGTCATTAAAGACGCTGTTTATGCAGGCGCTGAAAGAACAAGAGCAAGATTATTCTCAAGGAAAAATACCTGCACCACCGACAGATGAAACGCAGGGAAATTTACAGACGAAAGAAGAACAGCAGAATTTAACGAAGACCCCTTTGAATGAAAAGGGGCCCGGTGGGAGTCATTAATATTTTTCAGGCAGGTTGGTGAGATTAATGAGACGGCCTTTTTCAACAACAATGTACTGGCCTTTCTTTAAATCAGACAGGATTTTAATAATGGTGCTACGCGCGAGGTTGGTGTATTCCTGAATGTAATCATAAACGTTAATATCGCGCTGGTGATGAACAATGAGTTCGTTAATTTCTAATAAAAATTCGCGCACCACGGAATATGCGCTGCGGGCAACGAGAACATCGTCACGCTTGCTGAGCATGCAGATGTACCATGAGAGCACCCGGGTGAGCTCAGGCCAAAGGCCTTTTTCCGACAGAAGACGCGTAAACTCTTCTTTGTCGATGGAGCGAACCACCGTGTTAGAGCGGACCAGGCCGTACATATGTGACGCGTTGTAGAAGATGGATGAGAGACCGAAAATACACTGGCCGTTCAGCGTGAACATGCAAAGCTCATCGGACTCGCGACGGAATTCAACTTCGCCGCTAACGATAATATGAATTTTATCAGAATCAGAAGTCGATATTTTTTGCCATTTTTTTAACGTTTTTTCTTCGTAGCCGGACGTTGCAGAAATAATGGCTTCCATTTCTTGTTGCGGACGTAATTTTTTACCGTAGATGCTTAACATTGTTATACCCGTTTAAGATGTAATTTAAGATTATCTGCGGCCACGGATAAAACCATGACCGCGAATGTATTCCTGATGAACACGTAAATAAAATAAATAAGTAATACTTAATGATTATATTTTTCTGTTATTAGTTAGCAGGCTATGTGTCTATATTAATCGCGGGTAATTTTAAGTCAATTAACTAAAAGTTAAATGAGATTGTACTTAAGATTAATCTCACTTAAAGAGAGAGAATTCAGCCCTTTCGGAGGCAATCCCGAAGGATTACCCCTGTCCGTATTTCTCAAGAAGGGCTTCGGCAATGGCCAGCGTCTCGACGTCCGCAGCGCCGTTCCACAGCTGCGGGCGGAAATGCATCTGGAACGCCATGATGACCCTTTTGAGCTGCTCCGGCGTGCCGCCGTCGGGCACCTCGTAGCCGTAGCGGGCCAGCAGGTCGAGCACCGCTTTCTGCTCAACTGCCTGAAAGCGCGGCCGACCGTTCATGTAAAACGCCACCCGGTCCGGATCGGGCCATGCGCCAATGCCCTGCCCGTACAGCGCTTCCCACGGGAACAGCGGGCCGGGATCGTCTTTACGCTGCGGGGCGATGTCCGCGTGCGCGACCACGTTTTCGGGCCTGATGTCGTAGCGCGCGATAATGTCTTTGGCGAGCGGGATCAGGGCGCTAATCTGCGCGGGCTCGAACGGCGCAAAGCGCTTCTGCCCGTCAACCTTCTGCCAGCCGCGGTTTTCAAGCTCAATGCCGACCGACGTATCGTTAATGCGGTTCGTCCCGCGCCAGAAGCTGATTCCCGCGTGCCATGCCAGCTCGCTTTCCGGCACAAGCTGCCAGATGCGCGGCTTGCCGTCAGGCGCTGGCGGCCTGGCGGGGATCAGATAGTGGGAGCTGACGTTTTTATCGGTGAGGGTGGCAAGCGAGGTGTCAAAATCATCGGCGGTATAGTGGATGACCAGCACCTTTATACGCGGGTAGGCCGCCTGCGCCTGATGGCGGGTATCCAGCTCGTAGGCACCTTTATCAACAATGCCCTTTTCCGTGGCGCATCCTGCCAGCATTATCGCCAGCAGGAAGGTGGCAAGCGAACGCTTCATCGGCGGGTTTTCACCGCCGTGCCGCTGACGCTTACCATCAGCATGCTGGCGTCTTTACCGACCGTTTCATAATCGATATCAATCCCGACGACCGCGTCCGCGCCGAGCGCTTTGGCCTGTTCACCGAGCTCCTTAAAGGCGATTTCGCGCGCTTTACGCAGCTCTTTCTCATACGCGCCGGAACGCCCGCCGACGATATCGCGGATGCCGGCAAAAAAGTCGCGGAAGATGTTGGCGCCGAGAATCGCTTCGCCGGTGACGACGCCGCAGTATTCGGTTATCGGCTGCCCTTCAAGCGTGGGGGTGGTTGAAAACTGCATATTTTTTCTCCTTCTTTAGCGTTCAATGCCTTAGCAACAGCATTATCGGTTCGTTACGCTATGATTGAAAGGATAGTTAATAAATAAGGAAATCAACATGCGCTACTCTGCTTTAACGCTTTTAGTGCCATGCGCGCTGTTGCTCAGCGCGTGCACCACGGTCACGCCCGCCTTTAACGATATCGGCACCCGCAGCGGCCCCTGCATAGACGGCGGCCCGGACGCCGTGGCGCAGCAGTTCTACGATTATCGCATTCAGCATCGCGGTAACGATCTCACCGCCCTGCGCCCTTACCTGAGCGATGGTCTGGCAAAACTGCTGAACGACGCCGCGCGCGATCCGCAGCATAACGCGCTGCTTAAGTCCGATCCGTTCTCCAGCCGCACCACGCCGCCGGACAGCGCTGAAGTCGCCAGCGCGTCGACCATTCCGAACACCGATGCCCGCAACATCCCCCTGCGCGTGAAGCTGACCCAGGGCAGCCAGACCTGGCAGGATGAGGTGCTGATGATCCGCGAAGGCCAGTGCTGGGCGGTAGACGACGTGCGGTACATCGGCGGCAGCGTACACGCCCCGGCGGGCACGCTTCGCCAGTCGATTGAGAACCGCTAAATCCCAGCCGTAAAATAGTTAACCTCGTAAAATGTCGGCATTTGTTGTGGAATGCCGACATTTATTCTCGCCCGCAATGCCCTTCCCTATTTTGTGCTATGTTTAGATCATAATACGGGTTATATTTAACTTTTAACGCAGAAATATTGCATAACTATTCTGTCAACGGTACTATCTGCGGCCTCAATTGCTATAGATTGCCTGGATGAGTAAAGACTGCCCCGATGAGTATTAAACTAAACGGCATTAACTGCTTCTACGGCGCACACCAGGCGCTGTTTGACATCACGCTGAACTGCCCGGAAGGCGAAACGCTGGTTTTGCTTGGCCCAAGCGGCGCGGGAAAAAGCTCTCTTTTGCGTGTTCTTAATCTGCTTGAAATGCCGCGTTCCGGCACGCTGGCGATCGCAGGTAATCATTTCGACTTTGCCAAAACGCCTTCCGATAAGGCGATTCGCGAACTGCGTCAAAACGTTGGCATGGTTTTCCAGCAGTACAATCTTTGGCCGCACCTGACGGTGCTGCAAAACCTGATTGAAGCTCCCTGCCGCGTGCTCGGCCTGAGCAAAGACCAGGCGATGGCCCGCGCCGAGAAGCTGCTTGAGCGCCTGCGCCTTAAGCCGTACAGCGACCGCTATCCGCTGCACCTTTCCGGCGGTCAGCAGCAGCGCGTGGCCATTGCCCGCGCGCTGATGATGGAGCCTGCGGTGCTTCTGTTCGACGAGCCGACCGCCGCGCTGGACCCGGAAATTACCGCCCAAATCGTGAGCATTATCCGCGAGCTGGCGGAAACCAACATTACTCAGGTCATTGTGACCCACGAAGTGGAAGTGGCGCGTAAAACCGCCAGCCGCGTGGTGTACATGGAAAACGGGTATATCGTTGAGCAAGGTGACGCGAGCTGCTTTAGCAACCCGCAAACCGACGCCTTCAAAAACTACTTATCTCACTGATGTGTTAGGGAAAAATGATAATGAAAAAAGTATTGATTGCCGCGCTGCTCGCAAGCGTCAGCCTTTCCGCTACCGCAGCTCAGACCATTCGCTTCGCCACCGAAGCGTCTTACCCTCCGTTTGAATCCATTGATGCCAATAATAAGATCGTTGGCTTTGATGTGGACCTGGCGAACGCGCTGTGCAAAGAGATTGATGCAACCTGCACGTTCAGCAACCAGGCGTTTGACAGCCTGATCCCAAGCCTGAAGTTCCGCCGCATCGACGCGGTGATGGCCGGCATGGACATCACGCCGGAGCGTGAAAAGCAGGTTCTGTTCAGCACCCCTTACTATGACAACTCCGCGCTGTTCATCGGTCAGAAAGGCAAATTCACCGCCATTGACCAGCTGAAGGGCAAAAAAGTCGGCGTGCAGAACGGCACCACGCATCAGAAATTCATCATGGATAAACATCCGGAAATCACCACCGTGCCTTACGACAGCTACCAGAACGCGAAGCTGGATCTGCAGAACGGCCGTATCGACGGCGTGTTTGGCGATACCGCGGTGGTAACCGAATGGCTGAAGGCGAACGACAAGCTGGCTCCGGTCGGCGACAAAGTGACCGATAAAGCCTACTTCGGCACCGGCCTGGGCATCGCGGTTCGTCAGGGCAACACCGAGCTGCAGCAGAAATTTAACGCTGCGCTGGAAAAAGTGAAGAAAGACGGCACCTACGAAACCATCTACAAAAAATGGTTCCAGAAGTAATTCCTGATGAATGAAATTTTTCCTTTAGCAAGCGCCGCCGGGATGACCGTCGGCCTTGCCGTTTGCGCACTGATTATCGGCCTCGCGCTGGCGATGTTCTTTGCGGTCTGGGAGTCGGTAAAATGGCGCCCAATCGCATGGCTCGGCTCGGCGCTGGTCACGGTGCTGCGTGGGCTACCGGAGATTCTGGTGGTCCTGTTTATCTATTTCGGCTCCTCGCAGCTGCTGTTAACGCTGTCGGACGGCTTCACGATCAATCTGGGTTTTGCGCAGATCCCGGTGCAGATGCAGATTGAAAACTTCGACGTCAGCCCGTTCCTGTGCGGCGTGATTGCGCTCTCCCTGCTCTACTCGGCCTACGCCTCGCAAACCCTGCGCGGCGCGCTGAAAGCCGTACCGCAGGGCCAGTGGGAGTCCGGCCAGGCGCTGGGGCTGTCGAAAGCGGCGATCTTCTTCCGCCTGGTGATGCCGCAGATGTGGCGTCACGCGCTGCCGGGGCTGGGCAACCAGTGGCTGGTGCTGCTGAAAGATACCGCGCTGGTGAGCTTAATCAGCGTGAACGATTTAATGCTGCAGACCAAAAGTATCGCCACCCGCACCCAGGAGCCGTTTACCTGGTACATCGTGGCGGCGGCTATCTACCTGGCGATCACGTTGCTGAGTCAGTACATCCTTAAGCGGATTGACCTGCGCGCAACGCGTTTTGAACGGAGACCGGGCTGATGCTTGAATACTTACCGGAGCTCATGAAAGGGCTGCACACCAGCCTGACGCTGACCGTGGCGTCCATCGTTGTGGCGCTGATCCTGGCGCTGATTTTCACCATCATCCTGACGCTGAAAACGCCGGTGCTGGTGTGGATCGTGCGCGCCTACATCACCCTGTTTACCGGCACGCCGCTGCTGGTGCAGATCTTCCTGATTTACTACGGCCCGGGCCAGTTTCCGTCGCTGCAGGAGTATCCGGTTGTCTGGCACCTGCTCTCCGAGCCGTGGCTGTGCGCCCTGATTGCGCTCTCGCTGAACAGCGCGGCCTATACCACCCAGTTGTTCTACGGCGCGATCCGTGCGATCCCGGAAGGCCAGTGGCAGTCCTGCGGCGCGCTGGGCATGAGCAAGAAAGACACGCTGGCGATCCTGCTGCCGTATGCCTTTAAGCGCGCGCTCTCGTCCTATTCCAACGAGGTGGTGCTGGTGTTCAAGAGTACCTCCCTGGCCTACACCATCACGCTGATGGAAGTGATGGGCCACGGGCAGCTGCTGTACGGACGCACCTACGACGTGATGGTGTTCGGCGCGGCGGGCCTGGTTTACCTGGTGGTTAACGGGCTGCTGACGCTGATGATGCGTTTAATCGAGCGTAAGGCGCTGGCGTTTGAGCGCAGATCCTAGGCCGGGTAAGCGCAGCGCCACCCGGCAAGAATTGCATAAACGTGATTAAGCAATGCGGATAACTTTTTGGTTATCCGCTTTTTTTTGTCACTAATACAATATTTAATCATTTTTATTGCATATAAATTCAATTACTGGCATTGTTTTACCATAAGACTTACAGACGGGAGTATGACAATGAAAAAGTTAGTTTTGGCTGCATTACTGGCAACCTTCGCCGCTGGCGCATCCGCCGCGGATAAAATTAGTTTCGGCGTGTCCGCCACCTATCCGCCGTTCGAATCGCTGGACGCCAGCAACCAGATCGTCGGGTTTGATATCGACCTGGCGAAAGCGCTGTGTAAGCAGATGCAGGCCGACTGCACCTTTACCAACCACGCGTTTGACAGCCTGATCCCGTCCCTGAAATTCAAGAAATACGATGCGGTGATTTCCGGCATGGACATCACGCCTGAGCGCAGCAAGCAGGTGGCCTTCACCGACCCGTACTACGCCAACTCGGCGGTGGTGATTGCGAAGAAAGGCACGTATAAGTCCTTTGACGAGCTGAAGGGCAAACGCATCGGCATGGAAAACGGCACCACGCACCAGAAATACCTGCAGGACAAGCATCCTGAAGTGAAAACCGTGGCCTACGACAGCTACCAGAACGCGATTATCGACCTGAAGAATGGCCGTATCGACGGCGTGTTTGGCGATACCGCCGTGGTGAACGAGTGGCTGAAAACCAACCCGCAGCTGGGTACGGCGACCGAGAAGGTGACCGATCCGCAGTACTTCGGCACGGGCCTGGGGATTGCCGTTCGTCCGGATAACAAAGCGCTGCTGGAAAAACTGAACGGCGCGCTGAAGGCGATTAAGGCCGACGGCACGTACCAGAAAATCAGCGAGCAGTGGTTCCCGCAGTAATGTTTTTTGCCGGGTGGCGGCTTCGCCTTGCCCGGCCTACGGGGGTGGTAGTCTGTAGGCCGGGTAAGCGCAGCGCCACCCGGCAATTTCTCACAGCGGTACAAAGAACCTGAACCGGGCCCCGCTCACCGACTCCATCAGCCGTATTCCGCCGCCGTGTAGCTCCAGCATCCGCTTCACAATCAGCAGCCCAAGCCCGCCGCGGTTCTCTCGCGACGCCTGCGTATTCAGCGCCGAAGGCCGCTGAAACAGTTCGTCGCGCAGGGCATCGTCTACGCCCGCTCCGCTGTCCCTCACCTCCACCTGGATCCGCTCGTTCTCCTGCCACACCGCCAGGCGGATCTCCCCGCCCGCGGGAGTATGGCGAATGGCGTTGTCCAGCAGGTTGGTCACCACCCGCTCAATCATCGACACGTCGGCGTTCACCAGCGGCAGCGGCCCCGGCACGTCGATGTGCAGATTCACCTCGCGCGTGCGCGCCGCCAGCTCAAACTTCTGCGCAACGTCCGAAATCAGCTCGGCCATGGCAAAGCGCTCGCGCTGCGGCCGGATGCCGCCGTGCTCAAGGCGCGCCAGCTCGAACAGCTGCTGCGACAGGTGGCGCACCTTTTGCCCCTGGCGCAGCGCGGTGGCGAGATACTGCTGGTGCTCCTGCGCGGTGAGGGTCGCGGATTTGAGCGACAGCGTTTCCAGATACCCCAGCAGGGAGGTCAGCGGCGTGCGCAGGTCGTGCGAAATATTGGCGATAAACTCCCGGCGCTGGCGATCGCTATCGGCCAGCCGATCCCACTGGGAGGTGATTTTGCGCGCCAGCTCAACAAAGCTGTTGCGCAGCAGCACCACTTCATCACGGCTTGCGGGCTCCAGCGGCTCCGCCGCCAGCTGCCTGATGGTGCTGATGCTGTCCTGGTCCAGCCCCGCGACGTCGCGCGTGAGGCGGTTGACCGGGCGCGTCACCCAGAACCACACCAGCAGCCCGGCCAGCAGGCTAAAGGTGGCCACCAGCAGCAGCGACCACAGCGCGGTGCGCCAGAGCGCGTCGTGCCAGGCCATCTCCGACAGCGCGTTAAACTCTTCCCCCTGCAGGATGATGTACAGATAGCCGCGCAGCGCGCCGTCCTGACGCAGCGGCGTGACGCTAAACACCTTCTGGTTCTCGCTGCGCGGATCGTCGCCGTAGACCGGCATGGCGGCGCCGCTCAGGAACGCCTGCAGCGGCCTGAGATCGATTTTTTGCCGCTTCACGTGGCCCGGCGGCGCGGCGTCGGCCAGCACGTCCCCGTCCGGGGAGATGACGTACAGCTCGACGCTGGGATTAAAGGTCATCAGGCGGTCAAACAGCGGCTTCAGCGCGGTGCGGTCAACGCCGCCCTGCGCGTTGAGAATGGCTTCGCGCTGCACGATTTGCTGCGCCAGCCCGCCAGAAAGCCGCTGTACCGTGGCGTTGCCGTACTGGGTGCTGCTGTAGAGCTGCACGGCGCAGGCAACGCTGGCGCAAATCAGCAGCAGCAGGATGAACAGCAGCGTCAGGCGCTGGCTCAGGCTAAATCGCCCCATCAGGCTTAACCTCCGCAAATTTATACCCTTTACCCCACACGGTGCGGATGATCTCCGGCTCGGCGGCATCTTTTTCAATCTTGATCCGCAGGCGGTTGATGTGGGTGTTTACCGTGTGCTCGTAGCCTTCGTGCTGATAGCCCCACACCTGCTCGAGCAGCGCCAGGCGCGAAAAGACGTCGCCGGGGTTTCGGGCAAAGAAGTAGAGCAGTTCAAACTCGCGCGGGGTGAGGTCGACGTCCTGTCCGTGCAGGCGCACGCTGCGCGCCAGCGGGTCGATCGTCAGGCCGTGGGCGTGGATTTGCCCTGCGGGCTGCGCCTGCCCCATCGCCTGCTGGCGGCGGAACAGCGCCTTGATGCGGGCAATCAGCTCCTGCACCGAGAACGGTTTCGCCAGATAATCATCGGCCCCGGTCTCCAGCCCGGTAATGCGGTCCGTTTCGCTGCTGCGGGCGCTGATGATGATGATCGGCAGGTAGCGGGTCATCTGGCGAATGCGGCGGCAAATCTCCAGGCCGTCAACGTGCGGGAGCATAAGGTCGAGGATCACCGCATCCCACGGCTGCGCGTCCAGGCAGCGTAGCGCCCTGGCTCCGTCCGGCTCGTGGGTAATGGCGTAGCCTTCATCTTCTAAGTTGAGACGCAGAAGCGCCGCGATATCGTGGTCGTCTTCCACCAGCAGGATCTGCTTCATCGTTAAGCCTTAATCAGTTCTTCTGGCTTAAGCTTACCTGATTTCGCAGGGATGAAGAGTTCACATTTTGTTGAACATTGTGCGGGGTTCGTGCCGCGTGGCGGCTACGCCTTACCCGGCCTACGGGTTAACAACGTCAGCACTTCATAATGGGCGGTGTGCGGGAACATATCGAAAAGCTGCACGCGTTCAATGCGGTAGCCCGGCAGGTGGGCGATGTCTTTTGCCATCGTCTGGGCGTTGCAGCTGGAGTAGATAATGTGCTCAGGCGCCATCTGGCTGAGGTAGTCGCACAGCGCCTTGCCGATGCCGCGGCGCGGCGGGTTCACCAGCACCAGCTCCGGCACGTTGCCCTGCCCGGTGGCGAAGCGGGTGGAATCCAGCGCCTGGAAATGCAGATTCGTCAGCCCCAGCTCGGCGGCGGACTGCTTCGCGCAGGCGATCGCTTCGGGGGAGATCTCAATCCCGGTCAGCTGCATCTCCGGGGTGGCGCAGTGCAGGCCAAAGCCGCCCACGCCGCAGAACAGATCCCACATGTGGTGAATTTGTAACGCGCGCACCCAGTCGCGGGCGGTGGCGTACAGGGCGCTGGCGACGGTCGGGTTCGTCTGGAAGAAGCTCTGCGGGCGGATCCACAGCGGCACGCCGTTGAAGCTTTCCGCCAGCGCGTGCTGATCGGTAAAGAAAATTTCTTGCTCGCCTTCCATGATCGCCATATGCACCGGCTGAATGTTGGCGGTGATCACCCTGAGCTGCGGAAGCTGCGCCTGCAGCCACGGCAGCGCCGCGCGCAGCTGCTCCAGCTTGGTCTCCGAGCGCAGCACAAAGCGCAGCATCATGCCGCCGTCGATCTGGCTTTCGGTCAGCAGCAGGTACTTCAGCTCCCCGCGCCTGCGGGCGACGCTATAGGGCGTTAACCCGGCGCGGGCAATGAAGGGCTTCAGCGCCGCAAACACCGGCGCGAAGGAATCAGGATACAGCGGGCACGCGGTGAGATCTTCCGGCGTGCCGTCGCGGTGCAGCATGCCCAACAGCGGCTTTTCAACGCTGCCGCTGACCACCATTTTGGCCTTATTACGAAAGCCCTGCTCCGGCCCGCTGACGGGTGCGCACCACTCGCCCACCGCGTGCTCTGCCAGCAGCTGCTGCAGATCGGTCATTTTGGCGGAGAGCTGTTGGGAAACCGGCTGTTCTATCCACTGACAGGAGCGGCAGCGACCGGCGTCAAAGAGTGCGCACTGCATATTAAGACCTTAAGGATCACGGGGGCTGCGATTATATACGTTATTTTATTGCAGGCGAAAGAATCTCCGGCTGGACGCCGGAAGATAAAGCAGGCACAGGACCAGCATGTCCGGAAGCTTCTGCATCACCAGCGAATGGAAAATCTCGCGCTTAGACCCGCCCGCAATGCTGAACAGCTCAGGATAGCCGTAACCCAGCGACGCGGCCCACAGATAGCTGGCCGCCGTCACCTGCGTCAGCAGGTAGACCCAGCGCGCCCAGCTGCGCCCTTTCACCAGCGAGAACGCGCAGTAGATCTCGATAAACACCAGCACCAGGCTGCTCATAAAGACCAGCGTCAGGTTCCACGTCTGCACGCTGCGGTGGATAAATTCGCCAATGCCGCGCGCGCCCAGCGTGTTCAGAATCATCAGCACGTCCAGGCAGCGGATCATAATAATGGCGAGCGCCGCCACCTGCACCAGCGCAGGAACGTTCGGACGGGCGTGCGAATAATGTGTTTTCTTAAAGAATCCCAATGTTTTACTTCCCTGAAAACAGCACCGCGTCATGCGCAGCGCTTCACTGGAAATTTTAAATGCTTCAGCCGCGTCTTGCACGCTGGATATCGCGCACGCGCTGTTTTTCCGCGCGCGCCATCAGGTACCAGGCGATAAATCCGACAATTCCGACCACGCCGAGGATAATCGACGCCAGGGCGTTAATCTCCGGGTTCACGCCCATGCGCACGCTGGAGAAGACCAGCATCGGCAGCGTGGTGGCCCCCGGGCCGGAGACGAAGCTGGCGATGACCAGATCGTCCAGCGACAGGGTAAACGCCAGCAGCCAGCCGGAGATCACCGCGGGCATAATCATCGGCAGCGTGATGACGAAAAAGACCTTCAGCGGCGTGGCGCCCAGATCCATCGCCGCCTCCTCAATGGAGCGGTCCAGCTCGCGCAGCCGCGAGGCGATCACCACCGCCACGTAGGCGGTACAAAAGGTGACGTGCGCCAGCCAGATGGTCAGCATGCCGCGATCTGCCGGCCAGCCGATGGCGTGGGCCAGCGCGACGAACAGCAGCAGCAGCGACAGGCCGGTGATGACGTCCGGCATGACCAGCGGCGCGGTAATCATAAACGCAAAGCCCGTCGAGCCGCGAAAGCGCCCGAAGCGCACCATCACCAGCGCGGCGATGGTGCCCAGCACGCAGGCCATGGTCGCGGCCAGCGCCGCGATCGTCAGGCTCAGCCCCACCGCGCTCATCATAGCGTCGTCGTGAAACAGCTCGCTGTACCAGCGCGTGGACCAGCCCGCCCAGACGGTTACCAGCTTCGAGCTGTTGAACGAGTAGATCACCAGCATCAGCATCGGCGCATACAGGAAGGTGAAGCCAATCACCAGGATCAGGATCCGCCACGGCGAGCGGACGACCGGTAGGTTGTTCATCCGCGATCCCCCATCTGCTTCTGCTGGTGCTTGTGGAACCACATGATCGGCACGATCAGCAGCAGGAGCATCACGATCGCCACCGCCGAGGCCACCGGCCAGTCGCGGTTGTTGAAGAACTCCTGCCACAGCACGCGGCCAATCATGATGCTGTCCGGGCCGCCGAGCAGCTCGGGGATCACAAACTCCCCCACCGCCGGGATAAATACCAGCATCGACCCGGCAATAATCCCGCCTTTGGTCAGCGGGACGATCACGCTAAAGAAGGTCTTCAGCGGCCGCGCCCCCAGATCCAGCGACGCCTCCACCAGCGAGTAGTCGATGCGCGTCAGTGCGGTGTAGATCGGCAGCACCATAAACGGCAGGTAGGCGTAAACGATCCCGATATAGACCGCGAGATTGGTGTGCAGGATGGTCAGCGGCTGATCGATAACCCCCAGCCACAGCAGAAAGTTGTTGAGGATGCCGTTGTTTTTCAGGATCCCCATCCACGCGTACACGCGGATCAGAAACGAGGTCCACGACGGCAGGATCACCAGCAGCAGCAGAATGTTGCGCGTCGACGGCTTACTGTGCGCCACCGCCCACGCCAGCGGATAGCCCATCAGCAGGCAGCAGATCGTCGAGATCGCCGCCACCTGCAGCGACTGTAGATAGGCTTCGAAATAGAGCGGATCGTCCGTCAGCTGGAGGAAATTGCCCAGGTTCAGCGTCAGCGTGAGCTGCCCGTCGGCCCAGTCCAGCAGGTTGGTGTACGGCGGGATCGCCCGCGCCATTTCCGCCAGGCTGATCTTGAAGACGATCAGGAACGGCAGCAGGAACAGCAGGATCAGCCAGACGTACGGCATGGCGATCACCAGCTTGCGCCCGTGCGCCATCTTCATCCGCGCCAGCCAAGGCGCAAATCCGCCCGGCCTGTGAACGCGGGACGGTGGTTCAAATGTACTCATGGCCGCTCCTTATACCGTCAGCACGACGCAGCTGTCCGCGTCCCAGCACAGGCGCACTTCGTCGCCCCAGGTCGGCTGGCCCTTGCGGAAACGATGTTCATTCTGCAGCTGCGCGCTGAGCATTTGCCCGCTGTTCAGGCGAACGTGGTAGATGGAAAGATCGCCCAGATAGGCGATGTGCGCCACCTCCCCGACGGCAAAGTTGTAGCCGTCGGCGGGCGGCTCTTCGCAGAGCATGATTTTTTCCGGGCGCAGCGCGACGTATACCGGCACGTTGTCGACGACGGAGTTATCAGGGTCAACCTTCAGCGGATGCACCAGCCCCGGCGACTCAATCACCAGGCCGTCGTCCTGACGCGCTTTGAGCAGCCCTTCGAAGACGTTGACCGAGCCGATAAACTCCGCGCTGTAGCGGGTGGTCGGATGCTCGTAAATCTCTTCCGGCTCGCCGATCTGCACGAACTTGCCGCGGTTCATGATCGCGATGCGCCCGGCCATGGTCATCGCCTCTTCCTGATCGTGAGTGACCATTACGCAGGTCACGCCCACGCGTTCGAGGATATCGACCACTTCCAGCTGCATGCGGTCGCGCAGCTTTTTATCCAGCGCCCCCATCGGCTCGTCGAGCAGCAGCAGCTTGGGGCGCTTGGCGAGGCTGCGGGCCAGCGCCACGCGCTGACGCTGGCCGCCGGAGAGCTGGTGCGGCTTGCGCTTCGCGAACTCCTGCATGTGCACCAGGCTCAGCATCTCCGCCACGCGGGCGGTAATTTCGGCTTTCGGCAGCTTGTCCTGCTTCAGGCCGAACGCAATATTCTGCTCCACGGTCATGTGCGGGAAAAGCGCGTAGGACTGGAACATCATGTTGATCGGGCGCTGGTACGGCGGCACGCTGGAGAGATCGACCCCGTCGAGCACGATCTGCCCGGCGGTCGGCTGTTCAAAACCGGCCAGCATGCGCAGCAGGGTCGATTTGCCGCAGCCGGACGCGCCGAGCAGGGCAAAAATTTCGCCCTTGTAGATGGTCAGGCTGACGTCGTCCACGGCGTGCTGGCCGTCGAAGGATTTGGTGAGGTTACGAATTTCAAGCAGCGGGGTTAGCGCTTTACGGACCTTCGCCTGCGGGCGGTGAGTTGCATCGTTCACGGGGTGTTCTCCGGCAGAGATCAAATCATGGTGCAGGCGCACCAGAACGGTGCGCCTGTTGCCGGGGGCGCTTGGCTTGCCCGGCCTACGACAAGGGATTATTTACCGCTCTTCACCTTGGTCCACGCGCGGGTGCGCACGCGGTCAATTTTTGGGTCCTGCACTTTAAGGGTAAAGAGCTTGGCAAACACGTCCGCAGGCGGATAGATAGCCGGGTTGTTACGAATCTCTTCGCTGACCAGCGGCACGGAGGCCTTGTTGCCGTTGGCGTAATAGACGTGGTCGCTGATGTGGGCGATCACCTCCGGGCGCATCAGGTAGTTGAGGAACTGATAGGCTTCATCTTTGTTTTTCGCATCGGCCGGCATCGCGAAGACGTCGAAGAAGGCCAGCGCCCCCTCTTTCGGAATGAAGTAGGAGACGTTCACGCCGTTCTTGGCCTCTTTCGCGCGGTTTGCCGCCTGCCAGACGTCGCCCGCCCAGCCGATGGCGACGCAGATATCGCCGTTAGCCAGATCGTTGATGTACTGGGACGAGTGGAAGTAGCGAATGTTTGGACGCAGCTTGAGCAGCAGGTCGGTTGCCGGGCCGGTGTAATCATCGGCCTTGCTGCTGTTCGGATCTTTGCCTAAGTAGTTGAGCACGGTGGCGAAAATCTCTTCCGGCGCGTCCAGGAAGGAGACGCCGCAGCTTTTCAGCTTCGCCAGGTTTTCCGGCTTGAGCACCACGTCCCAGCTGTCCAGCTTCACGTCCGGCCCCAGCGCCGCTTTCACTTTGTCGACGTTAAAGCCGATGCCGGTGGTCGCCCAGAGATAAGGCATCGCGTATTTGTTGTCCGGATCGTGCTTCGCCACCAGCTTCAGCACCTCCGGATCGAGGTTTTTCCAGTTCGGTAATTTGCTCTTATCCAGCGGCTGGAACACCCCCGCCGTCAGCTGGCGCTCAAGGAAGCTTGCGGAGGGGACGACCAGGTCAAAGCCGGTGCTGCCCGCCATCAGCTTGCCTTCCAGCACTTCGTTGGAATCAAAGACGTCATAGACGACCTTAATGCCGGTCTCCTTCTCGAAGTTTGCGACGGTGTCCGGCGCAATATAGTCAGACCAGTTGTAGACGTGGAGCGTTTTTTGTTCCGCAGCGAGCGTGCCGGCAGAGACGGCCATCAGCGCACCCGCAACCAGACCCGATACCCATTTTTTATTCAAGGCGATCATATCGTTATTCCTTCTGAAAGCTCGTTAACATTCGAGCTAAAACTGTGCACGCTGAAGGTATGCAAGAATCATGCATACTTTGTCGCTCTGACCGAAAAGAAAACGCGGATGTTCCCGGCAGAAATCGCTCGCTTTTTTAAGCATCGCAAGAATAACTGTAGCCCGTGTCTGCGCCTATAGCCCAGACGAAAAAACGCCTTTTATCAATTTTTTTATGCAGATTAAGTCTATGTGATAAGCCGAAATGGCCCGCGGGGAGGTGAAAAATTCTTTAAAGAAAGGTTAACGGCAGCAGAAAAGAGCGGATTATGCAGCCGCCGTGGCAGCGACTGCGCGGAAATCAAACCGGCTTAGTGAAGAAAATTGGGCGACGCATCGCTATTCTCCGCGTCATCCTCGGCGCTATACAGCAGATGATGCGCATTCGCTTCCATCATCACCATCGAAATCTGCTCCTCGCTCATGTGCATGAACGCGGAAAACTGCTTAAACGACAGCCCGGCCCCCGACAGCAGCGACTGGCACACCACCAGCTTAGGCAGATTATCATCCTGAATGTCGAGGAAGGCCTTCACCGTCAAGGAGCTGGCGTTGATTGCAGAGAGATCGGAAGCCAGCGCCAGCAGCGCGGACGGTTTCACCTCGGCCAGCGCAGAAAAAAGGATCACGTCGTTAATCAGATCGATTTTGGCATCAAAAATGCCGTCGAAATTTTGCATATGAGGCAGATGCAGCGCCTGACAGGAGTCGCATTCAAAGAAGGTGATTCCTGCATCATCAAGCCATTGACGTAACGTATCCAGGGTTGGAACTACCTGTAAATCCATCGCTGTGCAGCCTCTTTAATAAAATCCGTCCATACCTTACGCAAAAAGCGCGCGATAATCTATTTACCCGCCCGTTTTCAGGCAAAAACCGGGCGTCGCGTGACGTTCGATCCATGAGATCATTTTACCTGCAATATCGACGCCCGTCGTTTTTTCTACGCCCTCCAGCCCCGGGGAGGCGTTGACTTCCATCACCAGCGGCCCGCGATCCGCGCGCAGGAGATCGACCCCCGCCACGTCGAGCCCGAGCGTTTGCGCCGCTTTTACCGCCATGTCGCGCTCGCGCTCGCTGATTGTGGCGATGCGGGCCACGCCGCCGCGGTGCAAATTAGAGCGGAAATCGCCCTCTTTCGCCTGGCGCTCGATGGCGGCCACCACGTCATTGCCGACCACGAAGCAGCGTATATCGCAGCCTTTGGCCTCTTCAATATATTCCTGCACCAGAATGTGCGCATTAAGGCCGCGAAACGCATCGATTACGCTTTCGGCCGCCTGCCGGGTTTCGGCCAGCACCACGCCGATCCCCTGCGTCCCTTCGACCAGCTTGATGACCAGCGGCGCGCCGCCCACCATGTCCACCAGATCGCTGGTATCGTCCGGCGAATGGGCAATGCCGGTGACGGGCAGGTCGATACCCTGCCGGGCGAGAAGCTGCAGCGAGCGCAGCTTGTCGCGCGCGCGGGAAATGGCGACCGATTCATTGAGCGGATAGCTGCCGAGCATCTCAAACTGGCGCAGCGCGGCCATGCCGTAATAGGTATTCTGGGAGCCAATGCGCGGGATCACCGCGTCGAAACGGGGGAGCTGGCGGCCCTTATAGTGAATGGAGGACGCGGCGGGATCGATGTTCATATAGCAGGACATCGGGTCGAGGATCTCAACCTGGTGACCGCGCTTCGCCGCCGCTTCCCGCAGGCGTTTGCATGAATAGAGCGTTCCATCCCGGGACAAAATGGCTATTTTCACCCTGCACCTCTCTGAAGACATGGAAAAAGCCCGCATATCATACACGAGGCGCAGGAGGAATGACTATCGCGTTGCCCAGCCCTGCTTGTGCAGATACTCAAGAATAAACGGGCGGTTCTCCTTGATGATGGTGCGGCGGATGTGGTCGCTCCAGGTGTCGCGGCGGTTGTTGCTGTCGCGCGTTAGGTAGTAGTTCGCCAGCTCGTCGTCGTACTGCGCCAGCACTTCCTGATCCACGGGCTGATAGGTGTTTTCATGCACCAGCATCGCCGCCGGGATGCGCGGCTTGAGGTCCGGCTTATCCGCCGGCCAGCCGAGGCACAGGCCAAACAGCGGAAGCACGTGTTTCGGCAGCTTCAGCAGCTCGGTCACGCTTTCGATATTGTTACGCAGCCCGCCGATGTAAACGCCGCCCAGGCCTAGCGATTCCGCCGCCGTGAAGGCGTTTTGCGCCATCAGCGCGGTGTCGACCACGCCCAGCAGCAGCTGTTCCGCGAGGCCCAGTTCGGCTTCCGGGCAAATCTGCAGGTGACGGTTGAAATCCGCGCAGAACACCCAGAACTCGGCCGCCTGCGCGACGTGCTTTTGCCCGCCCGTCAGCGTCACCAGCTGCTCGCGCATCGCCGGGTCGGTGATGCGGATGATAGAGCTGCACTGGAGGAAGCTGGAGCTGGAGGTCCCTCTCGCGCTGTCGATTATCGCTTTACGCTGGTCCTCTGTAATCGGTTCGTCCGTAAAATGGCGAATGGAGCGGTGGGAACGTAGCAGGTCAATGGTTGGCGTCATCTTGTCTCTCTTGGTCCTTCGTTACACATATGCCAGCCAGTATAGGCAATGCTGCGCGCCGTGTAATTGGCGAAACATAGCCTCACCGTATCAAAGTGACAGGTGAAACCTTCTTTCCATTGCGGTGGGTTATCGTGCACACTACGGGCTATTCGCCGTCAGGCTTGTATTTCGAGGAGAGAGAAATGTTTGCAGTAATTTTTGGTCGTCCAGGATGCCCTTACTGTGTGCGCGCTAAAGAGCTGGCTGAGAAGCTGACCGAAGAGCGTGATGACTTCAACTTCCGCTATGTGGATATCCACGCCGAAGGCATCAGCAAAGCCGATCTGGAAAAAACCGTGGGTAAACCGGTTGAAACCGTACCGCAGATTTTCCTCGATCAGAAACACATTGGCGGCTGCACTGACTTTGAAGCCTACGCCAAAGAAAATCTGGGCCTGTTCGCCGCGCAGTAAATTCGGTTGTAAATGAAGAGACGCCCTCGACCGAGGGCGTTTTTATTTGTGCCGATGCCTGTGCAGCAGGCTGCGAACAAACAAAAAGCACAGCGCGCCCAGCGCACACCAGAACACGCCGCTCAACAGCCACGCCAGCTCCTGCCAGAGCGAGCGCGACGTCACAAACACCAGGCGCAGCAACAGCAAACAGAGCGGGGCCGCCAGTATCGCGCCAAGTAAAGGTTTAACGACTTCACCGCCTCGTGAAAGAAAGCTGGCTGCCGCACCCGGAAGGGTAAAAAAGAGCAGGCCCAGCTCGGGATGACCGGAAGCCCGAAACGCCCCTTTTACGTTAAAGGCTAACGACACGCACACGGCGATGAACAGCAAAAAGCAGCTGACCACCCCCGCCCAGTTACGCGTAATGTTCAAACTATCCTCCTGACTTTTCTCTATCAATTACACCTTCGTCCGATGGACGCCCAGTCAGATAAAGCATGTGGCAATCCGTGCCTGAACTCGCACAGGGTTGTGCGATAATAAGTAGCTGTAGATAGCTAATACGATTAAACTAACCGCTTGCTATTGTTTTAGAGAATTGAGTGATGCATCAGGGAAAGATCGCGCACGCCCCTGACGTTCAAAACAGTAGCCCAAATAGCCTCTTCATTCAACAACTTACTGGTAAACAAGAAGTTAGCCTCCGTGAATATAAACGTCGCAGACTTGTTAAATGGGAATTACATCCTGTTATTATTTGTGGTACTGGCACTGGGCCTTTGTCTGGGCAAATTGCGCCTGGGTTCAGTTCAACTTGGTAATTCCATTGGCGTTTTAGTCGTCTCCTTATTATTAGGTCAGCAGCATTTCAGCATTAACACGGACGCGCTCAACCTGGGCTTCATGCTGTTTATTTTTTGCGTGGGCGTAGAGGCCGGGCCGAACTTTTTCTCCATTTTCTTCCGCGACGGCAAAAACTACCTGATGCTGGCGCTGGTGATGGTGGGCAGCGCGCTGCTGATGGCGCTCGGGCTGGGCAAGCTGTTCGGATGGGATATCGGCCTGACCGCCGGTATGCTGGCGGGCTCGATGACCTCAACGCCGGTGCTGGTGGGCGCGGGCGACACCCTGCGCCATTCCGGCATGGCGGGCGCACAGCTTTCCAGCGCGCTCGACAACCTGAGCCTGGGCTATGCCCTGACCTACCTGATCGGGCTGGTCAGCCTGATCGTGGGCGCGCGCTATCTGCCGAAACTGCAGCACCAGGATCTGCAGACCAGCGCCCAGCAGATTGCGCGCGAGCGCGGTCTGGACACCGACACCAAGCGAAAAGTCTATCTTCCGGTCATCCGCGCCTATCGCGTCGGGCCAGAGCTGGTTGCCTGGGCCGACGGTAAAAACCTGCGCGAGCTGGGGATTTACCGCCAGACGGGCTGCTACATCGAACGCATCCGACGCAACGGCATTCTGGCGAACCCGGACGGCGATGCGGTACTGCAGATGGGCGACGATATTGCCCTGGTGGGCTATCCGGACGCCCACGCGCGCCTCGACCCGAGCTTCCGCAACGGTAAAGAGGTCTTCGACCGCGATCTGCTCGATATGCGCATCGTCACCGAAGAGATTGTGGTGAAGAACCACAACGCGGTGGGCCGCCGCCTGGCGCAGCTCAAGCTGACCGACCACGGCTGCTTCCTGAACCGCGTCATTCGCAGCCAGATTGAAATGCCAATCGACGATAACATCGTCCTCAACAAGGGCGATGTGCTGCAGGTGAGCGGCGACACGCGGCGCGTGAAAACCGTTGCCGACCGTATCGGCTTTATCTCCATCCACAGCCAGGTGACCGACCTGCTGGCCTTCTGCGCCTTCTTTATTGTGGGCCTGATGATCGGGATGATTACCTTCCAGTTCAGCAACTTCAGCTTTGGCATCGGCAACGCCGCCGGGCTGCTGTTTGCCGGCATCATGCTCGGCTTCCTGCGCGCGAACCACCCGACTTTCGGCTACATCCCGCAGGGCGCGCTAAACATGGTGAAAGAGTTTGGCCTGATGGTCTTTATGGCCGGGGTTGGCCTGAGCGCGGGCAGCGGCATCGGCAGCAGCCTTGGCGACGTGGGTTGGCAGATGCTGGTATCTGGCCTTATCGTCAGCCTGGTACCGGTGGTGATCTGCTTCCTGTTTGGCGCCTACGTGCTGCGCATGAACCGCGCCCTGCTCTTCGGCGCGATGATGGGTGCCCGCACCTGCGCACCGGCAATGGAGATCATCAGCGACACCGCGCGCAGCAACATCCCTGCTCTGGGCTATGCGGGCACCTACGCGATCGCCAACGTGCTCCTTACCCTGGCCGGTACGCTCATCATCATCATCTGGCCAGGTCTCGGATAAGTCTTAAGTTTGCGCATTGACGAAAAAATTTTCGCGATGCGCAGAACTTTTTACGCAGGGGGCAGTCATAACTAGTGCCACTGCTTTTCTTTGATGTCCCCAATTTGTGGAGCCCATCAACCCCGCCGTTTTGGTTCAAGGTTGATGGGTTTTTTGTTGCCTGAAATCCAAGACCTTTTCAATCAGCCACATAGCTCACGGATTGCCGTTAAGCGTAACATCCTGACCAGCAAGTTTACTCCGCACCCGCTACTGAGCCAGCAGGCTTTCAGCCGCTTTGTGCAGTACTATCTGGTGTTTGGTAACGCCAACCTGGAGAAACCGACGAACCGGCTCGGCGGCATTCTGTCGCTGGAGTCATCGCTTGCAAAATACACCCGCCGCGGGATCGATCTTGACACCTACTGGTTTGTGCAATATGGCATGACCATGCAGCCCCACGAGTTCACCAAAGGCGGTATCTTTCACCTGATGGAGCCGGACCTGATCCAGGAAATTTACGGCCTGCCGGAATACCAGTCCGCCATCCCGTCCGCCCTGCTGAACGAGTCCGCCATCCTGTTCCGCCGGAAGTATTACATTAACGGCAGCCATGCAGGGTTCATCATGTACATGACCGACGCGCCGCAGAACCAGTAGGACGTGAACAACATCCGTCAGGCTATGAAAAGCGCCAAAGGGCCGGGCAACTTCCGCAACCTGTTTATGTACTCACCTAACGGTAAAAAGGACGGAATTCAGAACATCTCGCTGTCAGAGGTGGCGTCTAAAGATGAGTTTCTGAATATCAAGAACGTGAGCCGGGACGGCATGATGGCGGCTCACCGCGTTCCGCCGCAGATGATGGGGATCATGCCGAGTAATGTTGGGGGATTTGGGGATGTGGAAAAGGCTGCTAATGTGTTTATGCGAAATGAACTCATTCCATTACAGAAAAGAATGGTCGAAATTAACAATTGACTCGGAGATAAAATAATAAAATTTGACTCATACTCATTAGGTTAACATCACAAAATTAGCTCCACAAGAAATTGCGGAGCCACATTTATCTACTCAACTTCAGTATAATAAACTTCCCACTGATCATTCATCCCTACTATTTGTTTTTCTTCGTATGTATATTGTACTTTATCAATTTCTATTACCATTGAACTACCCTCAATAAATTCCATGTCATTAGGGTTAAATACAACTAAATTCTTCCCTTCACCAACAGTGCTTGAAAACTGTATGCCATCGTATCCCTCCTTTCTTATGCAGTCAGATATGAGTTGAGAAATACTATACCTTCCCTCTAAAGAGGGTGGTGTAGCGGTGTTAAAAACACCCGCCATTTTAGCATAAGGAATCATTCTCAATAAAGTATCTTCATTTTCGATAAAGTCTAATAAATTTGGATATGAAAAATCGAACACTTTTAAAGCTCGTGATACGCTAAATTTACCTAAAGAAACTACATCTGTAGGATGCGGTCTAACCTCAGCGACTGCGGTATAGCTATCAGTAGCGCAATATAAGTATGAAACCCCTACCCTATTAGCTCTACCTGCAGTAGCTTTAAGAGGAGGAACAGAACCTATTTCTTTATTTTTGTATGGAACGAATATTTTCTTACCTTCACGGTTAAAATTTTCATGAACTTTTTTATAACCAGCAGTCCCTACGCGAGCACGATAAACTACAGAACTACCCTCAATTATTTTGACAAAAGAATTCCCATAATCTTTAATGATATCCCTTAATTCATCTTCAAACTCATGGTAATTTACCTCAGCAAGTTTCTTAGATAATTTATCTATAAATGGATGATATGAGTTAATAATTGACATAAACGGCATATTCATTATGCCATCTTGGGCATGCCCTGAGTGTATATCAATCTCACCTGGAGTTGTAAACCCCATACCCCATATTTCACTATCAAGATCAGTAAACTCTCCCGTTTGACTTTGGATATCCTTGCAAAATATATAATCATCCGCTAATAAAAAACTTGTAAAATAGTCACCACCGATATGTGTATTATAGAGAGCTTCATCAAAGTTATAACGTAGGATTGCTTTTAGCAAATTTCGAGCTTCTATCGAATCAGTATCTAGGCATTTTGTAACAGCATTACAAAAAACACAAATGTTGTTTTCAGTTTGCAGACGAACATGATTTTTTACGTTTGGTTCGACGATATGGTTTTCGCAGATAAACATCTGTCTTTCCTAGGATAGGTTTTGAAAAGTTAATTATTGCCGTTTTGAAATAAATGCGCAATCGTATCCCCGCCACACCTGCCCGCTTTGTGTAGTGGTTTTCATGCAGGTGCATGACAGGCCGGAAAGCGCGCCAGTTCTGGCGGCCCCGACCCGTAGCGATCCTTTTTGGATCATGCGAATCCATGCACCATAGACATGCACTGCGTTCTCAATCTGCTGGATGCCATATGGGAGAGAGTTTCCCATGGTGTGGAATCACTAATGCGTACTCTCATCCTGCCCTACTCAATATTCATTCAGCCTGGTAACCAGATCGCTTGTCAGCTCCGACAGCCACGAGATCGCAACCTCCTTGTCGTCATCGCTACAATCTTAGCTGGCGACCAGCCGGGCCATAAGTTCTATCCTCTGCAGTGCAAGTGACTCCATGAACAAATCGTTCACTACTCCCTCCTAAAATTACTGTTTATATATAAAGTGCATCATATGATTTAAAACTGAAATAGTTTTTTCTCAGCTAACTCTTTGATTAACAGATATGCTATTTCTCTGAGCTGTCAGTACCATTGACGCCATTTGTCATCCTCCTGTAGGCACTGATTCCGTTAGAACAGGCGCAGCCCGGCTCCAGATGGCAGGCTGCCGCCACGCGGAAGCACATCCACTTCCGTTTCACTGGCGTCAGTCCAGTCAGCTCGCTATAACTTTCGATTGTGACGTGCGGCTTATTCAGATTGATTGTAATCTTAGAGGTCATAATGCAACATCTCCTATTGGCTTGTGGTAAGCCGGAAGTAATCGAGACAAATCCCCAAATGGGAACGGAATTGATACCAGGATCGCATAAGAGATATGCCAACATCAAAGTACCCAAATGAGATCAAAATATTTCCTAATCATGGTGGTAAGGGTCAGATTGAGCGATTGGTTGAGGAATATGGTTTTACAATAAGTAAGGCCCTCGCTAACCACTTAGAAGTGACAAAAAGCACATTGGCCAACAGATACATGCGAGATTTCTTCTCCGCAGATTGGTTAATTCAGCGTGCGCTTGAAACCGGGATATCTCTACGTTGGCTGACTACTTCAGAAGGCCCGAAGCATATAGATACAAAGCAGAAACCATCACGTTTACTAAAGAGAGAATCCGTGATGGGAGTATAATGTAAAGTGGTTGTTTACATTTGATTCATCTCTACTGGCAGATATAGTAGATGGAAAATCGGCGATCAAATCAAAAAATATTATTTATTTTTAAATCTAAATATAGCCGATATTGACGATGGTATGTGGATGATTTAAATCGATGGGATATACTCAATAAGAGAAGGTGTAAGATTATCCAACAATTGTATAATGTTGGATGCTAAAACAAAAAATAGAATATTACATCAAAAATGTTATAATTCTTGCAAAGGTGATAAAGACCTGTAAATAAATATTAATCAAGGAATAATTAAATGATTGTTGGTGTAATTTTAAGAAATTTTAAAAATTTTAGAAATCAGCATTACGTTCCGCTTACAGTGAACGATCGGTCATCATGGATGATCGGGGAAAATGGTGTTGGCAAAAGCTCCATACTACAAGCAATAGATATTGTCCTCAACAGAACAGATATTAACCGACTTGATATAAATAACGATGCTCGCAGCCAAGGTTTCGAAACTCGAGAGCCATTTATCGTTCCAATTTACCTTATACGTAAGGACCGATTGAGAAATAGCTCTTCTATATACAAGTTTTTTGAGATAATAAGTAACGCTACTTGGCAATTAGAAACTGAAGATTTCAATTCGATGCAGCGCACACTGGCTGAAAAATTTGTATCACATAGAAACTCATTAACATCATACTATTCTGACTCTGATTATTTTCTTATACCATTAGGAATCATAAAAGATAAGGCGAATGAAATTCCACGACCTTATATGTCAATATTTGAGTCTATCGAAGACTATCGTTCTGAGATAGAAGAGTTAACTCCTGAAAACAGCTCATCCAACGTACAAAAGAACTTTTTCAGAAGTACATTAGCTAAGCTTCTAGATCATATAAAAGATACATTTAACTATATATATTTACCTGCAGAAATAACCATACCAGAATACTCAAAAATAGAAAGCGATCTGTTACAATCGCTGTTAGGAGAGAATTTACAACAAAGAATAAGCAAAATTATCAAAAAAGAAGATATCAATGAAATTAACCAACACCTTCATGATTTTGTTGATCAACTTTCTCAAAAACTCGATGGGCGCTATCATTTTAAACGACCAACTCAGCGACAAAACTCTTTCACGCAGCGTCATATGATTTCTAAGATCATTGAATCTTATTTCAGTGACAAGGTTTTACATTACATTGATAACGTAAGTAGAGATACCCCAATCTACAATCTCAGTTCAGGTGAAAAAAGGAAAGCTTTGCTAGATTTAGCTATTGGATTTTTAAAAGATAACCCCCAAAAAACACAACAAACCACCATTTTAGCTGTAGATGAGCCAGAACTGTCTCTGCATGCATCTTCATGCTTCACGCAATTTGAGAAAATTAGAAAGATTAGCGAATTAGGCATCCAAACAATTTGTACTACACATTGGTATGGCTTTTTGCCTGCGGCAATGACTGGTAGCGCGACATATATCTCGCCGAATCAAACCTTTATAAAATGTATAAACCTTGAGTATTATCGTGATGAAATTTCAGCCTTGGTTAAGGAATCACAAGGTTCTTACTTAGATACGCTTGAGGTAAAGAGTAATCATGATCTAATTCAGTCTATTATAACATCCATCACCTCATCGAATAACTACAACTGGATTTTATGTGAAGGCCGTACTGATAAAAAATACATTGATGCACACTTAACACTTGAAGATCGAGAGTGCGAAAACTTAATTGTGCTTAGTGTCGGAGGATCTTTCGCACTGAAGGATATTTATACTTACTTAGTACTAGCTTTGAAGGATCGAAAACCGGCTATAAAAGGCAAAGTTTTTTGCCTTTTAGACACCGATCATGCATATGATAAATTTGAAGCTCTAGACAGCATCCCCCAAGTGAGAATAAGAAGATTATTGCTTAGTGAGGATTTAAGTAATATTAACTTACTTAAGACTACTGATAATAGGGTGTCTCCTCCAACAGAGATTGAAGATGCACTTCATGGGCTAAACTTCTATGAAACATTATACCGTCTTTATCATAATGGAGAAGAGAGATTCTCATTTATCGAAAACATGGAGACGCTTTCATCTGAAGTTTCTGGGGGCATACTAGACCTAACCACAAGACAAAAACAGATTATAAAAAAATATTTTAATGAACCAGGTAATAAAAATATTTTTTGTGAGACCTATATAGAAGCACTTTATGATATTGACGAAGACGAAATTCCCTCGTTAGGATGGTTAAAAGAAATAATTAATTTTTTCGATAGCAAGTAAATGTTTGTTATTTGAAATTGATAAATTGTCCACTGGTCAAACCTACAGTTAAACTTAGCCCTCAGAAATGAGGGTTTTTTTATGGCAGTACGAAAACTCGATACAAAAAAATGGATTTTTGAATGCCATCCGCCGGGCTTCGTGTGGGTAAACGGTTCGCCACCAAAGGCGAAGCACTGGTTTTTGAGCGTCACACGATGGATGAGACAGATGCTAAGCCCTGGCTGGGTGAATCAGTAGACCGTCGAACTCTGAAAGACGTCGTTGAACTCTGGTTCAAACTGCACGGCAAACCCCTGACCGCTGGCGAGCATGTTTACGACAAGTTGGTCCTAATGGTCGATGCACTCGGAAACCCTCTTGCTAACGATCTCAGTTTCAAATTGTTCGCGCATTACCGCGATAAACGCCTGACGGATGAAATCTAATTTAGCGAGAAGTGGAAGAAAGGTGCCAGCCCGGTAACTATCAATCTGGAGCAAAGCTATCTGAGCAGCGTATTCAGCGAACTGGCCCGCCTTGGAGAATGGACAGCACCAAACCCGCTGGAGAACATGCGTAAATTCACCATTGCCGAGAAAGAAATGGCCTGGCTGACGCATGAACAGATCACCGAGCTTCTTTTTGACTGCCAACGCCAAAGCGCCCTGCTCGCTCTGGTGGTTAAAATTTGCCTTAGTACCGGCGCACGCTGGCGCGAAGCGGTGAACCTCACACGCTCTCAGGTACACAAAGTACCGAATCACATTTATCAGAACCATAGGCAAGAAGAACCGAAGTAATTCAATCAGCAAAGAACTGCACGAGGAAATCATTGCCCTAGACGGTTTCAAGTTCTTTAAGGATTGCTACTTCAAGTTTTTGTCTGTGATGGACAAATTCTCCATTGTGCTTCCTCGCGGCCAGCTTACCCACCTCCTGCGCCACACATTTGCAGCACACTTTATGATGTCCTTGCCCTCCTGAAAACCCTCGGCCACCACGACATAGAAATGACCATGCGCTATGCCCTCCTCGCGCCCAATCCTCTGGAAACGGCCCTACGCTTTAATCCCCTGGCAACCATGGGTCAAACATCCTTAGATGCAGTTCATGTGCGCGCCTGACATTCGCGGAGTATCATTAGGATGGTCTTGATTATCAGGGAGATTGATTATGAATGAGTTACAGAAACAGGGCTTAGAACTTCGTACTAAAGCTAAAGAATTAGCTCTTGCTGCTTTGGCAAAGCATCCTGATGGACGCATAAATGGTAAAGGCGTTAAGCAAGCAGAAGTATTTCGTCTCTGCGGTCTGGACTGGGGAGATTACCCTAAAGCCCCAAGTACACAGCAACAATACTGGGCAGTAGCCCTTCTCCGCGAACTTGAGTCAGAGGGAATGGTGGAGCAAGTCGAGGAGAAAGGCCCCTGGCGTTTAAAGTAAGTCACGATGAACTAAGTGGCGACAAAGTGGCGGTTGCGGTTGGCATTGCCCCTTAATCGCCACCCCTTACCACCTACCTAACTTATTGATTATCTTGCAACTCATTGTTTTCACTAACCCATTCACATAAATGGTTTTTTTGTTGCCTGAAATTCCCCTCAGCTTTCCCTCTATGCAACCAAACACATATGATTTACCATATATGTAACCCATCTAATCTCGAGATATCCAATGCACCATCCGCTTCATCTTTTCAAAACGCTTTCTGATGAAACCCGTTTAGCCATCGTCATGCTGCTTCGCGAAGCCGGAGAACTGTGCGTTTGCGATATTTGTTCTGCCACAAAGGAAGCGCAGCCCAAAGTCTCAAGGCATATGGCCATACTGCGTGAGTCAGGCCTCGTCATCGATCGCCGGGAAGGGAAATGGATCTATTACCGCCTTTCCCCCATCATGCCCGCGTGGGCGGCAGCGAATATCGACAGCGCCTGGAACTGCCTGCGTGAAGAGATTCGATCAAAGCTCAAAACCCTCCAGCGCGGTACGTGCTAAACCACAAATACATTCACTTAAACAGATATAACGGAGCCATCATGTTTCTGGCAGGTGCTATTTTTCTCTTCACGCTGATTCTGGTTATCTGGCAGCCCCGGGGGCTCAACATCGGCTGGAGCGCCGCCATCGGGGCCGCGCTGGCGCTGGCCTTCGGAGTCATTGAGCTTAACGATATTCCGCTAGTCTGGAATATCATCTGGAACGCCACGGCAACCTTCATTGCGGTCATCATTATCAGCCTGCTGCTGGACGAGTCGGGCTTTTTCGAATGGGCGGCCCTGCACGTTTCGCGCTGGGGAAAAGGGCGGGGTCGGCTGCTGTTCAGCTATATCGTGCTGCTGGGCGCCGCCGTGGCCGCGCTCTTCGCCAACGATGGCGCGGCGCTGATCCTGACGCCTATCGTCATCGCCATGCTGCTGGCGCTTGGGTTCAGCACGCGGTCCACGCTCGCCTTCGTGATGGCGGCCGGGTTTATCGCGGACACGGCCAGCCTGCCTTTAATTGTCTCTAACCTGGTGAACATCGTCTCCGCCGACTTCTTTGCGCTCGGGTTCACGGAGTACGCTTCGGTGATGATCCCGGTGGATATCGCGGCCATCGCCGCCACGCTGGTGATGCTGCACCTGTTCTTCCGTAAAGATATTCCGCCGGTCTACGACCTGGATAAGCTCAAGCGGCCCGCGCTGGCGATTAACGATCTGCCCACCTTCAGAACGGGCTGGGTGGTTCTGGTTCTTTTGCTGGTCGGCTTCTTCGTTCTTGAACCTCTCGGCGTGCCGGTCAGCGCCATCGCCACCGTCGGCGCGCTGGTGTTGTTTGCCGTCGCAAAGCGCGGCCACGCGATTAATACCGGAAAGGTGCTGCGCGGCGCGCCCTGGCAGATCGTCATCTTCTCGCTGGGGATGTATCTGGTGGTGTACGGTTTGCGAAATGCCGGGTTAACGGACGCGCTTTCAGGCGTGCTGAACCTGCTGGCCGCGCACGGGCTGTGGGCGACCACGCTGGGGACGGGGTTCATCACCGCGTTTCTGTCATCAATCATGAACAACATGCCTACGGTGCTGATTGGCGCGCTGTCCATCGACGGCAGCACGGCGACGGGCGTGATTAAAGAGGCGATGATTTATGCCAACGTGATTGGCTGCGATTTGGGGCCGAAAATCACGCCGATCGGCAGCCTTGCCACCCTGCTCTGGCTGCACGTGCTGGCGCAGAAAAATATCACCATTACGTGGGGATACTATTTCCGAACGGGGATTATCATGACCCTGCCCGTTCTGTTTGTGACGCTCGCCGCGCTGGCGTTACGTCTCTCTTTCACCCTATAGCGAGCACTGACTATGAGTCACATCAGTATTTATCACAACCCGGCGTGCGGCACGTCCCGCAACACGCTGGAGATGATCCGCAACAGCGGCGTTGAGCCGGACGTTATCCTCTACCTCGAAAATCCGCCGTCGCGGGGCGAGCTGGTGAAGCTGATTAACGATATGGCTATCTCCGTGCGCGATCTGCTGCGCAAAAACGTCGAGCCTTATGAGCAGCTCGGGCTGGCCGATGAAAGCATCCCCGACGACGCGCTCGTTGACTTCATGCTGCAACATCCGATTTTGATTAACCGACCGATTGTCGTTACGCCGCTGGGCACCCGCCTGTGCCGGCCTTCGGAAGTGGTGCTGGAGATCCTGCCGAATGCGCAAAAAGGGGCATTCAGCAAGGAAGACGGTGAAGCGGTGATCGACGCTGCCGGGAAAAAAATCCTCAAGCCGTGATGCGGACAAGCGGCACGCTAGCGGCCGCTTTCCCCCGCAATCCGCCCGACCATCGCGCGGATCTCCTGTCGCGACAGCGGCTGCCTGTCCGTCACGAAGTGCAGCGTCATTCCTTCTATGAACGCGTCCAGCGCGCGGGTAGTCACCGGGTCGAACCACTGCCCGAGCGTCGCCTGGCTCATTTTCATCCAGTCCTGCATCACCGTTTTGAGCGCCGCGCTGCGGTTCATAAAGGCGTAGAGCTGGTACATCAGCGCCATGTTCTGCGGCGTGGTCACTTCGGAGCTGTGGATCAGGGTGGTGATGGATTCGCAGGCCATCTCCGACCCGGTGACGCCAGCGAAGAAGTCGCGGTACTGCTGCGACATTTGCAGGGTAAACCAGACGAATGCCTCCTCGATCAGCTGCTCCATGCCGTCAAAATAGTAGGTCATCGAGCCCAGCGGCACGCCCGCGCGGCTGGCGATTTTGCGGTGCGTGACCGCGTGAATGCCATGCCCGGCAATAGTATCCAGCGTTGCCTGGAGGATCTTCTCGCGGCGATGAGGGTCGTTCGGGGGTCTGCTCATAAAATCCTCACGTAGTTTATGTACAAATGTACACATACTTGCTAGTGTTGTCGCTATTGTTGTACTTCCGGTGTTAACCCCAATGACCTTGACCTCTCCTCGAAAGGCCCTGCAGCTGCGCATGTGGGCGTTGTTTATGTTCTTCTTCATTCCAGGGCTGCTGATGGCCTCCTGGGCGACGCGCACGCCTGCCATTCGCGACATTCTCTCCGTCTCGACTGCGGAGATGGGCATCGTGCTGTTTGGCCTGTCGATAGGCTCGATGAGCGGCATTCTGTGCTCGGCATGGCTGGTAAAGCGCTTCGGCACCCGGGCGGTGATTCGCACCACCATGTGCTGCGCGGTGCTGGGCATGATGGTGCTGAGCGTCGCGCTGTGGCTTGCTTCTCCTCTGGTATTTGCTCTCGGGCTGACGGTCTTTGGCGGCAGCTTTGGCGCGGCGGAGGTGGCGATTAACGTCGAAGGCGCTGCCGTTGAGCGTGAAATGAATAAAACCGTCCTGCCGATGATGCACGGCTTTTACAGCCTCGGCACGCTGGCGGGCGCGGGCGTCGGCATGGCGCTGACGGCGTTTGGCATCGCGGCCAATCTGCATATCCTGCTGGCGGCCCTGGTGTGCATTATCCCGATTTTGACCGGCATCCGGGCGATCCCCGGCGGCACGGGAAAAAACTCCGCCGACGAGCAAAAGTCGGCAGAAAAAGGCGTGCCTTTCTACCGCGATATCCAGCTGATGCTGATTGGCGTGGTGGTGCTGGCGATGGCCTTCGCCGAAGGCTCGGCCAACGACTGGCTGCCGCTGCTGATGGTGGACGGCCACGGCTTTAGCCCCACCTCCGGCTCGCTGATTTACGCCGGATTTACGCTCGGCATGACCGTGGGGCGCTTCACGGGCGGCTGGTTTATTGACCGCTACAGCCGCGTGGCGGTGGTGCGCGCCAGCGCCCTGCTGGGCGGGCTGGGCATCGCGATGATCATCTTTGTAGACGTGGATTGGATTGCCGGCGTTTCGGTGATCCTATGGGGGCTTGGCGCCTCGCTCGGCTTCCCGCTGACGATTTCCGCCGCCAGCGATACCGGACCGGACGCGCCGACGCGCGTCAGCGTGGTCGCCACGACAGGCTATCTTGCCTTCCTGGTGGGCCCGCCGCTGCTTGGCTTCCTCGGCGAACACTACGGGCTGCGCAGCGCCATGCTGGTGGTATTAGGACTGGTGATTATCGCCGCGCTGGTCGCCCGCGCGGTGGCAAAACCGGAAACAGAAAAGACGACACTGGAGAAAGGATATGAGCGTTAAGCTGATTGCAGTCGACATGGATGGCACGTTCCTGAGCGACGCGAAGACCTACAACCGCGCGCGTTTTCTGGCGCAGTACGCGCGCATGAAGGCGCAAGGCATACGTTTCGTGGTGGCCAGCGGCAACCAGTACTACCAGCTGATTTCCTTTTTCCCGGAGATCGCCCATGAGATTTCCTTCGTGGCGGAAAACGGCGGCTGGGTGGTCAGCGCTGGCGAAGACGTGTTCAACGGCGAGCTGTCAAAAGCAGATTTTGACACCGTGGCCACCGTGCTAAGCGACGTGGCCGGAATTGAAATTATCGCCTGCGGCAAAGGCAGCGCCTATACGCTGAAGCATTACCACGACGGCTTCCATGACATGGCGGCGAAATATTATCACCGCCTGGAGAAGGTCGAGAATTTCGACAATCTGAACGATATCTTCTTTAAGTTTGGCCTTAACGTGTCGGACGACGAAATCCCGCGTATCCAGGCGATGCTGCATGAAAAGCTGGGCGATATCATGGTGCCCGTCACCACCGGCCACGGCAGTATCGACCTGATTATACCGGGCGTGCACAAGGCCAACGGCCTGAAGATATTGCAGAAGCGCTGGGGCATTGAAGACCATGAGGTGGTGGCGTTTGGCGACAGCGGTAACGATGTGGAAATGCTGCGCCAGTCCGGGTTTAGCTTCGCGATGGCGAACGCCAGGCCGCACATCAAGGCGGTCGCCCGCTTCGAAGCGCCAAATAATAACGATGAAGGCGTGCTGGACGTGATTGAGAAAGCGCTGAACGGGGAAGCGCCGTTTAATTGATGCCGTGGAGTTTAGTGCTCTCTCCCCTCACCCTGACCCTCTCCCCAAAGGGGAGAGGGAATAAACAGGTTAAGGTTGCAGGGCATTCCCTACGCGCTTGTCTTTCAGGAACACCACCATCAACCCGACCCACAGCGCGCCGTTGGCGAGATTGAACAGGCTAAATAGTCCGTTGCCGCCGAAGGCGTAAGCATGCTTGCTCACCTCAATGCCGACGGTGAAAATCAGCATCTGCAGCATGCCCATCGCCGCCGACACGGTGCCTTTGCTCATTTCGCTGGCGAACAGGGTCAGGCGCACCAGCCCGGCATTCGCCACGCCAATACCGAAGGCATAGATGCTCAGCCCCGCCGTCATCCACAGGTAGGCGTGGGACGACGCCACGGTCGCCACCACGGCCACAATCAGCCCTGCGGCAATCGGCCAGCCGCCCATGATAATCAGCGATCGCACGGAGCGGCGCGCCGTCAGGCGGGCCAGCACCAGGTTGCCGACGATCAGCGCGCCAAAAATCGGCACCTGTAAAAGGCCGTACTCGTAGCTGCTCAGCTGTTCACCGCTGATGATAATGACCGGCGACTGGGCAATCCACGCCAGCAGCGGCAGGCTGACAAAGCCCGTCGCCAGCGCGCCCGCCACGAAGCGGCCGTTTTTCAACACTTCTTTATAGTCCCGGCCCAGCTCTTTCAGCGACAGCTTCTCGCCCAGCCGCGTCGCGGTTTCCGGCATCGCCCGGTGCAGACCAAAGAAGGAGACGGCGGCAAGCGCGGCGAAGAGCACAAACATCCCCTCCCACGGCGCGACGTGCACCCACGCGGCGCCCACCAGCGGCCCCAGCAGCGGGGCAATCAGCGCCACGTTCGCCATCAGTGCGGTAATTTTGATACACACCGCCTCCTCGAACGACTCCTGAATGGCGGCATAGCCCACCGCGCCGATAAAGCACAGGCTCACGCCCTGAAGGAAGCGCAGCAGGGTGAACTGTTCAATATTTTGCGCCAGCAGCGTGGCCAGGCAGGTAACGATGAACCACACCACGCCCGTCAGCATCACCGGACGACGGCCAATACGATCCGACAGCGGCCCCAGCAGCCACTGCAAAAACATGCCGCCGGCCAGATAGGCGGTCATGGAGGTGGGAACCCACTCAATCCCCGCGTTGAACTGCTCTACCACGGCCAGCATGCCGGGCTGGATCATATCGTTGCCGATGTAGGTGGAAAATTCGTAGAGCACCAGACACAGAGGGAAAAGTAACGCCTGACGACCCAGACGATTACCGGAAGAAGAACGGTTTGTCATGCAATCTCTTTATGGTGAAAAAATCGCGTTGAGTGTAATGAATTGGCCCTGCCTGAGACAGCAAATTATCGAGGATTAACAGAAATAAAGCACTTATCGTCGCTGTTTAAGGTTTCCTTAAGTTGACACAAATATGATAGCCCTAATTTCACGTCATCGGCTCCGATTATGGCACACACCTCAACCCCTTCAGAATTGTCTAAGTTACAGACAACTAAGACAAAAAAACTTTACCGTTTGCCGACGCGCTTTTATGGTTATCAGCTTTTAGCGCTGATAGCCTTGGCCATACTGTTTACCTGGCTTTCTCGCGATGAAGGGCTCGACAGATGGATAACGGGCTACTGGTACGACGCGGCAGCGCACCGTTTTCCACTGCAGCAAAACCCGCTGCTGGATCTGCTGAACCACCGCATGGCGAAGTTTGCCGCAATCGCCCTGGGCGCCGTGGCGCTGATCTATGGTGCCTACCGCCGCAACGCGCGGCTGGTCACCGCCGCGCTGCTGATGGGCGTGGGTGCCCTGGTGGTCGGCGTGCTGAAAAGCATTAGCCACCACAGCTGCCCGTGGGATCTGGTGGAGTACGGCGGCAAGGCGGTTTCTTATCCGCTGTTTGGCACAGTACCGCTGGAAAGCGGCCCCGGACGGTGCTTTCCAGGCGGCCACTCCTCCAGCGGCTTTATGGTCATGGGGCTGTTTTTTGCCTTCTGGCGCGAGCGTCCGCGTCTGGCCTGGAGTTTTGTCGCCCTGGGCGTTGTTCTGGGGCTCACGATGGGCTTCGGGCAGGTGATGCGCGGGGCGCATTTTTTCTCTCACAACCTGTGGGCCGGGTGGTGGGTTTGGTTTTCTCAGGTGGCGGTCTACGGGCTTGTTTCCGCCTGGTTTGCAAAAGAGTGACGAGGGTATGTTAGAGAGTCTCAACTACAGTTTGTTTTACCTGATTAACGCCACGCCGGCTTCGCCAGAGTGGATGATTGATGTCGCGACCTTTATCGCAAAAGATTTGATCAGCATCGTTCCCGCTCTGGCGGTGATTCTCTGGCTGTGGGGGCCGCGCAAGCAGGTTAGCGCGCAGCGCCAGCTGGTGATCAAGGTGGCGATGGCGATCGGCGTCAGCGTGCTGACCAGCTACGTGCTGGGGCATGCGTTCCCGCACGACCGTCCGTTTGTCGATCACGTCGGCTATAACTTCCTGCACCACGCCCCGGATGACTCCTTCCCGAGCGACCACGGCACGGTGATTTTCACCTTTGCGCTAGCCTTCCTCTTCTGGCACCGCCTGTGGTCCGGCGCGGTGCTGATGGCGACGGCGGTGGCTATCGCCTGGTCCCGCGTTTATCTGGGCGTTCACTGGCCGCTGGATATGGTCGGCGGATTGCTGGTGGGAATGATCGGCTGCGTCAGCGCGGCGATCCTGTGGAATCTGTTTGGTCAGGCGCTTTATCGCGGCCTGTCTCAGCTCTACCGCGTGCTGTTTGCCCTGCCCATCCGCAAAGGCTGGATACGTGACTAATCCGGGTCCGACGGGTTACACTTGAGCCCCCGCCCTGCGGGGGCTCACTTATTTATTCCGAGGACCTATGGAAACACGACGCGATGACCGCATTGCTCAGCTCATTCAGGCGCTGAAGCGCAGCGATAAGCTTCATCTCAAGGAAGCGGCCGCCCTGCTCGGCGTCTCTGAGATGACCATTCGTCGCGATCTGAATAGCGAGAGCGCGCCCGTCGTGTTGCTGGGTGGGTATATTGTGCTCGAGCCGCGCAGCGCCAGCCACTATCTGCTGAGCGATCAAAAAACGCGCCTCGTCGAGGAGAAGCGCAAAGCGGCGCGCCTTGCGGCGTCTCTGGTTCAGCCGCATCAGACGCTGTTTTTTGACTGCGGCACCACCACGCCCTGGATTATCGAAGCGATCGACAGCAGCATGCCCTTCACCGCCGTCTGCTATTCGCTAAACACCTTTCTGGCCCTGCAGGAGAAGCCCGAGTGCCGGGTGATCCTCTGCGGCGGCGAGTTCCACGCCAGCAACGCCATCTTTAAGCCGCTGAACCTGCAGGATACGCTCGGCCACCTGTGCCCGGACATTGCGTTTTATTCGGCTGCGGGCGTCAGTGTTCGTCAGGGAGCGACCTGCTTTAACCTGGAGGAGCTGCCGGTGAAGCACTGGGCGCTCAACGCGGCGCAGCAGCACGTGCTGGTGGTGGATCACAGCAAGTTTGGCAAGGTGCGTCCGGCAAGGATGGGCGAGCTGGGGCAGTTTGACGCGATCGTTAGCGACTGCCGACCGGACGATGAGCTGGTGGCGTATGCGAAAGCGCAGCAGATTAAGCTGATGTATTAGCCCGATCGCCGGGTGGCGGCTACGCCTTACCCGGCCTACAACGGCTCGAACGTAGGCCGGGTAAGGCGTAGCCGCCACCCGGCAAAAACGTTTAGCTAAACCAGCTGCCAAACCATCCGTGGAATTTCATCATCACGAAGTCCCACATCCGGCTGAAGAAGCCGCCCTCTTCTACCGCTTCCATCACGATCAGCGGTCGCTGCTCGATGGATTTGCCGTTAAGCTGGAAATCAATGGTTCCGACAACCTGGCCTTTCTTCAGCGGCGCGGTGAGCTGCGGCTCGGTCAGGGTAAAGCTGGCCTTCAGGTTTTTCAGCTGGCCGCGCGGAATGGTTACCGAACCGGCCTCTCCCGCGCCCAGGTTAACTTCGCTCTTATCACCAAACCAGACGCGCTGGCTGATAAACGTGGCATCCGGCTTGATCGGCGTGACGGTCTCATAGAAGCGGAAGCCCCAGGTCAGCAGCTTTTCCGATTCGTTGAAGCGAATACGGTCAGTTTTCGTGCCGAGCACCACCGAGATCAAGCGCATATCGCCCTGGGTTGCGGAGGCCACCAGGTTGTAGCCCGCGCCCGCGGTGGTGCCGGTTTTCATCCCGTCGACGTTGACGTTGCTGCTCCACAGCAGCCGGTTACGGTTCGGCTGGCGGATCTTGTTGAAGGTGAACTCTTTCTCTTTATGGATGGCGTACTCTTCCGGCACGTCGTGGATCAGCGCTTTGCCCAGCAGCGCCATGTCGCGGGCGGTGCTGAACTGGCCCGGCGCGTCCAGGCCGTGGACGGTTTTAAAGGTGGTGTTGGTTAAGCCTAATTTCTGCGCGTAGCCGTTCATCAGGCCGATGAACGAATCCTGGCTTCCCGCCACGTAATCCGCCAGCGCAATGCAGGCGTCGTTGCCGGACTGGATAATCACGCCCTTGTTCAGGTCGGAAACCGACACCTGATCGCCCGGCTTCAGGAACATCACCGACGAGCCGCGGAGCGCAGGGTTGCCCGTCGCCCAGGCATCTTTCCCGATGGTGACCATATCATCGAGCTTGATCTTGCCGGCCTTCAGCGACTGGCCCACCACGTAGCTGGTCATAATCTTGGTCAGGCTGGCCGGGTCAAGCTTCTCGTCGGCGTTGCCTTCCGCCAGCACCTTGCCGCTGGCGTAATCCATCAAAATCCAGGCGCGCGCGTCGACCGGAGGCGCTTCCGGAGCCGTTGTTTCAGCTGCATAAACCGTTGGAGCAAACAGGAAAAGAAGCGCAGAGCCCGCCGCCAGGCTGCGCAGAGAAGAAGTTTTTTGCGTCATAAATGCCACCCGAGTGTCCTTTCTTAAATCACGTCACAATCACCGTGTCGCAAGAAGCGATGAGTAATAGCGCACTACAGCGTTCAAAGAAACCTAATCCAGGTAAAGTTTTTAAAGTTTATGCAATAACATCCGGTTACGCTTCGAATGGCAGGATTTTTTTCGTCTTTGTTGCGTAATTGTTGGGTTTATCTCACCATGTGGGCTCTCGGGTTTGACTCTTTGAGGAATAACGATGATTACGCTGTGGGGAAGGAACAACTCGACTAACGTCAAGAAGGTGCTGTGGACGCTGGAAGAGCTGGATTTACCGTTTGAGCAGGTGATGGCCGGTTTAGAGTTTGGCGTAAATAAAGAGGCTGAGTATCTGGCCATGAACCCAAACGGCCTGGTGCCGCTGCTGCGCGATGAAGAGACCGACGTAACGCTGTGGGAATCGAACACCATTGTGCGCTACCTCGCCGCCCAGTACGGTCAAAGCCGCCTCTGGGTCGACAGCCCGGCGCAGCGCGCGCAGGGTGAAAAGTGGATGGACTGGGCCAACCAGACGCTCTCCCCCACCCACCGCGTGATCCTGATGGGGCTAATCCGCACGCCGGAACCCGAGCGCGATTATCCCGCCATCCACGCCGCGCAGGACGCCTGCGAAAACCTGTTCGCCATGATGGACAACGAGCTGGCGACGCACGCGTGGTTCTCCGGTGACGCCTTCGGCGTGGGCGATATCGCCGTGGCGCCGTTCGTCTGGAACCTGACCAACATGGGCCTGAAGTGGACGCCGCGCCCGCACCTTGAGCGCTGGCTGAAGCAGCTCGGCGAGCGCCCGGCGTACCAGAACGTGGTGATGATCCCGGTCAGCTGATTACGTGCCGGACGGGCTGACCTTCAGCAGCTGCCCGTCCGATTCATCGGTCAGCACGTACAGATAGCCGTCCGGCCCGACCCGCACGTCGCGGATGCGCTGGTCTTTATCCCCCAGAATACGCCCGTCCTCGGTCACTTTGTTGCCGTTCACGCTCAGCACGATAACGTCCTTCTCCTTCAGCGCCCCGACGAACAGCTTGTTCTTCCACTGCGGGAAGACGTCGCTGTGATAGAACGCCATCCCGCTCACGGCAGGGGAGACTTTCCAGACGAACAGCGGCTTTTCCGTCCCCTCAACGTGCTCGCCTTTGGCTTCGGGGATCTTCAGGCCGCTGTAGTTAATGCCGTGGGTCGCCAGCGGCCAGCCGTAGTTTTTCCCCTTTTCAGGGATGTTAATCTCATCGCCGCCGCGCGGGCCGTGCTCGTTAAGCCACAGCGCGTCGCTCCACGGGTTCATCGCCATGCCCTGCGGATTGCGAATGCCGTAGGACCAGATTTCCGGGCGCGCACCAGAGGTCTTCACAAACGGATTGTCCGGCGGCACCTTGCCGTCTTCGGTCAGGCGCACCACTTTCCCCTGCAGCTTATCGAGATCTTGCGCCGTCGAGCGCTGGTTGTTCTCGCCGAGCGCAATGAACAGGTAGCCCTTGCCGTCAAACGCCAGGCGGCCGCCGAAGTGGTTGCCGGTAGAGAGTTTCGGCATCTGGCGGAACACCACCTGGAACCCTTCAATGCGCGAAAGATCGTCGCTCAGCCGACCGTAGCCAACCGCCGTTCCGGCCTTCCCGTCATCGCCCGCTTCGGCGTAGCTGAGCCAGATCCGGCGTGATTTTTCAAAATCGGGTGCCAGCACCACGTCCAGCAGCCCGCCCTGCCCGCTTGCCCAGACCTTCGGCACGCCGACGATAGGGTCAGAGAGCCCTTTTCCCGCCTGCCAGCGCTTAATCTGCCCGTCTCTTAAGGTGATCAGCAGCCCCTGGTCGCCGGGCAAAAACGCCAGCGACCACGGGTGATCGAGTTTGGTTTGCAGCACCTCGACCCTGACCGCGTCGGGCGCGGCGAGAAGCGAAACGGGAAACAGCAGGGCGGGAATGAATATCAGCGAGGATCGATGCATGACGCGCTCCTTTATCGGCATATGGCATAAAGATTAGCCACAACCCCCGGGCGCGTTATCACTTTTACAAAAGCTTAATCAGAAGGGGGAGTTGCCTCCCCCGGGGCTTATTGCTGTTCAAGCTTCGCGTGCTTGTTCAGACACATAATGCAAAGAGAGATCGTAGTCAGGCAGTTTTCGAGCTTCTCCGCGTTGACGGCTATAAACGTGGGGCAGTCGTGGTGTCCGTTCATCAGGCAAACCCCTGCAACAGAAAGCGTTTCGGCGGCACGTCGCAGCGCAATCCGTTCGCTTTCGTCGTATTCCGCTTTCAGGGTCGGCGCTTTCTCGCGCATGAAATTACAGAGTTCAAAGAGATTATCACGCAGATGTTCGCTTTCGCTGACTGACATGTACCCCTTCGCCTTTCTCAACTGCAGATAGGCGGCAAGGTCGATTCTGACGTTGATCAGCTTGTTCAGCAGATCGCGTTTCAGTCTGTCAACGAACATGCTAGTTCCTCCTCTGTCAGCCTCAGTGCACATTAAGAATAAGGTTATTTTTTGTACAATTAAATGCCTGAGATCAATAAAACCCAACTGGTTAACATTCTTTACATTGCTACAACGTTCAACATCGCCACCTGCCCCGCAAAGAGTGTATAAATCCCCCGCGGAACGCTGTAAAATCCCGCCCTGATAACTCCATAATTGATGAATTTTTAACCTATGAGCAATGTTACCCACCAGCCGAAAATCGGCTTTGTCTCCCTGGGCTGTCCGAAAAACCTGGTGGATTCTGAACGCATCCTGACCGAACTGCGCACCGAGGGTTATGACGTGGTGCCAAGCTACGACAACGCCGACATGGTGATTGTCAACACCTGCGGCTTTATCGACAGCGCGGTCCAGGAGTCTCTGGAAGCCATCGGCGAAGCCCTGACGGAGAACGGCAAGGTGATCGTCACCGGCTGCCTGGGCGCGAAAGTGGATCAGATCCGCGAAGTGCATCCGAAGGTGCTGGAGATCACCGGCCCGCACAGCTACGAGCAGGTGCTGGAGCACGTTCACCACTACGTGCCAAAACCGAAGCACAACCCGTTCCTCAGCCTGGTGCCGGAACAGGGCGTGAAGCTGACGCCGCGCCACTATGCGTACCTGAAAATTTCCGAAGGCTGCAACCACCGCTGCACCTTCTGCATCATTCCGTCGATGCGCGGCGATCTGGTGAGCCGTCCGATTGGCGAAGTGCTGGCAGAAGCCAAACGCCTGGCCGACGCGGGCGTCAAAGAGCTGCTGGTGATCTCTCAGGACACCTCGGCCTACGGCGTGGACGTGAAGCACCGCTCCGGCTTCCACAACGGCGAGCCGGTGAAAACCAGCATGGTGGGCCTGTGCGAGCAGCTTTCAAAGCTCGGGATCTGGACGCGTCTGCACTACGTCTACCCTTATCCGCACGTTGACGACGTGATCCCGCTGATGGCGGAAGGCAAAATCCTGCCGTACCTGGATATCCCGCTGCAGCACGCCAGCCCGCGCATCCTGAAGCTGATGAAGCGCCCTGGCTCCGTTGACCGCCAGCTGGCGCGCATCAAGCAGTGGCGCGAAATCTGCCCGGAGCTGACCCTGCGCTCGACCTTCATCGTCGGCTTCCCGGGTGAAACAGAGGAAGATTTCCAGATGCTGCTCGACTTCCTGAAAGAAGCGCGTCTGGACCGCGTAGGCTGCTTCAAGTACAGCCCGGTTGAAGGCGCAACCGCCAACGAGCTGGCGGATCAGGTGCCGGAAGAGGTGAAAGAGGAGCGCTGGAACCGCTTTATGCAGCTGCAGCAGCAGATCTCCGCCGAACGCCTGCAGGAAAAAGTGGGCCGCGAGATTCTGGTAATTATTGATGAAGTGGATGAAGAAGGCGCGATTGGCCGCAGCATGGCCGATGCCCCGGAAATCGACGGCGCGGTATACCTGAACGGTGAAACCAGCGTTAAGCCGGGCGATATCATTCGCGTGAAGGTTGAAAACGCCGACGAGTACGACCTGTGGGGTAGCCGGGTTTAATTTAGCGTTTATTCCCCTCACCCCGGCCCTCTCCCCGGTGGGGCGAGGGTGAAAAGACGGCTCAGTGCAGTCCCCTCTCCCCTACCGGGGAGAGGGTTAGGGTGAGGGGCAAAAACTTACCCCTTAATCCTCGGATCCAGCGCATCGCGCAGCCCGTCTCCCAGCAGATTAAACGCCAGCACCGTCAGGAAAATCGCCAGGCTCGGGAAAATTGCCACGTGCGGCGCAATCACCATATCCGCCCTTGCCTCGTTCAGCATCGCGCCCCACTCCGGCGTCGGCGGCTGAGCGCCCAATCCCAGAAACGACAGGCTGGCCGCCGAGATTATCGACACGCCGATCCGCATCGTGAAGTAGACCACGATGGACGACACCGTGCCCGGCAAAATATGGCTGAACAGGATCGTGGCATCGCTCGCTCCAACGCTGCGCGCCGACTCGATAAACGTCTGCTGCTTGAGCACCAGCGTATTGCCGCGCACCAGGCGGGCAAAGGCGGGAATGGAGAACACCGCCACGGCGATAATCACGTTCGCCATGCCGCTGCCCATGATCGCCACCACGGCAATAGCCAGCAGAATGCCGGGGAAGGCAAACAGCACGTCGCAGATGCGCATGATAGCGCGGTCCCACCAGCCTTCGTAATACCCGGCGACCAGGCCGAGCACCGTACCGATGACCGCGCCGATCAGGACCGCAAATACCCCGGCGGCCAGCGAAATTTGCGCCCCCACCAGCACGCGGCTAAAGATGTCGCGCCCCAGCGAATCCACGCCGAACCAGTGCAGCATCGACGGGCCGTCGTTCAGGCGGTCGTAGTCGAAATAATTTTCCGCATCAAACGGCGCAATCCATGGTGCCAGCATTGCGACCACAATCAGCAGCAGGACGAAGATCCCCGCCGCCAGCGCCACGGGCTGACGGCGAAAGCGCCGCCAGAACTCAGACCACGGCGTTCTGACGCGTTCCGGCCTGACCCCCGGCATCGCGCTGATTGCGGCCTCACGTCGCCAGTTCAATAATCGCATTTTACTTGTACCTGATAGCCGGGTTAATGGCGGCGTACAGCACGTCCACCACTAAGTTGATAAGAATAAACTCCAGCGAAAACAGCAGCACTTCCGCCTGAATCACCGGGTAGTCGCGCATCTCCACCGAGTCCACCAGCAGTCGCCCCAGCCCCGGCCAGTTAAAGACTTTTTCCACCACGATAGAGCCGCCCAGCAGGAAGCCAAACTGCAGCCCCATCATCGTCACCACCGGGATCATCGCGTTGCGAAAGCCGTGCTTGAGGATGACCCACTTCTCGCTCACCCCTTTCGCCCGCGCGGTGCGGATATAGTCCTCGCTCAGCACGTCGACAAACGACGCGCGGGTAAAGCGCGCCATTACCGCCGCCACGGCCGCGCCGAGCGTCAGGGAAGGCAGAATATAGTGCTTCCAGGTATCGGCCCCCACCGTCGGCAGCCAGCCCAGCTCAACCGAAAAGACCTGCATCAGCAGCATCCCGAGGGCAAAGGCCGGAAAGGAGATGCCGGTGACGGCCAGCGCCATGCCGAGCTTATCCGGCCAGCGGTTGCGCCAGACGGCGGCCACAATGCCCGCCGCCAGGCCGAACAGCACCGCCCAGGCCATGCTGGCAATCGTCAGCCAGAAGGTGGGCATAAAGCGGCTGGCAATCTCTTCCGAAACCGGGCGTCGTGAGACCATCGAAGTGCCGAAATCGCCCTGCAGAACGTTGCCGATATAGTGCAGAAACTGCTTATACAGCGGCTGATCCAGCCCCAGCTGCTTACGCACCAGTTCAATCACCGTGGCGTCCGCCTCGGGGCCGGCGATCAGGCGCGCCGGATCGCCCGGCAGCATATGAACAAACAAAAACACCAGCACCGCCACGATCAGCAGCGTCGGGATCAGCCCCAGCAGGCGCTTACAAACATAATTCAGCATGCCTTTTCCTCTCATCCCGCAGACTTTTGCCCGCGGGAATGAGTTCTCTTATTTCAGATCCGCGTCGTCGAAGCTAAAGCCCGTGTCCGGCATGATATAGAACCCGGTCAGCGCTTTGTTATGGGCCGAGACCAGCTTTTCGACCACCAGCGGCACCCACGGCGACTCTTTCCAGATGATATCCTGCGCCTCTTTATACAGGCGCGCCTTCTCTTCCGGCTTCGTGGTTTTCAGCGCGTCGGTCAGGTCCTTATCAACCTGCGGATTGCTGTAGAACGCGGTATTGAACAGCGTCGGCGGCCAGTTCTGCGAGGCGAACAGCGGCGAGAGCGCCCAGTCCGCTTCGCCGGTCGAGGCGGTCCAGCCGGTGTAGAACATTCTCACCCCGCTCTCTTTCTGCCCTTTGCCTTCCACCTCGGCCGCGCGCTGCCCGGCGTCCATCGCCGTCACCTGCGCCTTAATGCCCACCTGCGCCAGCTGCTGCTGGGTAAACTGCAGCACCTTCTGCGCGGTGCTGTGGTTGTGCGATGACCACAGCGTGGTGCTAAAGCCGTTCGGGAACCCGGCCTCTTTCAACAGCTCGCGCGCTTTGGCCGGATCGTAAGGCCACGGCTTATAGGCCTGGGAATACTCAATCGACGGCGGCAGCACGCCGGTGGCCGGCGTGGCGTATCCCGCAAAGGCCACCTTCACCAGCGCCTGACGGTTGATGGCGTAGTTGATCGCCTCGCGCACCTTCGGGTTATCAAACGGCTTTTGCGTGACGTTCATGCTGATGTAGCGCTGCATGATCGACGGGCTGGCCACCAGCTCCAGCTTGCTGTTTTTTTCCAGCAGCGCGGCCTGCTCGTAGGGGATCGGGAAGGCGAACTGCGCCTCGCCGGTTTGCAGCATCGCCGCGCGGGTGTTGTTGTCGACCACCGGACGCCAGGTAATGGTGTCCAGCTTCGGCAGCCCCTTCTGCCAGTATCCGGCGAATTTCTTCACCTTCACAAAATCGGTCTGATTCCAGGTCTCCAGCTGATACGGGCCGGTCCCGACCGGATGGAAGCCGATCTCGTTGCCGTATTTCTTCAGCGCGGCGGGCGAAATCATCGCCGTCGCCGGATGCGCCAGGATATTGATAAAGGCCGAGAACGGCTCTTTGAGGGTGATCTTCACCGTCGTCGGATCGACCGCCTCGGTGCTGGCGATATTTTTATACAGGTTATAGCGCTTGAGGCCGCTCGCCGGATCGCTGGCGCGATCGAGGTTTACCTTAACCGCCTGCGCGTTGAAGTCGGTCCCGTCCTGGAACTTAACCCCGGTTTTGAGCTTGATGGTGTAGACCAGCCCGTCGTCCGAGACGCTGTAGCTCTCCGCCAGCACGTTCTTCAGCTTCATCTCTTTATCGAGGCCAAACAGCCCCTGATAGAAGGATTTTGCCACCGCCTGGGAAAGCGTATCGTTGGCGTCATACGGATCCAGCGTCGTGAAGTTTGACCCGACCGCAACCACCACGTCCTTGGCAGCGAACGCGGGGGATGCGGCCAGGGCTGCCGTCACGCTCGCGGCTAAAAGCCATTTACGAGCAACAAAGTTAACCATTGTGTTCTCCTGCCTGGTGAAAGTTAAAGCCGCGAGAATGCATTGTCCTGACGCGGCGGTGCCACAAAATGTCCGGGGCCGACTTCACGCAGCGTCACGCGCTCCATGCTTTCGCCCCGCTTGCGGATATTGCTCGGCATTTCATCCTGCAGCAGCACGCGCTGGGCGTGGCGATGCGCAGGATCGGCGACCGGAACGGCGGCCATCAGCTTGCGGGTGTACGGGTGCTGCGGGTTTTCAAACACCGCCCGCCTCGGGCCCATCTCGACGATTTGCCCCATGTACATCACCGCCACGCGGTGGCTGATGCGCTCCACCACCGCCATGTCGTGGGAAATAAACAGAAACGCGATCCCCATATCCCGCTGGAGATCGAGCAGCAGATTGATGATCTGCGCGCGAATAGAGACGTCGAGCGCCGAAACCGACTCGTCGGCAATCACCACCTTCGGGTTCAGCGCCAGCGCGCGGGCGATGCAGATCCGCTGCCGCTGGCCGCCGGAAAACTCGTGCGGATAGCGCCAGGCGTGTTCCGGCTTAAGCCCCACGCGCTCGAGCAGCCAGGCAACGCGACGCTGCGCCGCCTCGCCGTCGAGGAGGTTATGCACGCGCAGCGGCTCCATAATCGAGTAGCCCACCGTATGGCGCGGATCGAGCGAGGCGTAGGGGTCCTGGAAGATAAACTGGATATCCCGGCGCACCGCCTGCAGCCTGCGGTGGGGCAGCGTGTCGATGCGCTCGCCGTTGAAGGTGATGCTGCCCTCCTGCGACTCCACCAGCCGCAACAGCGCCCGTCCGATGGTCGATTTACCGCTTCCCGACTCGCCCACCAGCGCCAGCGTTTCGCCGGGCCACAGGTCAAAGCTGACGTTTTCCACGGCGTGCACTTCCCGCTTGACACGGTTGAGGATGCCGCCGCGCAGGGGAAAGCGGGTCACCAGATCGCGCACCTCAAGAATTGGCCTGCCGGCGACCACGGTATCCTGCTCGTCTTCCGGCTCCGGGCTTCCGGCTCCGTCAGAGGACATCAGCGGAAAGCGCCGCGGCAGATCGCTGCCGTTCATCGCGCCGAGCTTCGGCACCGCGGCCAGCAGCGCTTTGGTATACGGATGGACCGGCGCGTGAAAAATCTGCTCAACGCTGCCCGTTTCCACCACGTGGCCCTGGTGCATCACCAGCACGCGGTCGGCAATGTCGGCCACCACGCCCATGTCGTGGGTGATAAAAATCACCCCCATCTCCATCTCCTGCTGCAGAACGTTGATCAGCTGCAGGATCTGCGCCTGAATGGTCACGTCCAGCGCGGTGGTCGGTTCATCCGCAATCAGCACCGCCGGGCGGCACGACAGCGCCATGGCGATCATCACGCGCTGGCGCATCCCGCCGGAGAGCTGGTGAGGGTAGCGGCCCAGAATGGCCTGCGCCTCCGGGATGCGCACGCGCTCCAGCATCCGCCGCGCCTCGTTCATCGCCTCATCGCCGCTCAGCCCCTGATGGAGCCGTATGGATTCGGCAATCTGCTCGCCGATCGGAAAGACCGGGTTCAGCGAGGTCATCGGCTCCTGAAAAATCATGGCGACGTCTGCGCCGCGCACGCCCTGCATTTGCGCCGCGCTCAGCTCGTCTAAATCAATGACCTGGCGATTGCGGCGGCGAAGCAGGATCTGCTCGCTGGTCACCTGCACGCCGGACGTTTCCAGCAGGCGCATCAGCGCCAGCGCCGTGACCGACTTGCCGGAACCGGACTCGCCGACGATCGCCAGCGTCTCGCCGCGCTTCAGCGAGAACGATAAATCCTGTACTGCGGGGATGAACTGCCGCTCGTCCTGAAACGCAATATTCAGCCGGCGGACCGCCAGCACTTCCCGGCTGTCCAGCTCTTCACTGTGCGGCACGCGATGCCCCCTTATTCACGATAAATTCCGGTGCTGGGCTCGTCGCCGGCGTAGCCCCAGGCGCGGTACATCCCTTCGCTGTTAAACGGCAGCGCGACGTTTCCCTCGCGATCGACGGCGATTAATCCGCCCTCGCCGCCCAGCGCGGGCAGTTTTTCCATCACCACGCGCTCGCAGGCCTCGCTCAGGCTGAGCCCGCCGTAGTCCATCAGCGCGGTAATGTCGTACGCCGCCAGGGTGCGGATAAACACCTCGCCGGTGCCGGTACACGACACCGCCGCCGTGGCGTTATTGGCATAGCATCCCGCGCCCGGCAGCGGGCTGTCGCCGACCCTGCCCGGCAGCTTGTTGGTCATTCCGCCGGTTGAGGTCGCGGCGGCGAGGTTGCCCGCCTTATCCAGCGCGACCGCGCCCACCGTGCCCATCTTGCTGCTTTCGTCCAGCGGCGCGGCGTGGTCGAGCTGCGTCACGCCGGACGAACGCGCCTCCAGCAGCTGCTGGTAGCGTTCAGGCGTTGAAAACGTGTCGGGCGGCACGAGCGCCATTCCCTGCTCAGAAGCAAAGCGTTCCGCTCCGGCGCCCGCCATCAGGACGTGCGGGCTTTGCTCCATCACCAGGCGCGCCGCCAGCACCGGATTGCGCAGGCGCGTCACGCCCGCCACCGCCCCGGCCTTGAGGGTCACGCCGTCCATCACGCAGGCATCCAGCTCGTGCGTTTCATCGCGGGTAAAGACCGAACCGATCCCCGCATTGAACAACGGGCACTCCTCCAGCAGGCGCACCGCCTCGGTGACGACGTCAAGCGCGCTTTCGCCCGCCTCCAGCATTCGCTGGCCGGTTTCCACAATCTCGTACAGCGCGTCGATATAGCGCTTTTCCTGCTCCGGCGTGAGCTGCGACCGTGTAATGGCCCCGGCACCGCCATGAATTGCAATCACTGCCTTACCCATTCCGCCTCACCCGTCAGCCCTGTCTGCCGCTTTTTCTATAAATATCATTATCGTCGATGATTATTCAGATGATTTTTGAATATAGAAAGACGAAGGTGTGATGTAAAGCTCGCGCCTGCAGGTCATACAGTTAGCGGCACTTTTCTGCCATAATGAGCGCTTTCGTTTTTACTCCGCAGGAGCCCCCATGGATTTTACCGCCGGACTGATGCCGCTTGAGGCGGCGCTGACGCAGATGCTTGACCGCATTTCCCCACTGCACGACCGCGAAACGCTGCCGCTGGCGCGCTGCTTTGGCCGCATAGCCGCCCGCGATATCGTTTCGCCGCTTAACGTGCCGGGGTTTGATAACTCGGCTATGGACGGTTACGCGGTGCGCCTGGCGGATCTTCAGGCGGGGCAGCCGCTGCCGGTGGCGGGAAAAGCCTTTGCGGGCCAGCCGTTCAGCGGTGAGTGGCCAGCGGGGACGTGCGTGCGCATTATGACCGGCGCGCCGGTTCCGGCGGGCTGCGACGCGGTGGTGATGCAGGAAGAGACCGAACAAACCGACGGCGGCGTGCGTTTTACCGCTGAGGTTAAACGGGGCCAGAACATTCGCCGCGTGGGGGAAGATATCACCCTCGGCGCGACCGTCTTTGCCGCCGGACAGAAGCTGACCGTCGCCGAGCTGCCGGTGCTGGCGTCGCTCGGCATCCCTGAGGTTGACGTTATCCGCCGGGTGCGCGTCGCGGTCTTCTCGACGGGTGATGAACTCCAGCTTCCGGGCCAGCCGCTGAAGGACGGCCAGATTTACGACACCAACCGCCTGGCGGTGCACCTGATGCTCGAGCAGCTGGGCTGCGAGGTGATTAACCTTGGCATTATTCCTGACGATCCGGACAAGCTGCGCGCCGCCTTTATCGAAGCGGACAAATCCGCGGACGTGGTGATCAGCTCCGGCGGCGTCTCGGTGGGCGAAGCGGATTACACCAAAACCATTCTCGACGAGCTGGGCGAAATCGCCTTCTGGAAGCTGGCGATTAAGCCGGGCAAACCGTTCGCCTTCGGCAAGCTGGCCAACAGCTGGTTCTGCGGCCTGCCGGGCAACCCGGTCTCCGCCGCCCTCACCTTCTATCAGCTGGTGCAGCCGCTGCTGGCGACGCTATCCGGCAACCGCGCCAGCCCGCTTCCCGCCCGCCAGCGCGCGCGCGCGGCCACGCGCCTCAAGAAATCCCCGGGTCGCCTTGATTTCCAGCGCGGTATTTTAACGCGCAGCGCCGACGGCGAGCTGGAAGTGAGCACCACCGGCCACCAGGGCTCGCACATTTTCAGCTCCTTCAGCCAGGGCAACTGCTTCATCGTGCTGGAGCGCGAGCGCGGCAATGTGGAAGCCGGCGAATGGGTTGAGGTGGAAGCCTTTAACCACCTGTTCGGAGGCTGAGATGACGGTTGAGCTGAGCGACCAGGAGATGATGCGCTATAACCGCCAGATCGTGCTGCGCGGTTTTGACTTTGAAGGCCAGGAAGCGCTGAAGGCGGCGAACGTGCTCATCGTCGGGCTCGGCGGGCTGGGCTGTGCGGCGGCGCAGTATCTTGCCGCGGCGGGCGTGGGCCGCATGACGCTACTGGATTTTGACACGGTGTCGGTGTCCAACCTGCAGCGCCAGACGCTGCACAGCGATGCGACCGTCGGCCAGCCGAAGGTTGAATCCGCCCGCGCGGCGCTGGCGCGCATCAATCCCAACGTTCAGCTCACGCTCATCGACGCCATGCTGGGCGACGCGGCGCTCGGCGAGCAGATTGCGCGGCACGATCTGGTGCTGGACTGCACCGACAACGTTGCCATTCGACAGCAGCTTAACGCCGGCTGTTTCGCCCACAAAACGCCGCTGGTTTCCGGCGCCGCCATTCGCATGGAGGGACAGGTCAGCGTCTTTACCTACGCTGCGGGCGAACCCTGCTACCGCTGCCTGAGCCGCCTGTTCGGCGAGAATGCATTAACCTGCGTGGAGGCGGGCGTGATGGCGCCCCTGGTCGGCGTGATTGGGTCGCTGCAGGCGATGGAAGCGATCAAGGTATTAGCTCATTACGGCACGCCCGCCGCGGGGAAAATCGTGATGTACGACGCGATGACCTGCCAGTTCCGCGAGATGAAGCTGATGCGCAATCCGGGGTGCGAGGTGTGCGGCAAATAAAAAAGTCGGGTGGCGGCTTCGCCTTACCCGACCTACTGAGCAGACGGTATGCGAGTAACCTAGCCTGCGTCGTTTTCTTCGCCATACTTTGCCTTCAGGCGGGCAACAATTCGATCTGACGCGCTGTGCTCCCTGGCAAAAACTTTCGCAAAGCGCTCTTTCCCCTGCCAGGCCAGCATCGATCTCCAGATTTGCGGCGGATTATGCTCTGCACCTTTGTTGACCGGATCATTTTCATCAGGCCTGCAGGCGGCCTCCACCTCCGACGGCCAGACCGGTATTGTACTGGTACGCATTACCAGCCAGCGCGGAAAGCTGAGCACGAAAAGAATTGGAAACTGCAGGGCGTTAACCACCAGACCCAGGCGGGATACCTGCTTGCAAAGGTAGAGCAGCCCGAACAGCCATCCCTCTCTGCGGTTCTCCACCGGCGGGCACCAGGGGACGGTGTCCGCCAGGTCAGGAAGATACTCATCGCTCTCTTCCATATAGCAGCGGATGAATTCCCAGTACACCAGCATCATCTCAGGTCCCCAGCTTAAGTCTATCGGCAGAGGAATAGTGCGGGTAATGGTGTCCCCGTCTTCCCCCGGCACGCACCCCACAATCGTCCACTGGGTTGAGAGCGGCATCTTGGTTTCATACATAGCAAAACGAAGCGTCTTCCACGGTATGGTTAAAACCGTCCCGCCAGACTGGTACACATACACCATTCCGTTTTTACGGTTAAAGCGGATCGGGTAGTAGGTACTAAAAAATATCTCTGATGTCATTAATCGGTACAAACCAATGGAGAGCGGCAAAGTAATTGACCAAATTATAATTGCTCCGAACCAGACACCAAAACTGTATCTCCCCCATCCCAGCCCAGCCGTAATAGTGTTGTAACAAAATAAACCAAAGAAAATGCAAAAAAAGAAAACACCTGCTAGTGTGTTAGTTCCTCGCCATTTATAAAAGCGATCAATAAGTTCCAGATACGTTGAGTTTATCCGCACCACGCTGTCAAACCCGGAGAGCGCTTTTACATCAGGATCGCCTGCACTCTGCGAATAAATCCGCGAGATGTTTTTATCACTAAGGCGCAGAAATGGTTTGTAGAACCGTTTTGACGGATCTGCCGGCAACCGTTTGAACGGGTTAAACATGCGCACCTCCTTTTGCGAACAGGGCCATATATTCTTCTTTTTCCATAAGCCAGTTGGGCAAGATGGCCGGAATATCCTCCTCATCAGTCGGAACCCGGCGCCACTGCGTGCTAAGCAGCCAGGTCTGAATATCGTTGCGGGTATGGCTTAACATCCAGGCTCCGGCCCCCAGAACCAGCAGCATCCCAACAAAAATACCCGCCGGTCCGAGGAAAAACGCCGCCAATTCCGATCCTAACAGAGTGGCTTCGGATACACCCAATGTGCTCAATAGTGCAACTGTTATCTTACTAGCACTACCCACCGTCATCATGGCCACGCCTATCCCATTGATTAAATGCGCGATACCTATACCAATCCTTCCTTTATTAAGATCAGACCTCCCAATCCAAAACTCTAGACCGGCATAAACCATCCCCCCACCATACCCTAACCCTCCCCAAAGACCTGAAGCAGCAACCCTCATTGCACCGTTCCTTGCCACCGACATCACAGAAGGCAGCTCCAGCTGCATCAGCGGCGTTATTGCTAGCTTTAGAACTTCCGCCGTTGACGCCACCGCCATGCTGGCATTGGCCCCGAATACCGCCGTCGCCTTTCCTTCTGAGGGCAAACCGCTCTTCTCAAAACCATAGTGCAGCACCATCCACTGGAAGTAAGCCGAGAATACCGTCCCGCCAAACGTCATGCCTTTTGCCGCCATTTCCGCCGACAATCGACCAGGCGACATCCCCTGCAGTTGCGCCACAGAGGAGCTCAGCGTTCTCGGGAACAGCATACGCGCAAGCTCATCCTCTGTGAGCACCACCGTATCCAGCTTCGCCAGCCTCTCTTTTACCGGTAGCGCTGCCAGTGCCCGCGCCGCCTGCACATCGATAATACGGGGTAGCCGTATCTTTTCCGTCACGCCTTCCGGCAGCTCTTTCACCAGCTGCTCAGCCAGCTTACGCATCGCGCTATACAATTGCCCTCCGCTGCGCGCACTCATTTCCAGCATACCGGCCATACCGCGGGTCATTGCCCCGACATAGTTTTTGGTTCCTGAAAGCACATTAACCACAGAGAACGCCTTGCCCTGCATTGCCAGTATCCCGATGGCAAAGCGCACGGGAATGCCGTTCACCATCAGATTTATAGATTTCATCATTGCGTCGGACCACAGCAAGCTGAGCTTTTCGAGCCCCATCAGAATGGCGCTGGCATAGCTGCCGCTGTACTCCTTCGCACCATCTGCCAGTCGGTCCCAGCTGATTCCCAGCCACCAGTCCGGGCCGTCGGTTTTTAACTGTTCATCCAGCCCGGCAATCCACGCATCGTGGTTAAAAAACGCTGCCCGCTGCAAGTAGTTTTCCCGCGTCAGCGGGGCCTGATTCAGCTGCTGGTCGATGTAGGCGATCACGCCGCCTTTATCGTTCATCCCGGCCAGCACTTTCGCCACCGTCTGAATGTAACGTCCACCACTGTGCGCGCAGGCCGGATCAAAGTGCTGTACAAAGTAATCCACCATTACCGGCCCCTCTATCCAGGCCAAATACATCCGGGTAATGGGAACCACAGAGTGGTTATCGTAGTCCGTCAGCCATTCCTTAAGGGTCTGGCTGAATGTCTCCACCTGTGGCCGGTCGATATATTTCTCATAACCGTTCTGCCACGCCTCATCCACCCGATCTTTACGGCTGGCCTCATTCAGAATGTGCATACGGTCTGCAACGTCCGGTGCCGGGAAGTGAGGCCCTGCCGGACTGTCCCAGCCGGTACGCATCTGTTGTTCGAACTTTTCATCTCCTGCTTCTGCTGATAGATAAAAATAGTTCCGCATCGCCAGTTCTACGCTGTTAAGCATGGTCATGAGTGCCGTTCCACGCTTTAGCACCGGGTTAGTGTCGATGGCCTTTTGCATTCGGTAACGCGCCAGTGCTGAAATTTCTGTTGCCGCCCCGACGGGGTCAGAAAGCACCAGAATTGCGCCGCTATCGGCCTTCAGGGTATGGGCGGCATGCTGTAAATCGACTGCAGAATGGCTACTGACGGTCTTAAGGGGAGAGGGCGTCCAGTTTTTGAGGGTGCTATTGCGCAGGCCCGCGCTGTACTCTGCTACGCTGCCGAGCTGGCTGAACGGCAGGGCCTGATGCGCACTGTGTCGCATCAGCCACTCATCCATATCAAACGGCTGCATATATCGGCTACGCCATGCTGGATCTTCATGCTGACGGCGCACTGCCGGCGTCCACTGCTCTTCAGACCACGCAAACCAGAAGATGCCGTTGAGCATACCAGGCGGATTCACCGGAAGGGTGACCAGAGACGCGGTGGCCATCTCCTGCGGCCGCGTGATGCAGGGTTTTCTCTCCCCTCTTTCGAGATCGGGCAGCACGCTTCCGTCTTCCGGCAGAGGATAATAATAGCCATCACCCGTTACGTAATAGTTAATCCATCGCGGTGAACGCTCCGGTAAAATATAGAGATAGCCCTGTCGCATCAGCCGCGCAGTATACTCAGCCCCACCCTCTGCCGTTACGGGTACGGTAATATTGTCGGGCAACACCGGCAGGGTATCACCTTTCTCCATAATCGCCGGACGAACCGGCAGTACGGGTAAACCGTAGCGTCGACAGAATTTGCATCCTTGCTCGTGGCTCATAATGAGTCAATTCCTTATTCTTACTGGGGAGCCTCACCTTGTAAGGAGAGAGTCATTCCCCTGTTTAATGGGGTTATTTCCCTCATCATACACTTGTCATGACATAACCTAAATTTTTTGCAGCGTAATTTGTTAATAAACATTTTATGTGCCGAAAACGGATGATAGTAGTAAGGACTTTTAAGAAAAATACCTAAGAATAATGATGTGAAGATCCACAACCTATCGGAAATACTTAAATCTTTAGCGCAGTTCAAATGTGGAGCAAGCTACTATTACGTTTTCGCTTTATTTGAAGACGTAACTTTTATGCACGGAAAATATTATATAAGGCTGTTATTTGTAGCGGAGAAAAGAATGCAGGAATGTGTATATGACAGCATTTACATCACAATAACGAGATCGCAGCCTCGTGCTAAGCCCAAAGCGGATACTTTTCCCCTCTCACCGTGAGGGAGAGGGGCTGGCGAAGTTGTTAACCTACAGAGTTCAAATCGACGTCCGTCCAAACGCTCCCTGCCAGTCCTGCTCAAACTTCACGATCGCTGCGTCGACGGCGGGCGACGTGATGAACTGCTGCGCCACGTCCAGCGGCAGCGTGATGGACTCGCAGCCTGCCAGCAGGCAGTCAAGCGCCTGGCGCGGGGTTTTGAAGCTGGCAGCCAGCACTTTTGACTGCGGCACGTGCAGCGTCAGCAGCTGCTGCAATTCCACCACCGTCTGGATCCCGTCTCCGCCCTGCGCGTCCACGCGGTTAACGTAAGGGGCAACGTACTCGGCCCCCGCCAGCGCGGAGAGCATCCCCTGCGCCGCGCCGTAAACGGCGGTGCCCAGCGTTGGGATCCCTTCCGCTTTCAGCATTTTGATCGCCGCCAGGCCTTCCGCCGTGACCGGCACTTTAACCACCAGATCGCTGATAATCGCGCGCAGCTTGTGCGCGTCTTCGACCATGCCTTCGGCGCTGCTCGCCATAACCTGTGCAAACAGGCGGCCTTTACCGCCGAGCGCGTCATGCAGCTCCGGCAGCAGCACGTCCAGCGGCTTTTTACCCGCCGCCACGATGCTTGGGTTAGTCGTGACGCCTGCCAGCGGGAAGATGCGCGCCAGCTTTTTCACCGCCGCAACGTCAGATGTATCCAGATAAAGTTCCATGATGTGATCCTCAAAATTGCCTGCGCTAACCCTATCACGGCAAAACCCGCTCAAGAGTTGACCCACATCAAGATAACTTTCATTCGAAAGTAATTTAATCTTCATACGCAACACGAGAGGCGAAATTATGATCTTCAACATTCAGCGTTACTCCACCCACGACGGCCCCGGCATCCGCACCGTAGTCTTCCTGAAAGGCTGCTCGCTGGGCTGCCGCTGGTGTCAGAACCCGGAAAGCCGCTCCCGCACACGGGACGTGCTGTTTGACGCGCGCCTGTGCCTTGACGGATGCGACCTGTGCCAGCAGGCCGCGCCGGGCGTGGTTGAACGTACGCTGAACGGGCTGGTGATCCACCGCGAAAAGCTGAACGACGACGCGCTGAACGCCCTCACCCCCTGCTGCCCGACGCAGGCGCTCACCGTCTGCGGTGAAGAAAAACCCGTCGCCGAGATTATGGCAACCGTGCTGCGCGACAAGCCTTTTTACGACCGCAGCGGCGGCGGGCTGACCCTTTCCGGCGGCGAGCCGTTTATGAACCCCGAGCTGGCGCACGACCTGTTCAAAGCCAGCCATGAACAGGGCATTCATACCGCCGTTGAAACCTGCCTGCACGTGCCGTGGCACTACATCGAGCCGTCATTGCCGTATGTCGATCTGTTCCTCGCCGACCTGAAACACGTTGATCCTGAAGTGTTCAAACAGTGGACCGACGGTTCGGCAAAGCGCATTCTGGAAAACCTCAGGCGCCTGGCGGCAGCCGGGAAAAAGATCACCATCCGCGTGCCGCTCATTCAGGGCTTTAACGCCGATGAAGCCGCCGTGACCGCCATTACCAACTTCGCGGCGGACGAACTCAACGTACACGATATTCATTTTCTGCCGTACCACACGCTGGGCATGAACAAATACACCCTGCTCGGCCAACCTTACTCTGCCCCTGATAAACCGCTGGATAGCCCTGAAATACTGGACTTTGCCCAGACGTACGCCTGCCAGAAAGGGCTAACCGCGACCTTACGAGGATAAACTGATGACGACTTTGAATCTCAACACGCTTAGCGAGCGCATTAAAGCGCACAAAATGGCCCTGGTGCACATCGTTAAGCCGCCGGTCTGTACCGAGCGCGCGCAGCACTACACCGAAATGTACAAGCAGCACCTGGACAAGCCGATCCCGGTGCGCCGCGCGCTGGCGCTGGCCCATCACCTGGCGAACCGCACCATCTGGATTAAGCACGACGAGCTGATTATCGGTAACCAGGCCAGCGAAGTGCGCGCCGCGCCGATCTTCCCGGAATACACCGTGTCGTGGATTGAAAAAGAGATCGACGATCTGGCGGATCGCCCGGGCGCAGGCTTTGCCGTAAGCGAAGAGAACAAGCGCGTGCTGCACGACATCTGCCCGTGGTGGCGCGGCCAGACGGTGCAGGACCGCTGCTACGGCATGTTCACCGACGAGCAAAAAGGGCTGCTGGAAACCGGCATTATCAAAGCCGAAGGCAACATGACCTCCGGCGACGCGCACCTGGCGGTGAACTTCCCGCTGGTGCTGGAAATGGGCCTCGACGGCCTGCGCGCGAAGGTGGCCGAACGCCGCTCGCGCATCAACCTGACGGTGCTGGAAGACCTGCACGGCGACCAGTTCCTTAAGGCGATTGATATCGTGCTGGAGGCGGTGAGCCTGCACATCACGCGCTTTGCAGACCTGGCGCGCGAAATGGCGTCAGCAGAGACCCGCGAAAGCCGCCGCGACGAGCTGCTGGCGATGGCGGAAAACTGCGACGTGATTGCCCACGAGCCGCCGAAAACCTTCTGGCAGGCGCTGCAGCTGTGCTACTTCATCCAGCTGATCCTGCAGATTGAGTCCAACGGCCACTCCGTGTCGTTCGCCCGCATGGACCAGTACCTCTATCCGTTCTACCGCCGCGACGTGGAGCTGAACCAGAGCCTCGACCGCGAGCACGCCATCGAGCTGCTGCACAGCTGCTGGCTGAAGCTGCTGGAAGTGAACAAAATCCGCTCCGGCTCGCACTCCAAGGCCTCGGCGGGCAGCCCGCTGTATCAAAACGTCACGATTGGCGGCCAGAAGCTGGTGAACGGCGAGCCGATGGACGCGGTGAACCCGCTCTCCTACGCGATTCTGGAATCCTGCGGCCGCCTGCGCTCCACCCAGCCAAACCTGAGCGTGCGCTACCACGCGGGCATGAGCAACGACTTCCTCGACGCCTGCGTGCAGGTGATCCGCTGCGGCTTCGGCATGCCGGCGTTCAACAACGATGAAATCGTGATCCCGGAATTTATCAAGCTCGGCGTGGAGAAAGACGACGCCTACGACTATGCGGCGATCGGCTGCATCGAAACCGCCGTCGGCGGCAAGTGGGGCTACCGCTGCACCGGCATGAGCTTCATCAACTTCGCCCGCGTGATGCTTGCGGCGATGGAAGGCGGACGCGACGCCACCAGCGGCAAGGTGTTCCTGCCGCAGGAGAAAGCGCTCTCCGCGGGCAATTTCGATAACTTCGACGAGGTAATGGCCGCCTGGGATACCCAGATCCGCTACTACACCCGCAAATCCATCGAAATCGAGTACGTGGTGGACACCATGCTGGAGGAGAACGTTCACGACATTCTCTGCTCCGCGCTGGTGGACGACTGCATCGAGCGCGCGAAAAGCATCAAGCAGGGCGGCGCGAAGTACGACTGGGTCTCCGGCCTGCAGGTCGGCATCGCTAACCTCGGCAACAGCCTGGCGGCGGTGAAGAAGCTGGTCTTCGAACAGGGCGCGATTGGCCAGCAGCAGCTGGCGGCGGCGCTCGCCGATGACTATGAGGGCCTGACCCACGAGCAGCTGCGCCAGCGCCTGATCAACGGCGCGCCGAAGTACGGTAACGACGACGACAGCGTGGATCTCCTGCTGGCGCGCGCCTATCAAACCTACATCGAAGAGCTGAAGCAGTACCACAACCCGCGCTACGGCCGCGGCCCGATTGGCGGTAATTACTATGCGGGCACGTCGTCTATCTCCGCCAACGTGCCGTTTGGCGCGGCGACGATGGCAACGCCGGACGGTCGTAAGGCACATACCCCGCTGGCCGAAGGCGCAAGCCCGTCGTCCGGCACCGACCATCTCGGCCCGACGGCGGTCATCGGCTCCGTGGGCAAGCTGCCGACCGAGGCCATTCTCGGCGGCGTATTGCTGAACCAGAAGCTGAACCCGTCGACGCTGGAAAACGACGGCGACCGCCAGAAGCTGATGGTGCTGCTGCGCACCTTCTTCGAGGTGCACAAGGGCTGGCACATTCAGTACAACATCGTGTCGCGCGAAACGCTTTTAGAAGCGAAGAAGCACCCGGACCAGTATCGCGATCTGGTGGTCCGCGTGGCGGGCTACTCGGCGTTCTTCACCGCCCTGTCGCCGGACGCGCAGGACGATATCATCGCCCGTACTGAGCATACGCTGTAAAAAACCGCCCGGTGGCGCTGCGCTTACCGGGCCTACAAAACCTCTTCATAGGCCGGGTCAGGCGTAGCCGCCACCCGGCTTTTTGACTTTCATTCGAAATAAATTTGTGCTCCCCGTCACCTTGTTATTAGAATGTTTCAAAACGCAGTGACCCAGGAGCGCAGCATGACCGTTAAAGTAATCGTCACAGACATGGACGGTACTTTCCTAGATGATGCCAAGCAGTACGATCGCGACCGCTTCCAGGCACAATTCGCGCAGCTCAAGGCGCGCAATATTGAGTTTGTTGTCGCCAGCGGCAACCAGTATTACCAGCTCATCTCCTTCTTCCCGGAACTCAAAGCGCAGATCTCCTTCGTGGCGGAAAACGGCGCGCTGGTCTTCGACCGCGGCGAGCAGATTTTCCACGGCGAGCTGACGAAGCACGAGTCGCAGATCGTGATTGGCGAGCTGCTCAAGGATAAAGGGCTGAACTTCGTGGCCTGCGGGCTGGAAAGCGCCTACGTCAGCGACCAGGCGCCCGACGAGTTTGTAGCGCTGATGGCGAAACACTATCACCGCCTTAAGCGCATCGGCGACTACCGAGAAATCGACGACGTGCTGTTCAAGTTCTCCCTGAACCTGCCGGACAGCGATATCCCGAACCTCGTCGACAAGCTGCACGTTTCGCTCGACGGCATTATGAAGCCGGTAACCAGCGGCTTTGGCTTTGTCGATTTGATTATTCCCGGCCTGCACAAAGCCAACGGCATCAGCCGCCTGCTCAAGCGCTGGAACGTCTCCCCGCAGGAATGCGTGGCGATCGGCGACAGCGGCAACGATGCGGAAATGCTGAAGCTGGTGAAATACTCCTTTGCCATGGGCAACGCGGCAGAGAGCATCAAAGAAATCAGCCGCTACGGCACCGACGACAACAACCATCAGGGCGCGCTGAACGTCATTCAGGCCGTGCTCGACAACCATTCCCCGTTCGACGCCTGACCCCTTTCCAGCCGGAGCCCCGCTCCGGCGCTTCACTCTTTTTCCATCCTGTGCTGCCCATCAAGTTTTTAAACTTGCATTAACTTATTTTTAACTTAAAGTATCGTTTGTAGACACTTTTACTTTCGAATGAAAGATGCGAGGCGGTTATGACGATGACGTTTACCAGTGAAACATTGCCTGCGGACCACAAGGCGGCAATCCGTCAGATGAAGCGCGAACTGCGGGTGCAGATCGGCGACGTGCAGGCGGTGTTCGACAGGCTCAGCGATAAGATTGCTACCCGCGTGGCGGAGATCAACGCGCTGAAAAACAAAGGGCAGGACGTCTGGCCGGTGATTCCGTTTACGGACGTGAAAAACGGCCGCATCACCGCCGGGCAGCGCGACGCGGTTAAGCGCCGCGGCTGCGCGGTGATCAAGGGCCACTTCCCGCGCGAGCAGGCGCTGGCGTGGGATCGGTCGATGCTCGACTACCTCGATCTGAACAGGTTCGACGAGGTGTACAAAGGCCCGGGCGATAACTTCTTCGGCACGCTGACGGCCTCGCGCCCTGAAATTTACCCGATCTACTGGTCGCAGGCGCAGATGCAGGCGCGCCAGAGCGAAGAGATGGCCCAGGTGCAATCCTTCCTGAACCGCTTGTGGACGTTCGAAAGCAACGGCAAGCAGTGGTTCAACCCGGACGTGAGCGTGATTTATCCGGATCGCATCCGCCGCCGCCCGCCGGGAACGACCTCGAAAGGGCTGGGGGCGCATACCGACTCCGGCGCGCTGGAGCGCTGGCTGCTTCCGGCGTATCAGCAGGTTTTCGCCCGCGTCTTTGACGGCAACGTTGAGCAATACGATCCGTGGAACGCGGCGCACCGTACCGAAGTGGAAGAGTACACCGTGGAGAACACCACCAAATGCTCGGTGTTCCGCACCTTCCAGGGCTGGACGGCGCTGTCGGACATGATCCCCGGTCAGGGCCTGCTGCACGTGGTGCCGATCCCGGAAGCGATGGCCTATATTCTGCTGCGCCCGCTGCTGGACGACGTGCCGGAAGACGAGCTGTGCGGCGTCGCGCCGGGGCGCGTGCTGCCGATTTCCGAGAAGTGGCACCCGCTGCTGATTGAGGCGCTGACCAGCATTCCGGCGCTGGACGCGGGCGATTCGGTCTGGTGGCACTGCGACGTGATCCACTCCGTGGCGCCGGTGGAAAACCAGCAGGGCTGGGGGAACGTGATGTATATTCCGGCCGCGCCGATGTGCGAGAAGAATCTCGCCTATGCGAAGAAGGTTAAGGAAGCGCTGGAGGCCGGGGCGTCGCCGGGCGATTTCCCGCGTGAGGATTATGAAACTGCCTGGCAGGACCGCTTCACCGTGAACGATCTGAACATCCACGGCAAACGGGCGCTGGGCATGGCCTAATCGTCGTACAGCCCTTCACGCTCAACGGCGGTGCGTCGTTTCCCCTGACGTATCCGCCGTACCGACTCCCGCACCGCCAGCGTGCCGTTCAGCAACAGTGTACCCACCGGCGCGTCCGGGCGCATCAGCCGCTGCTGGAGCATGTAGACCGCTTCGGTGCCCAGCTCGTCGCGCGGGACCAGCACCGCGGTCAGCGGCACGTCCTGAATCGCCGCCAGGTTAAACCCGTCGATGCTCATCACCGAGACATCCTGCGGAACCCGCAGACCGTGATGCTGCAGCGCGCTGATAGCGCCCGCCGCCATAAAATCGCCGCCGACCAGAAACGCCGTGGGTAACTCTTTTCCCTGCCGCTGCCCGAGCCATTCGCTGACCGCGCGTTCGCTCTCTTTCGCGCTGAAGCTTTGCACCTCCAGCAGATCGCGTTTGTCGTCGAAGCTCAGGTTATGCGTTCGCCACGCATCGCGGATCCCCGACAGGCGCAGCTCCATGGTATAGCGCCGCAGACAAAGCACGGTCATCACCTCGCGATGCCCCATCTCGAACAGATACTCCGCCGCTCTCTCGCCAATGGAACGGTGATCCGGCGCGACCGCGGGCAGGCGCATATGCCGATCGCGGCAGTTGATGAGCATGCACGGCTTGCCGACGTCCACCGCCAGATCGTGAATGTGCGGATCGTCAATGCCCAGCAGAATGGCGGCCTGGGTATCCGGCTCGTTCATTCGCGTCAGAAACAGCTGCGCGTCACCGTCGTTTTCCTCCAGCGCGCAGTAGCGCAGGCGCACCTCGTGCGAGGCCAGCGCCTTGCCCACGTTCTGTATCACGCGGTAGTAAAAGATGTCGGACCGCTCGTCAAACGCCCGCTGCGGCGCGAAGACCACCAGGCTGTTGAGCAGCAGCCGCCCCGCTGCCAGACCGTCCATCACGCCCAGCTCCCGCGCGCAGGCCAGCACTTTCGCCCGCGCACGTTCGCTGGTATTGGCTTTGCCCGCCAGCACGCGCGATACGGTGCTGATCGACAGCTGCGTGCGCTCAGCAATTTGGGTAATTTTTAGCCTCTTATCCATTTTGTGATCTGGCTCCGGTTGTGTCATGAAAATTTTTTCATATCGCCGCCAATGCTCAATAACTTAGCTCCTGAGGCCACGAACGATCAATCACAAAGGATCATGAAAAGTTTTGCATAAAATCCCCTGTTGTCCAGCCACTTTCTCCCCTACTGTGCAGTTATCACACAGCAAGAACTGAATTGGTATAACAGGTTTAATGCATAAAACCGTTGCCATTCAGCGAAATATAAAAATGTGTGTGACAACTTACTTTCTCTATCCTGCCGTCCGTCTTGTGGAGATCAAAATGAGTCAGGACATCAATACACCTCTTGCGGCAAGCAAAACCCGCCGCGTTATAAAAAACCTTCGCTGGTACGTGCTGGTGCTGTTTTTACTCGGCGTGACCGTGAACTACATCACCCGCAACTCGCTGGGCATCCTCGCGCCGGAGCTGAAAGAGAGCCTCGGGATCACCACCGAGCAGTACTCCTGGATCGTCGGCGCGTTCCAGATTGCCTACACCATTTTCCAGCCCCTGTGCGGCTGGCTGATTGACGTGATTGGCCTGAAGATCGGCTTTATGGTCTGCGCCGGGATCTGGGCGCTGATGTGTATCTTCCACGCGGGCGCCGGAACCTGGCTGCACCTGGCGATCCTGCGCTTCTTTATGGGCGCGTCGGAGGCCGCCGCAACGCCCGCTAACGCCAAAACCATCGGCGAATGGTTCCCGAAATCCGAGCGTCCCGTCGCCGCGGGCTGGGCGGGCGTCGGCTTCTCCATCGGGGCAATGCTGGCCCCGCCGATCATCTACTTTGCCCACGCCTCCTTCGGCTGGCAGGGCGCGTTTATGTTCACCGGCGTGCTGGCGCTGCTGTGGGTGGCCCTGTGGTGGATCTTCTACCACAACCCGGAGCAGCACCCGAACCTCGGCAAGGACGAGCTGGCGTTTATCAAGCAGGATAACGAACCGCCCGCGGTCAAGCTGCCCTTCCTCACCGCGCTGAAAACCGTATCGAAAAACAAACGGTTCTACGGTATCGCCATTCCGGCCTTTATGGCGGAACCGGCCTGGGCGGTGCTGAGCTTCTGGGTGCCGCTCTATCTGGCAAAAGAGCACGGCATGGACCTGAAGCAGATTGCGATGTTCGCCTGGCTGCCGTTCCTCGCCGCCGACCTCGGCAGCGTGGCGAGCGGCTACCTGACGCGCCTCTACACCCGCTGGTTCGGCTGCTCCCGCGTGAACTCGGTGGTCGCCAGCTCCGTCACCGGCGCGTTCCTGATGATTTCGCTGGGCATCGTGGCGGTTACCCGCGACCCGTATATCACCATCGTGCTGATCTCCATCGGCGGCTTCGGGCACCAGATCATCTCCTGCATGCTCAGCGCGCTGGTCGTGGAGTCGTTCGACAAAGGCCAGATGGCGACCGTCAACGGCATGCGCGGCTCGGCGGCGTGGATCGCAAGCTTCCTGTTCTCCCTTTTGATTGGGGTCACCGCCGACAAAATCGGCTTTAACCCGCTCTTTATCGCCATGGGCTTCTTTGACCTGATTGGCGCCGTCTTCCTGGTGGCATTTATTGCTGAACGCCGCGCCAAGCGCGCCTGATAGTGGATGTATAACCTATGAAAACCTTGAAAAACTGGACCGTTGATAAGCAGTCGGCAAACCATCTTGAGCTGCTGGTCGATAACCACCACCGCCTGTGCCTGTACGTGCTGGAAGAGAACCTGTTCCGCGTGCTGATCAAGCGCAGGGGCGAGCTGGCGCTGGACCGCACCTGGAGCATCGCGCCGGATAAGGACGTGCCGTGGGAAGGCCGCCGCCGCGACGATCTGAGCGGCTTCACCTGCCCCGCCTGGACGCTGACGCAGCGCGACGGCGTGCTGAGGGTGGAAACCGAAAACCTGCGCGTTACCGTCCACCAGCCGCTGTGGCTGGAGTGGCACTACCGCAATGACGCGGGCGAGTGGCAGCCGCTGGTGAACGATCGCCCGACCAGCGCGTACCTGCTGAACGCCCACGGCGACGGCGTGGCGCACTACCTGAGCCGCCGTAAGGACGAGCGTTTTTACGGCCTGGGCGAAAAAGCGGGCGACCTGCAGCGCAACGGCAAACGCTACGAGATGCGTAACCTCGACGCGATGGGCTACAACGCCGCCAGCACCGATCCGCTCTACAAGCATATTCCGTTCACCCTCACCCGCCGCGACGACGTGAGCTACGGCCTGTTTTACGACAACCTCAGCAGCTGCTGGCTGGACCTCGGCAACGAAATCGACAACTACCACACCGCCTACCGCCGCTGGCAGGCGGAAGCGGGCGACATCGATTACTACATCTTTACCGGCAGGCGCGCGCTGGACGTCACCAAGGCCTTCGTTCGCCTGACCGGGAAAACGCTGTTCGGGCCGAAGTGGAGCCTGGGCTACAGCGGCTCGACCATGCACTACACCGACGCGCCGGACGCGCAAAACCAGCTGATGAACTTCATCCGCCTGTGCGAAGAGCACGCCATCCCGTGCGACTCGTTCCAGCTCTCTTCCGGCTATACCTCGATCAACGGCAAGCGCTACGTCTTCAACTGGAACTACGACAAGGTGCCGCAGCCGAAGGTGATGAGCCAGGCCTTCCACGACGCAGGGCTGAAGCTTGCCGCCAACATCAAGCCGTGCCTGCTGCAGGATCACCCGCGCTATGTCGAGGTGGCGGAAAAAGGGTTGTTCATCCGTGATTCAGAAACCGATGCGCCGGAGCGCTCCAGCTTCTGGGACGACGAAGGCTCGAATCTCGACTTTACCAACCCGCAGACCATCGCCTGGTGGCAGGAAGGCGTCACCACGCAGCTGCTGGAGATGGGCATCGATTCCACCTGGAACGACAACAACGAGTTTGAGGTGTGGGACGGCGAAGCGCGCTGCTTCGGCTTCGGCCAGGAGATCGCCATCAAGCACATTCGCCCGGTGATGCCGCTGCTGATGATGCGCGCCTCGCTGGAAGCGCAGCAGCGCTTTGCGCCGGAGAAGCGTCCGTACCTGATCTCCCGCTCCGGCTGCGCGGGGATGCAGCGCTACGTTCAGACCTGGAGCGGCGATAACCGCACCAGCTGGGAGACGCTGCGCTACAACACCCGCATGGGGCTGGGGATGAGCCTGTCCGGCCTGTTCAACGTCGGGCACGACGTCGGCGGCTTCTCTGGCGATAAGCCGGACGCCGAGCTGTTCGTCCGCTGGGTGCAGAACGGCGTGATGCATCCGCGCTTTACCATTCACTCGTGGAACGATGATTGCACCGTGAACGAGCCGTGGATGTATCCCGGCGTGACGCCTGCCATTCGCGGCGCGATCGAGCTGCGCTACCGCCTGCTGCCGTATCTGTATACCCTGCTCTGGCAGGCGCACGCCGACGACGAGCCGATGCTGCGCCCGACCTTCCTCGACCACGAGCACGACGCGCAGACGTTTGAAGAGTGCGATGATTTCCAGCTGGGCCGCGACCTGCTGGTGGCGAGCGTCGTTGAAGCCGGGCAGCGCGAGCGCCGCGTCTGGCTGCCGGATAACGAAACCGGCTGGTACGATTTTTACACCCACGAGTGGTTCTCCGGCGGCCAGTGGATTACGCGCGACGCGCCGCTGGAAAAGCTGCCGCTGCTGGTGCGCGCCGGTGCGGGCCTGCCGCTGAGCGAGCGCATTACGCACGTGAGCGCTGAAAAAGACGATACCCGCGAGCTGAAGCTGTTCCCGGTGAAAGGGGTCGGCACCACGTCCGGCCTGCTGTTTGAAGACGACGGCGAGAGCTGGGGCTACCAGCACGGCAACGCGCTGTGGGTAGCGTGGGAAATGGCGTGCGACGGCGCAACCATCAACCTGAAGGTGAACGCGCGCGGCGACTATCGTCCGGCATGGAAAACGCTGAAGGTGTCGTTACCGGCGGGGGAAACACGTAAGCTGCTGGTAAACGGAGTTGAAGGAGATGAGTGGGTGGTGTAGTGCGGCCTGATACCCTCACCCTAACCCTCTCCCACGAGGAGAGGGAACAGAACGTAGGCCGGGTAAGGCGAAGCCGCCACCCGGTTTTTTTAAATCTCGATACCTTTGCTACGCAGGTAATCTTCGTAGTTACCGGTGAAGTCCACCACGCGCTCTGGCGTAATTTCAATCACGCGGGTCGCCAGCGAGCTCACGAACTCACGGTCATGAGAAACGAAGATCAGCGTGCCCTGGTACATCTCCAGCGCCATGTTCAGCGATTCGATAGATTCCATATCCAGGTGGTTTGTGGGTTCATCCATCACCAGGATATTCGGTTTTTCCATCATCAGCTTGCCGAACAGCATGCGGCCTTTTTCACCACCGGAGAGCACTTTCGCGGGCTTTTTAATGTCGTCCTGGCTGAACAGCAGACGGCCCAGAATGCTGCGCACCGCCTGCTCGTCGTCGCCTTCCTGCTTCCACTGGCTCATCCAGTCGAAAACGGTCAGATCGTTTTCAAACTCGTACTCGTGGTCCTGCGCGTAGTAGCCAATCTGCGCGTTCTCGGACCACTTAACGGTACCGGTGTCCGGCTGCAGTTCACCGACCAGCGTTTTCAGCATGGTCGATTTACCCACGCCGTTCGCGCCGAGGATGGCAATCTTCTCGCCCACTTCCAGCAGCAGGTTAAAGTTTTTAAACAGCGGGCCGCTTTCAAAGCCTTTAGATAAGGCTTCCACTTCCAGCGCGTTACGGAACAGCTTCTTGTCCTGCTCGAAGCGGATGAACGGGTTCTGACGGCTGGAGGCCTTAACTTCGTCCAGCTTGATTTTGTCAATCTGGCGGGCGCGAGAGGTCGCCTGGCGCGATTTAGAGGCGTTGGCGCTAAAGCGGCTGACGAAGGACTGCAGGTCCGCGATCTGCGCCTTTTTCTTGGCGTTGTCGGCCAGCAGACGCTCGCGCGCCTGGGTCGCCGCCGTCATGTATTCGTCGTAGTTGCCCGGATACACGCGCAGCTCGCCGTAGTCCAGATCCGCCATGTGCGTACAGACCATGTTCAGGAAGTGACGGTCGTGCGAGATGATGATCATGGTGCTGTCGCGGTCGTTCAGCGTCTGCTCCAGCCAGCGGATGGTGTCGATGTCCAGGTTGTTCGTCGGTTCATCGAGCAGCAGAATGTCCGGGTTCGAGAACAGCGCCTGCGCCAGCAAAACGCGCAGCTTCCAGCCCGGCGCTACTTCGCTCATTGGCCCGTAGTGCTGTTCAACCGGAATGCCCACGCCCAGCAGCAGCTCGCCCGCACGCGCTTCCGCAGAGTAACCGTCCATTTCGCCGTACTGCGTTTCCAGGTCGGCAACCTTGTAGCCGTCCTCTTCGCTCATTTCAGCCAGCGCGTAGATGCGATCGCGCTCCTGCTTCACTTCCCACAGCTCGCCGTGCCCCATGATCACGGTGTCGAGCACGGTGAACTCTTCAAAGGCGAACTGATCCTGACGCAGCTTACCGATGCGCTCGTTAGGATCGAGCGACACGTTGCCGAGCGTCGGCTCCAGGTCGCCGCCGAGGATTTTCATAAAGGTGGATTTACCGCTACCGTTGGCGCCAATCAGGCCGTAACGGTTGCCGCCGCCAAATTTGACGGAAATGTTTTCGAACAGCGGCTTACTGCCAAACTGCATAGTGACGTTGCTGGTAACTAACACGGGGAGATTCCTGCGAAAAGTGTGATAAACGCGGCATTATGCCACAATTCCGAAATGAGATCCCGTGTTGCAGCCATCCACTAAACTTTAACAAATTCGAAAAAAATGTGATTTCGTACACATCTGAATTCCCTGTGGGCAGGAATGCACATATAATGCGCTCCCATCACAGATTCAGACTTCTCAACTAACCGCCAGAGTGGCAAAGATACCTCGCATAACATGAACATGAAATTAACAACGCTTTTTGCGGCGGCGTTAGCCGTAGTAGGTTTTTGCAAAACCGCTTCTGCGGTAACGTATCCTCTGCCGACAGACGGAAGCCGTCTGGTAGGTGAAAACCAAGTGGTGACGGTGCCGGAAGGCAACACCCAGCCGCTGGAGTATTTTGCCGCGCAGTATCAGCTCGGCCTGTCCAACATGCTGGAAGCGAACCCGGGCGTTGACCCGTACCTGCCTAAAGCGGGGACCGTGCTGAATATCCCTCAGCAGCTGATCCTGCCGGATACCGTTCATGAAGGTATCGTGATCAACAGCGCTGAAATGCGCCTGTACTACTACCCGAAAGGCACCAACACCGTGATCGTGCTGCCAATCGGTATCGGCCAGCTGGGTAAAGATACCCCGCTGAACTGGACCACCAAAGTTGAGCGTAAGAAAGCGGGCCCAACCTGGACGCCAACGGCCAAAATGCACGCGGAATACATCGCGGCGGGCGAGCCGCTGCCAGCGGTAGTTCCTGCTGGCCCGGACAACCCGATGGGCCTGTACGCGCTGTACATTGGCCGTCTGTACGCTATCCACGGCACCAACGCCAACTTCGGCATCGGCCTGCGCGTCAGCCACGGCTGCGTGCGTCTGCGCAACGAAGACATCAAGTTCCTGTTCGACAACGTGCCGGTCGGTACGCGCGTGCAGTTCATCAATGAACCGGTGAAAGCGACCTCTGAACCGGACGGTAGCCGCTACATTGAAGTGCACAACCCGCTGTCCACCAGCGAAGACCAGATCAACAACAACGAAATCGTGCCGGTGACGCTGAACAGCGCGGTGCAGGCCGTGACCTCTCAGGCTGACGTCGAGACGACGATTGTTGACCAGGCGGTTCAGAACCGTTCCGGTATGCCGGTGCGTTTGAATTAATCGCGTCAGTAAAATGCGGTGGAGCGTTCCGTTCACCTCAATATCCGCAGAACATAACACGTTCATTACCCGTGAACGTGACAAGGGGGCCACCGCGGCCCCCTTGTCAATCCCCGCGGCCCGCCATGAAATCGGTGCTTCGCACTGCGCTCACCTCCCGACCGTCTCCCTGCGGTCGGCTCGACTCGACGTCCTGTCTCGTTTCGCCTCTGGCCGCCATCCATGGCGTCCAGCCCTTGTCATCCGGTCTCCGGTTCGCCGATTTCTGCGGGACTCAACGGCGGTGCCACATTCAGGCCGCATAAAAGGTTGAGGGAGCCAGAGTCCGGCTGAAAATCGCCGAAGCGTTTCCTGAAGGCCGGGGCGACGCGCAGGGATGCGCGGCGAGGGCATAGCCTGCATGGATGCAGGCTGGTGCCCGACCCGATAGCCGGAAGGAATAAGCTGAGGGCACCGCGAAGCGGCGATTTTCTCTGCCGGGAGCCGGGATTGCTAAGGGGGCGGCGGCAGCCCCCTTAGCACGTTCACCGCAGAGAATTGACCAGGTAGCAGGACAGTTAGAGTGAACGGAACAATGCCACCGAAATAACAAAGTACCTTTTTGTCGGTTCGCTGAATGACATTAGGCCTTTAGGCCCCGCTTTTTTTATCCGTTATTCACGATCACGATCCCGCCGTGGTCGTAGCGATAGTGGCAGTGCGCGTACTCCAGCGGCGTGCCGTCCTCAAGATAAATCACCTGCTCCACCTCAAGCACCGGGTCGGTCTGCTCGCAGACCAGGTGCTGCATGTCCAGCGCGTTCGGCTTTAGCGCCCGCACCACCCGATACGAGCCCATAATTTTTAGCCCCAGCGTCTCCTGCACGTATTGGAACACCGAGCTTTCAAGGTGGCTCTTGTTCAGCCCCGGCACCAGGTTCAGCGGCATCACCGTGGAATCCAGCGACATCGGCTCGCCGTTCAGCAGGCGCAGGCGGATAAAGTCGTAGATCGGCGCATCGGCGTTGATCATCAGCGAGGCCTGCTCTTTCTCGTTGGGGAAACGGAGTTCGAAGTGGACGACCTGGCTGGTAACCGTGCCCAGATGCGCCCAGGTTTTGGTGGCGCCGAAGTAGTCGCTGCCGGAGAGATCCCACTGCGAGAGCTGGAGAAAGTTTTTGCGGATAAAGGTCCCCTGCCCCTGGCGGGTATAGACCAGCCCTTCGACGATCAGCTGGCGCATCGCCTGCTGGATGGTCATCCGGCTGGTGCTGAACTCCGCCGCCAGCGCAAACTGGTCCGGCAGCGGTTCGTTGGCGGCATACTGCTGGCTGATAATGCGTTTCTTGATTTCCCGCGCTATGGTGATGTACTTCGCCGCCATCGCCCTTTCCTTATGGTTAGTTCGCTATCTCACTGTTTTTCAAAGCCACTCGCTCGGCAATCTTGAGGAAAGGCAGGTAGAAGAATACACCAAATACGATGATTGCCAACTGCACTACCACCGCCCGCCAGTCTCCCGCCGTCGCCAGCCAGGCGCTAAGGATAGGCGGCGTGGTCCACGGGATCATCACCACGCAGCGCGACATTAGCCCGAGGGTTGTACACAGCCAGGCAAACCAGATGCCGATGGCGGGCAGCAGCACGAACGGGATCATCAGCGGCAGGTTGAACACGATCGGCAGGCCGAAAATCACCGGCTCGTTGATGTTGAACAGTCCGGGCGCCAGCGACAGCCGCGCGACCTGCTTCGCCGACTGCTGGCGCGAGAAGATGAAGATGGCGAGCAGCAGCGAAATGGTGCTGCCCGTCCCGCCCACCATGCCAAACGTCGGCACGAAGATGTTGTTGATGATGTGCGGGATCGGCTGGCCGTTGGCAAACGCCAGCATGTTCTCGTTGGTATTGATCAGCAGGAACGGTTCCAGAATCACGCTGTTCACCACCGACTGGTGGATCCCCAGCGTGAACAGGAAATTGCCAAAGCTGTAGATAAAAATCGTGCCCGGCAGGCTGGTGTTGATCAGCCGCAGCGGCTGCTGAATAAACGTGGTGATCAGGTGGATCAGATCCGTATGCAGCACGTTGGCCAGCACCGCCGCCAGCACGGCGAATAGCGAGAGCGTGATGATCGTTGGGATCAGCGCGGTGAACGATTTGCTCACCGCCGGCGGCACGTTCTCGCCAAGCGAAATGTGCAGCGCCTTCAGCCGCGAGATGGCGATAAAGATCTCCGTCGACAGCAGGCCAATCAGCACCCCGGCGAAAATCCCCGTGCTGCCGATATTGCCAAACGACAGCACCTGGGTGACGCTGACCGCGCTCTGGCCTCCCACGGGCGTCAGCTGCAGCTGCATGGGCATCATGATGATAAAGCTGCTGACGGCGATAACCACTGCCGAGACCGGATTGTCGAAATCTTTGTTGCGCGCCAGCGACCAGGCAATCATCGGCGCCAGCAGCAGCGCGGCGATGTTCAGCGTGCCGTTGATAATCGCATCGCCCCAGACCTTAAACTGCGCGAGCGCGTCGCCGTGCAGAACCCAGGGAAACACCACGTTATTTACCAGCACCGCGAGCCCGGCGAGGATAAAAATCGGCATAACCGTGGCGAAGGCGTCGCGCAGGGAGCGAAGGTGCACCTGGTTTGCCAGGCGCGCGGAAAGCTCAACAAATCTGTCGACAAAGGACTGCATCGCAGGTGTAATTTTTGCTTCAGACATAGCGGATATTCCCATCAATCAGTCACAAAAACGGCCCGGCAGAGTACGGCTTACATCTCGCGTCCGTTGGTATGGATAACCTGTTTTAACCACGCGTAGCTTTTCTTCGGCACGCGCTTGAGGTCTTTCAGGTCGTGGTTTTCGCGGTTCACATACACCACGCCGTAGCGCTTGCGCATGTCGCCCTGCGAGCTAAGGATGTCGATCAAGCCCCAGCCGAGGTAGCCCATCACCTCTGCGCCGTCTTCGAACATCGCCGCCTTCATGGCCTCGATGTGCGCGCGGTGGTAGTCGATGCGGTAATCGTCTTCAATCGGATTGATGCCGTCCCAGGACTCAATCACGCCGATGCCGTTTTCAATCGGGAACACCGGCATGCGCCAGTCGTTGGCGTAGCGGGTGATGATGGTGCGAAAGCCCAGCGGGTCAATCTGCCAGTTCCACTCGGTGGCCTGCAGGTACGGGTTGTTTTTGTCGCCGTGCAGCAGGTAATAGTTCACCGGCGTGCCTTCCGGGATGGCGTCGCTGTCCAGCGTTTTGCTGGCGTAGTAGCTAAAGGCCATAAAGTCGTTTTTGGTGCGGGCGAACAGCGCCAGATCCTCGGCGCGGTAGATATCGCCAAAACCTTCCTGCTCCACAACGGCCATCACCGCCGGGCTGTAGCCCTGACCGGCAAAGACGCGCAGAAGGTTCTGGTTGAGGAATTCATCGTACTGCTGGGCGCAGAAGATATCGCGCGGTTTACAGGTGGCCGGGTAGATCAGCTGGTGCGCCAGCATCCCGCCCATCAGCTGGCCCGGTTTGGTCTGGTGGAGATACTCGGTCAGCGCCATGTGCGCCACCATCGTGTGGTGCTGTAGTTCATACAGCTCGCGCAGGGTCTCCTCCCCTTTCATATAGCCGGAAATGCGAAACGCTATCGGCATGTGGAAAATGTTCTGCTCGTTGAACGTCAGCCAGTACTTCACCCGGTCGCCGAAGCAGTCGATCATCTTTTTGCCGTAGCGGATGAAGGCCTCCATCACCCGGCGATCGTTAAAGCCGTTGTACTCCTGCGCCAGCGCCAGCGGCATATCAAAGTGGTAGAGGCAGATCATCGGCTCAATGCCGCGGGCGATCAGGTCGTCGATAAAGCGGTCGTAAAAGGCGATGCCTTCGTCGTTAAACGCGCCGTCGCCCTGCGGGCAGACGCGGCTCCAGGAGATCTGGAAGCGGTAGCAGTTCATGCCCAGATCCTGCATCAGGTCGAAATCTTCCCGGTAGCGGTGGTAGGAGTCGGTCGCCACTTTCCAGTCGGAAATGTTTTCCCCGGCTTCGCGAATGTCGTAAACCGACATCCCCTTCCCGCCCTCGTTCCACGCCCCTTCCGTCTGCATGCTGGAAACGGAGTTGCCCCATAAAAAGTTGGCTGGCAGTGATTGCTTCATGGTCGCTCCCTATATGACTAGTCATTTAAATGATATGACTAGTCATATACCCAAAGATTAAAATTCAGGCAAAGATCGTGATCGTTTTTTGTGAGGTTGATAGAAATAAAAAGCCCCGACTGTTGTCGAGGCTTATAACCTGATATTGGCTAAAAAATGCTTAAATTTGCCCGGTCAAAATATTCACTTCGCGCCCAAAAAAGGCCGGATTTGCTACGCAAAACCGGCCAGTGTTATCGCCGTTAACAGATTATCCCCGCGGCGCGTCGCCAAAGACCTTGTAGTCCGGCAATTGCACCTGCTGATACGGCTCCCAGCCGCCGCCGAGCGCCTTGTAGAGCGCCACCAGATCGAGCGAACTCTGCACCTGCGCCTGGGCGCGCTGCTGCTGGGCCTGCGCCAGCTGGCGCTGGGCGTCGAGCACATCGATAAAGCTGGCGATCCCCTGCCGGTAGCTGTCGCTCGCTAAGTCAAACGCGTTTTGCAGCGCGTCGATGGTTTTCGCCAGCCCCGCCTCGCGCTGCTGGTCGGTGCGGTAGCTGACGAGCGCGTTCTCCACGTCGCCCAGCGCGGTGAGCACCGTCTGACGATAGTCCAGCACCGCCGCGCCCTGCTGCGCCCGCGCTACCTTCACGCTGGAGACCAGCCGTCCGCCCTGGAAAATGGGGATCGAAACCTGCGGCCCGAAGCTGTAGAAATGGCTGCTCCAGTCGGTCAGCCAGTTGGTTTCGCTGTTGCGCAGGCCAAACTGCCCGGAAAGGGTAAAGCTCGGGAACAGCTGCGCCACCGACACGCCGATCTGCGCCGTGGCGGCGTGGAGATTTGCCTCCGCCTCGCGCACGTCCGGGCGGCGGCGCGCCAGCGTAGACGGAATGCCCGTCTGCACGATATCCGGCAGCGCGGGCATCGGCTGGGCCGAGCGCAGCTCCGCGTCCAGCGCGCCCGGCGGCTTGCCGAGCAGGATCGCCAGGCCGTTCATCGCCTGCCGCTCCTGCGCCTGATACTGCGGCAGCTGCGCCTCAAGATTGCCCAGCTGCGCCCGGGCGTTTTCCACGTCCATCTGCGGCGACAGCCCGCCGCGCTGGCGGCTTTCCGTGAGGTCCAGCGTCTGCTGCGCGCTCTCAATCTGGGTGTTGAGCGTGGCGATGATGCTCTGGGCGCCGCGCAGCTGCAGCCAGGCGCGCGCCACCTCCGCTTCCAGCGACACCAGCGCGTCGTTGCGCTGCTCAATCGCCGCTTTCTGCTGCGCCTCAGCGGCCTCAACCTGGCGGCGCACCTTGCCCCACAGGTCGATTTCCCACTGGGCGTCAAAGCTGCCCTGGTAGAGGTTAATCGGCTGGGTCAGCGGGCCTAGCGCCCCCTTCAGGCTGGGGTCAACGCCATCAATCTGGTCATAGACGCCGTGGGACTTGAGCTCCCCTTCCAGCCCGAGCTGCTGGCGCGTGGCCTGCAGGTTGCCGTTTACCGACGGGTAAAACGCGCCCCCGGCCTGGTTAATCTGCTCGCGCGCCCCGGCGATGCGCAGCACCGTCTGCTGCAGGGATAAGTTCCCGGCGATGGCGCGCTCAATCAGGCTGTCGAGCTGCGGCGAGCCGAAGGTTTGCCACCAGCGCGGGTTGGTGGCGGCGGTCGATGTTTTCGACTTCACGCCGCTATCCGCCGGGTCGTTCCAGCGGGCAGGCGCCTGCGGCGCGGGCTGCTGGTAGTCCGGCCCGACCGCGCAGCCCACCAGCAGCATCATTATCATCAGAGGGTGTAAACGTCTGTGTATCATCAGTGTGCTCCTGCACTCCCCTCGCTCTTAACCGGCGAGAGCAACAAACAAAACGGAATCAGTAAAAAGGCCACGGCGCTCAGGATGGTGAAGACGTCGATGTAGGCCAGAAAGCGCGACTGCTCGATCATGGTCTGGTACATGCGCCCGGTGGCGATACCCGTAGGGTCGCCGACCTGAGTGGTGAAGTTCTGAATGGCCTGGGCGCTTTCGCGGATCGCCAGCTGGAACTGCTCGTTAAACGGCGAGGCGTGATACGCCAGATGCGCGCTGTGCGCCTGAGAGCGCTCGGTGATCGCCGCCGTGGAGAGCGAAATGCCAATCGAACCCGCCACGTTGCGAAACATGGTAAACAGCGCCGCGGCGTCGGCGTTGAGCCGCCTCGGAATCGAGATAAAGGCAATGGTGGTGAGCGGCACAAACAGGAACCCGAGCCCGATCGACTGGGCGCTGCGGAACAGGACCAGCGTTTCGAAGTCGATATCCGGCGTCAGCGTGCGCGACCAGAAGAACGACGCCGCCAGGCAGGTAAAGCCGAAAGCGATGATCCAGCGCGTCTGCACGATGGGCATCAGCTTCAGCACCAGCGGGATGGTCAGCACGATCAGCACCGCGCCGGGCGACAGCACCAGCCCGGACCACGTGGCCGTGTAGCCCAAATCCTGCTGCGCCAGCTGCGGGATCACCACCGAGCTGCCGTACAGGATCATCGCCATCCCGGCCATCAGCAGGCTCGAGACCGCAAAGTTTTTATCCTTCATACAGTGCAGATCCACCACCGGCTTTTTGGCGTAAAGAAGCCAGTAGATCGCGCCGATAATGCCGATCAGCGTTAACACCGCGAAGGTACGGGTGAAGTTAGAGTTAAACCAGTCCTCATCCTCCCCACGGTCGAGCATCACCTGCAGGCAGCCCAGCCCGAGGGCGATCAGACCGATCCCGGTCCAGTCGACGGAGAGCTTCTCTTTCGACTTGCTCTCCCACGGCGGATCTTCCAGCAGGTGGTAGATCGCCAGCACCGTCACAATCCCCACCGGAATATTGATGAAGAACACCCAGCGCCAGGAGTAGTTATCGGTGATCCAGCCGCCCAGCGTTGGCCCGAGCACCGGCGCCACGATAATGGCAATCGACGAGAGGCCAAAGGCCTTGCCCCGGTCCTCCGGCTTGAAGTAGTCGAGCAGCACCGACTGCTGGGTAGGCTGTAGCCCGCCGCCGAAAAAGCCCTGCATGATGCGGAAGAGGATGATTTGCCACAGCTCGGTGGCGATGCCGCACAGGAACGAGCAGATAGTGAACATCACGATGCAGATCAGGAAGAACTGCTTGCGGCCAAACAGCCGGCTCAGGAAGGCAGAGATCGGCAGCACGATGCCGTTTGCGACAAGGTAGCTGGTCAACACCCAGGTGGATTCGTCGTAGCTGGCCGAAAGCGAGCCCGCCACGTGCGGCAGCGCCACGTTAACGATGGTGGTGTCGAGAATTTCCATAAACACCGCCAGCGTGACCACAATCGCCACCGCCCACGGGTTGCTGGCGGGCTTCCAGTTATCGTGGCTATGGTCCGTCATTCCACCGTCACCTTCGGCTCAACCGACAGCCCCAGCGGCAGCGGTCTGTTCGGATCCAGCCCTTTATCAATGACGATTTTCACCGGCACGCGCTGAACGATTTTGACGAAGTTACCGGTGGCGTTTTCCGACGGGAACGCGGAGAAGCGCGAACCGCTGCCCTGCTGGATGCTGTCGATATGGCCCTCAAGCGCCATGTCCGGCCACGCGTCGACCGACACGCTGACCTTATCGCCCGGCTTCATGCGCTCGAGCTGCGATTCCTTGAAGTTGGCCACTACCCAGACGTTCGGGGAGACCAGTGAAAACAGCGCCGTTCCCGCCTGCACCAGCGTGCCCGGCTGAACGTTGCGTTTGGTCACATAGCCATCGAACGGGGCGCGGACCTCGGTGTACGAGAGGTTAAGATTGGCCGTTTCCAGCTGGGCTTTCGCCTGCTCCACCTGCTGTTCGCGGGCCTCAACGTTGGTTTCCTGCTGGCGAATTTGCAGCTGAACCTGCTCCGCCACTTCCAGCTGCGCCTGCGCGCTGGCAAGGCCTGCCTGGGCGCTGCGCAGCTGGGCGTTGGCAGAATCGATGCTTTGCTGCGTGGTCGCGCGCGGATCAACGCCGCGCTGGCGGCGATACTCCGCCTGGGCGTTGGCCATGTCGGCCTGCGCCTTCAGCACCTGGGCTTTGGCTTCGTCGCGCTGGGCGGGATATTGCACCTTCGAAAGCGCCAGCTGGGCCTGCGCCTGGTGGAGCTGGGCAATCGCCAGCCCAAGCTGGGCCTGCGCCTGGTCGCGCTGCGCGGTGGTGTCGCGCGGGTCGATCGTCACCAGCACGTCGCCCTTTTTCACGCGCTGGTTGTCCCTTACGCGCAGCTCGGTGACGTAGCCCGCCGTTTTGGGGGCAATGGTCACCACGTCGCCGTCGGTAAAGGCATCGTCGGTGGTCTCTTCGTTACGGGTTAAAAACCACCAGACCAGCGCCACGATAACCATCACCACAACCACGATGCCGAGGATAATTAACGGTTTTTTGCCGGGGCGCTTGCGCTCATTATTGTTTTTTTCCTGCTCATCAGCAGGCGGATTCTGTTCTTCAGCCATGGTCAGCAACGGTCCTGTCAGTGAGCGGCATCACACTATGCCGTTCACTAAAGCTAGGACGCTGCTATACATTTGCCAGGAAAAACTGACAAATAACGCACTATATGAGAAGGAATAGTCCGAATCCGATCGCCGCCGCCCAGACGAGCATCGGAATCGACCACAGGTGGAAGCGCCACCAGATGCGGCGATCGTTCGCCATGCGCAGGGCAATCAGGTTTGCCAGCGAGCCGGGGAGCAGGCCAAAGCCGCCGATGTTGACCGCCCAGGCCAGCAGCGCGGTGGGGGGAACATAGTTGAGCAGCAAAATGGTCGACGGCACGTTGCTGATGAACTGGGACAGGCCGATGGCCGTGAGCCACAGCCCCGGCTGGGACAGCCCGGTGACGCTGTGCAGCACGTGCTGCAGAACGGGAAGCTGGATCAGCAGATGCACGTCGATGAACATCGCCATAAATACCAGCAGCAGCGTCCAGTCCACGCTCACCAGCACGCGCCGCGCCAGGGCTAAAAACCCGGCGGCGACCAGCAGCGCGCCCACCAGCTCAAGCTTCATTTCCAGCGCGATCAGGAAAACGATATAAAGGCCGAGGCAGCTCCAGACCAGCAGCGGCTGCCACTGCGGGCCTGCCGCTCCACTGTGGTACTGAAGCTTTTTATCCGGAAACGCGAACCAGCACACCGCCAGCAGCGACGCCATCATCACCAGCGCCAGCGGCGCCATCTGCCAGGTAAAGGCCGCAAACGACAGCCCGGAGCGGCCCCACAGGAGGATGTTTTGCGGATTGCCGATGGGCGTAAGCAGCGATCCGGCGTTGACCGCCAGGGCTTCAAAGATAATCAGCCGGGTAACCGGAATTTCACACAGCTTGCGCAGCGTGAGCGTCAGCGGCACCACGATGAACAGCGCCACGTCGTTCGTCAGAAACGTGGAGAGCAGCGCCGCGGAAAAGACCATAAACAGCGCCAGCCTGCGCTCGGTGGCAAAGCGGCGAACCATTTTGCGCCCCAGCACGTCAAAATAGCCGCTCAGCTCCACGCCCTTGGTCAGCATCATCAGCCCGCTCAGGGTGATGATGGTGCGCCAGTCAATGGCCGCGGGCCAGGCGCGCGGCGCAAAGGGGACGAACAGGCTAAGCCCTGCGCCAATGAGTAATAAAAGATGGAAGAAACGATCGCGCGCCAGCGCCCGCAGCCCGGGGATGTTCATTCAGCGGAAGAACCGTACTTGAGCGTAAACTCATGGAACCTCACCAGCGTCTCTTCGCTGACGTGATGCTCCATCCCTTCCGCATCGCGGCGGGCAATCTCCGGGCTGACGCCCAGCACCAGCAGAAAGTTTTCGACGATCTGGTGGCGCTCGCGGCTCTCCTGCGCCAGCTTTTCCCCTTCCGGCGTCAGGAATACGCCGCGCCAGGGGATCATTTCGATCAGGCCCACGGATGCCAGTCTTTTTAACATCTTGGCAACCGTTGGCTGGGATACGCCCAGTCGGGCGGCCATATCGACCTGACGCGCCTCGCCCACTTCGCGAATCAAATCGGAAATCAGCTCTACGTAGTCATCAATCAGCTCGCGGCGGTGCGCCTCGCGAACCTGGCGGAACCCTTCTACATGCTCTTCAACGTTCACCAGTTGCGTCGTTTTTTTTGTTGTTGGCTTACCTGCGCGACGGTTCATTGTGCTTCCTCAATGGGGGTGACGCTTCCAGCGCCCTGTAACGGAGCGCACATTGTAAACCATAGCTCCACAAGCACAAAAAATTAACGAATTAGCCATAGCTATACAATATAGCCTGTGCTATATCTGTATGTAATGCAGTCACCCTTCACGGATCGAAGGGATCGGAAATCAGGAGGCCATATGAATGAATTTAAGAGGTGTATGAACGTGTTTACCCACTCTCCCTTTAAGGTACGGTTGCTGCTGTTGAACATGCTGTGCGATATGTTTAGCAACAAACCGCACCAGGACGATAAACCTTCCCACTAAGCGGCGTCGCGGTACGCCGCTTCACTTTTTTGTCACAATCCCCCCGTATTCTGGCCCCTGGCCACCTAATACCCGATCTTTTTTACGGATTTGCAGCCCCCCTCGCAAAACATCCGTTTAACAACTGTTGACCTTATTTCGCGCTCGCACTATCTTCTTGCAGCCCTGCACAATTTGCGGCTCGCTGAAGCGGACCCCAATTCCCTTTCCACGCACTGTCAGGCAGGCTTTGACCCTTGGCGCCAGGGTGAGCACATGGCGTTTTCATGATAGTGACCTATGAATTTAACCCTTAAAGATACGCTTGTTACCCGCAGCCGGGCCTTAAGCCCGTGGACGGGATTTTACTTTCTGCAATCGCTGCTGATTAACTTTGCCCTTGGCTACCCGTTCAGCCTGCTCTATGCCGTCGCGTTTACCTGCATCCTCCATCTGCTGTGGCGAACCGCGCCGCGCGCGCAGAAAATTCTGCTGGGGATCTGCTCGCTGATTGCGGCGCTCTATTTCCCGTTTGGCCAGGCCTACGGCTCGCCGAACTTTAATACCCTGCTGGCGCTGCACTCCACCAATATGGAAGAGTCCACGGAGATCCTGACGATCTTCCCGTGGTACAGCTACGTTGTCGGCCTGTTCATTTTCGCCCTCGGCGTGATTGCGGTTCGCCGCAGGCCGGAGGAGAAAAAGGCGTGGGGCAAACTGGAAAGCCTGTGCCTGGCGGTTAGCGTGGCAACCTTCTTCGTTGCGCCGGTGCAAAACCTGGCCTGTGGCGGCGTGTTCAAGCTCAAGGACACGGGCTATCCGGTGTTTCGCTTTGTGAAAGACGTGGTGGTCAATAACGAGGAAGTGCTCGACGAGCAGGCGCGGATGGCCGAGCTTTCCACAATGAAAGACACCTGGAACGTGCTGGCGGTGAAGCCGAAGTACCACACCTACGTGGTGGTAATCGGTGAAAGCGCGCGTCGCGACGCGCTGGGGGCGTTCGGCGGCCACTGGGATAACACGCCGTTTGCCAGCTCGGTAAACGGCACGCTGTTTACCGACTACGTGGCGGCCAGCGGCTCGACGCAGAAGTCGCTGGGCCTGACGCTCAACCGCGTGGTGGACGAAAAGCCGCAGTACCAAGATAACTTTGTTACCCTGGCCAACCGCGCGGGATTCCAGACCTGGTGGTTTTCCAACCAGGGGCAGATCGGCGAATACGATACGGCGATTGCCAGCATTGCGAAGCGGGCGGACGAAGTTCAGTTTTTGAAAAGCGGCGATTTCGAAGCGGATAAAAACACGCAGGATGAAGCCCTGCTGAAGATGACGGCGCAGGTGTTTGCCACCCAGCGCACCCAGCCACAGCTGATCGTCCTGCATCTGATGGGCTCACACCCGCAGGCGTGCGACCGCACCCAGGGGAAATACGCCGAATTTGTGCAGTCAAAGGAGACGTCCTGCTACCTGTACACCATGACGCAAACCGACGACCTGCTCGCGAAACTCTACGCGCAGCTGCGCAACACGGGCGACACCTTCTCGATGGTCTATTTCTCCGACCACGGGCTGGCCTTCAAGGAGCGCGGCAAAGCGGTGCAGTATCTGGCGCACGACGACAGATTCCAGCAGAACTTCCAGGTGCCGTTCATGGTGCTGTCCAGCGACGACAAAACGCATCGCATCATTAAAGCGCGCCGTTCGGCGAACGATTTTCTGACCTTCTTCTCGCAGTGGACGGGGATTTCAGCGAAAGAGATAAAAAATGCGTATCCGTTTATCTCTAACAAGAAGGCTCCCCCAGTGTACGTTACCAACTTTAAGTTACAGAAAGTTGACTACAACCACTTAGGGACGGATATCTTCGATATTAAGAGTAAGTAAGCGGCCTGATGCCCTCTCCCCTGCGGGGCGAAAACTAAGATAAAAAAAATCCGCCTCAATGGGCGGATTTTTTATACTGGCTCACCGAAGTGATTAGAAGCGGTAACCTACGCCCGCGATCCAGGTGCCAACGTCAACGTTGCGGATACGGCTCTGCTCATAGGAGAAGTCCAGAGCAACGTTTTCATACGGGTTGAACTGCAGGCCCGCACCGTAGGAGAAGCCGTAGTCGCTGTTGCTAGCAGTACGGTTAGCAGATTCGTTTTCGGTCTGCTGGAATTTACCGTAGCCAACACCTACAACACCGTAGATGCTTGCCCAGTCGTTCAGGCGGTAAGCAGGACCAGCGGTGATACCGTAGTACTGACCTTTGTTATAAGCGCCATCTTCAGAACGATCTTTTTCGGTGTAGGTGAAAGAACCGATAACGCCCAGTGGGTTGTTATCCTGCTCGTAGCGGTACTTCAGGTTGAAACCGCTAGCTTTGTTCATCACGCCCTGCATATCGCTCTGAGCGTAACCACCGGTTACAGTAGAAGTAGCAGCTACAGCGGTACCTGCGGAAACAGCCAGAACAGCGGCCAGTGCTGAAAGACATGCAATTTTTTTCATAACCACCTCAAATGTGATACTAGTAAGTCCGTAAGTTTTAAATATATCAAAAAATATTGTGAAACTCTTTCAGATTCGTGATGTCTAACGGATGCTTTCCTGTAACAGAACGTTTCCATTCATAGCTATCCTGTTAAATTAAAATGAAATTTTCACAACAAAACGCCAATACTGCGCGTCTGTGCTGAAACATTCATCCAGATTATTCCTAATCTGTTTGGCGAAAAATCCAGCAATCCTTCACCATTTTATAGAGTTAAGCAGGTTTTTTTTCAACAATCCCTCAACCGCAGCAGCATATTTCCATTACACTGCGACTTTTACCTCATTTGACATAAATTGACAGGAGAAAGGATGCCCGGGCTCTCCCGCACGTCATCGGTCTTGCTACCGGTTGCCGTAATATTGATCGCAATGATCTCCATCCAGAGTGGCGCATCGCTCGCCAAATCCCTCTTTCCGCTGATCGGTGCGCCGGGCGTAACGGCGCTGCGTATCGCCCTGGGAACCCTTATCCTGGTCGTCATCTTTAAGCCCTGGCGCCTGCGCTTTAAAAAGGAACAGCGTTTACCCCTGCTTTTTTACGGGCTGTCCCTGGGCGCAATGAACTACATGTTCTATCTCTCGATCCAGACCATCCCGCTCGGGATTGCCGTTGCGCTGGAATTTACCGGCCCGCTGGCGGTGGCGCTTTTCTCCTCCCGCCGTCCGGTAGACTTTATCTGGGTGGTGCTGGCGGTGCTGGGCCTGTGGTTCCTGCTGCCGCTGGGTCAGAACGTTTCGCATATCGATCTCACCGGCGCCGCGCTGGCCCTGGGCGCCGGCGCCTGCTGGGCAGTCTACATTCTCACCGGGCAGCGTGCGGGTGAAGAGCACGGTCCGGCGACGGTGGCGCTGGGGTCCTTAATTGCGGCGATCGTCTTTGTGCCAATCGGTATGGCACAGGCTACGGAATCCATCTGGCAGTGGTCCATCCTGCCCGTTGGCCTGGCGGTCGCCGTGCTGTCAACGGCGCTTCCCTACTCGCTGGAGATGATTGCCCTGACGCGCCTGCCTACGCGCATTTTCGGCACGCTAATGAGCATGGAGCCCGCGCTTGCCGCCATCTCCGGCATGGTCTTCCTCGGCGAAACCCTCACGCTGACCCAAACGCTGGCACTGTGCTCAATTATTGCCGCCTCAATGGGATCGACGCTCACCGTGCGCCCGGAGCCAAAAATCCAGAAAGTCGATATCAATTAATGCAGCCTTTTTTCCGCATGGTTATAGCGCCATGCGGAATATGGCCACTCCCCTTCCCACGACATAATTCCCCTGCCTGATTGTCATATTTCCGTCCTATTTCCACCGTAGAGTATGTCTGAATAGGAATTAAGATTGATCTGCATCAAATTTAACTAACCTGACTATTTTCAATGCCTTACAGATTCAACCGCATTCTCGCTATTAAACCGATAGGCAGAGCCAAGCCGCAGGATAAAAATCAGCTGCTATACTTAATCCCGTAATTACCTGGGACACAAAACATCAAGAGGATATGAGATTATGAGTACCGCTAAACTGGTGAAAACAAAAGCGTCTAATCTGCTTTATACCCGTAACGATGTATCGGATAGCGATAAGAAAGCAACCATTGAGCTGCTGAATCGCCAGGTGATCCAGTTCATCGATCTGTCGCTGATCACCAAACAGGCCCACTGGAATATGCGCGGTGCAAACTTTATTGCCGTTCATGAAATGCTGGATGGCTTCCGCACGGCACTGGTTACCCACCTTGATACCATGGCAGAACGCGCCGTACAGCTTGGCGGCGTTGCGCTGGGTACCACGCAGGTGATCAACAGCAAAACGGCGCTGAAAAGCTACCCGCTGGATATTCATACCGTTCAGGACCACCTGAAAGAGCTGGCGGATCGCTATGCCGTTGTGGCAAACGACGTGCGTAAAGCCATCGGCGAAGCGAAAGACGAAGACACCGCGGATATCTTCACCGCAGCGTCTCGCGATCTGGATCAGTTCCTGTGGTTCATTGAATCCAACATCGAATAATCCTTTTGGATTAGTGACCAACCCTCGCCGCCCGGCGGGGGTTTTGCACATTTATGGTGCATACGTTCCCCCTTACCGCCTGATTAAGTAAACCAATTGTAATAATCACCTCACACAATCGTTAACGGAAGATTGTTTTCTCACCAGAATTTACGCTAAATAGGGGCTCGTCAGTTGGGCCAAACGCTATGCACCAAAACGGTGCTTCAGTTTGGTGCAGCCCGGTGCGTTTGATCCATTTATTGTGCAACGCATAACACCCTCCCCTTTACAAAACAATCACTTGTAAAGTTGGCATGATTTTTTCATTGTGCCTGATGTTCTCGCAGGGGATCGCCCCGTGGATATAAAAGGAAATGCTATGAAGTCTGTATTAAAAGTTTCACTGGCTGCACTTACCCTGGCTTTTGCAGTGTCTTCCCACGCTGCCGACAAACTCGTCGTGGCAACCGATACGGCGTTCGTTCCATTCGAATTTAAACAAGGCGACAAATACGTTGGTTTCGACGTGGACCTGTGGGCCGCCGTCGCCAAAGAGCTGAAGCTGGATTACACCCTGAAGCCAATGGATTTCAGCGGCATTATCCCGGCGCTGCAGACTAAAAACGTCGACGTCGCGCTGGCGGGCATCACCATTACCGACGAGCGCAAAAAAGCGATCGACTTCTCCGACGGCTACTACAAAAGCGGCCTGCTGGTGATGGTAAAAGCCGACAATAACGACGTGAAAAGCGTGAAAGATCTCGACGGCAAAGTGGTGGCGGTGAAGAGCGGTACCGGTTCCGTTGATTACGCGAAAGCGAACATCAAGACCAAGGACCTGCGTCAGTTCCCGAACATCGACAACGCCTATATGGAGCTCGGCACCAACCGCGCCGATGCGGTGCTGCACGATACGCCGAACATCCTGTACTTCATCAAAACCGCGGGCAACGGCAAGTTCAAAGCCGTAGGCGAGTCTCTTGAAGCACAGCAGTACGGCATTGCGTTCCCGAAAGGCAGCGACGACCTGCGTAACAAAGTTAACGGCGCGCTGAAAACCCTGAAAGAGAACGGCACCTACAACGAAATCTATAAAAAATGGTTCGGTACTGAACCAAAATAATTCTGCCTGAACGCAGGTTTGTAATGCCCGGTGGCGCTCGCGCTCGCCGGGCCTACATTTTTTGTTTTTCACCACGGTATACAGGAATACATCATGCAGTTTGACTGGAGCGCCATCTGGCCTGCCATTCCTCTCTTGCTTGAAGGCGCTAAAATGACCCTGTGGATTTCGGTCCTCGGTCTGGTTGGCGGATTGATTATCGGCTTAGTCGCCGGTTTCGCCCGCACCTATGGCGGCTGGATTGCTAACCACATTGCGCTGGTTTTCATCGAAGTGATCCGCGGCACCCCGATTGTCGTTCAGGTCATGTTCATCTACTTCGCCCTGCCAATGGCCTTCAACGACCTGCGCATTGACCCGTTCAGCGCCGCGGTTGTGACCATTATGATCAACTCCGGTGCCTACATCGCGGAAATCACCCGCGGCGCGGTGCTGTCGATTCACAAAGGCTTTAGCGAAGCGGGCCTGGCGTTAGGCCTTTCTCGCCGCGAAACCATTCGCCACGTGATCCTGCCGCTGGCCCTGCGCCGCATGCTGCCGCCGCTGGGTAACCAGTGGATCATCAGCATTAAGGACACCTCGCTGTTTATCGTGATCGGCGTGGCCGAACTGACCCGTCAGGGCCAGGAGATCATTGCGGGCAACTTCCGCGCGCTGGAGATCTGGAGCGCCGTCGCCGTGGTTTATCTGATTATTACGCTGGTGCTGAGCTTTGTTCTGCGTCGTCTTGAAAGAAGGATGAAAATCCTGTGATTGAATTTAAAAACGTTTCCAAGCACTTTGGCCCAACCCAGGTGCTGCACAATATCGATTTGAACATTACGCAGGGCGAAGTAGTGGTGATTATCGGGCCGTCCGGCTCCGGTAAATCCACGCTGCTGCGCTGCATCAACAAGCTGGAAGAGATCACCAGCGGCGATCTGATCGTCGACGGGCTGAAGGTTAACGATCCGAAGGTTGACGAGCGCCTGATTCGCCAGGAAGCGGGCATGGTGTTCCAGCAGTTCTACCTGTTCCCGCACCTGACTGCGCTGGAAAACGTGATGTTCGGCCCCCTGCGCGTGCGCGGTGCCAATAAAGCGGCCGCCGAAGCGCTGGCGAAGGATCTGCTGGCGAAGGTCGGGCTTGCCGAGCGCTCGCACCACTATCCGTCCGAGCTGTCCGGCGGCCAGCAGCAGCGCGTGGCCATCGCCCGCGCGCTGGCGGTTAAGCCGAAGATGATGCTCTTCGATGAGCCAACCTCCGCGCTTGACCCGGAACTGCGCCACGAGGTGCTGAAGGTGATGCAGGACCTGGCGGAAGAAGGCATGACGATGGTGATCGTGACCCACGAAATCGGCTTTGCTGAAAAAGTGGCGTCGCGCCTGATCTTCATCGACAAAGGGCGCATTGCCGAAGACGGTAATCCGCAGGCGCTTATCGCCAACCCGCCGAGCCAGCGCCTGCAGGAGTTTTTGCAGCACGTCTCCTGACGGCAGTCGCACACGCATCAAGCCGGGCACGCCCGGCTTTTTTTCGCCAGATTGTTCCCAAAAATCCCCCTCCCCGTCCTGCCCTCTATACTTATCATTTTGTTGGACATTTTCCGGAGGATGCCGTGCCGTGGTTCCTGTTGCTTCTGATTAGCCTGTTCAGTGCGCCATCGTTCGCGGTGACGATCCCCGGCGTTACCGGCGCAAGCACCGCCACGGAACAAACCAGCCCGCCCCCGGAACCCAGCGCGGAGCAGAAAAAAGCGGCCTACGGCGCGCTGGCGGACGTGCTTGAAAACGAAGGCTCGCGCAAGGAGCTGGTGGATCAGCTGCGTCACGCCGCCGCCACCCCGCCGCAGGAAACGGTCCCGACCATTACGCCGCCGGAAGTGACCGAGCAAAAGACGGTGCTGGAGAACGTGACCGACGTTAGCCGCCGCTACGGCGACGCGCTCGCGTCACGCTTTGCGCAGCTTTACCGCAACCTGATTGGCTCGCCCCACAAGCCGTTCAACCCCGAGACGTTCTCCAACGCCGCACGCCATTTCCTGCTGCTGGCGGCGGGGATCTTTGCCTTTTACTGGCTGGTTCGCCTCTGCGCCTGGCCGCTTTATCGCAAAATGGGCCGCTGGGGACGAAAGAAAAACCAGCAGAAAAACAGCTGGCTGCACCTGCCGCTGATGATTGCGAGCGCGTTTATTATTGATTTACTCCTGCTGGTGCTGACGCTTTTTGTCGGCCAGCAGCTGGCCGACAACCTCAACGCGGGCAACAAAACCATCGCCTTTCAGCAGGCGCTGTTCCTAAACGCCTTCGCCCTGATTGAGTTCTTCAAGGCGCTCCTGCGCCTGATTTTTTGCCCGCGCGTGCCGGAGCTGCGCCCCTTCAACGTCGGCAACGACAGCGCCAGATACTGGGCCCTGCGCCTGAGCGTGCTCAGCGGGCTGATTGGCTACGGCCTGCTGGTCGGCGTGCCGATTATCTCCAATCAGGTCAACGTGCAGTTCGGCGCGCTGGCAAACGTGCTGATCATGCTGTGCATTACCGTCTGGGCGCTGTACCTCATTTTTCACAACAAAAAGGCGATTACCCAAAGCCTGCTGCACCTGGCCGACCGCTCTCTCTCCTTCTTCAGCCTGTTTATTCGCGCCTTCGCGCTGGTGTGGCACTGGCTGGCGAGCGCTTACTTTATCGTGCTGTGCTTCTTCTCGCTGTTCGATCCGGGCAACAGCCTGAAGTTTATGATGGGCGCGACCTTTAAGAGCCTGGCCATCATCGGCATCGCGGCGTTCGTGTCGGGCCTGCTGTCGCGCTGGATTTCAAAAACCATCACCCTCTCCCCGCAGGTGCAGCACAGCTATCCTGAGCTACAAAAGCGGGTTAACGGCTGGATGTCGGCTTCGCTGAAGGTGGCGCGCATTCTCACCGTCTGCGTGGCAATCATGCTGCTGCTTAACGCCTGGGGATTGTTCGACTTCTGGAACTGGCTGCACTACGGCGCGGGCGAAAAGACCGTCGATATCCTGATCCGCATCGCGCTGATTCTGTTCTTCTCGGCGGTGGGCTGGACGCTGCTGGCAAGCCTGATTGAGAACCGCCTGGTGTCGGATATTCACGGCAGGCCGCTGCCCAGCGCCCGTGCGCGCACGCTGCTGACGCTGTTCCGCAACGCGCTGGCGGTGATCATCAGCACCATTACCATCATGATTGTGCTCTCGGAAATCGGCGTTAACATCGCGCCGCTGCTGGCGGGCGCCGGGGCGCTGGGGCTGGCGATCTCCTTCGGCTCCCAGACGCTGGTGAAGGACATCATCACCGGCATCTTTATCCAGTTTGAAAACGGGATGAACACCGGCGACCTGGTGACGATTGGGCCGCTCACCGGCACGGTAGAGCGGATGTCGATTCGCTCCGTCGGCGTGCGTCAGGACACCGGGGCGTACCACATTATCCCGTGGTCATCGATCACTACGTTTGCCAACTTTGTGCGCGGGATTGGTTCCGTCGTCGCGAACTACGACGTGGATCGCCATGAGGATGCGGAGAAAGCCAAGCAGGCGCTGCGGGACGCCGTCGGCGAGCTGATGGAGATGGAGGATATTCGCGGGCTGGTGATCGGCGAGCCGTCGTTTGCGGGCATCGTCGGGCTGACGAACACGGCGTTTACCCTGCGCGTCTCGTTCACCACCCAGCCGCTAAAGCAGTGGACGGTGCGCTTTGCCCTCGACAGCATGGTGAAAAAGCACTTCGATCTGGCGGACGTGCGGATGCCGGTGCAGACCTATCAGGTGCTGCCGTCACCGGCCCCAACGGCGCCGCCCGCACCGCAGGAGCCGACGCTGTAGCCGGGTGGCGGCTTCGCCTGACCCGGCCTGCGTCGCGATGCTATTTGCGACGCTTGTTATTGTCCATAAACGTCCAGGCGATAAAGCGGCTCTGCTTCTGGCCCTGCGCCATCTCCTTCTTCACCACCTTCACCGCGCCCGCTTCGGTGAGCGCGCGATAGAGCGGCGGCAGGTTATCCCCGCGCGACACCAGGGTGGTGAACCATTTCACCTGACGGCCAAACGATTTGCTTTCGGCAATCATCCGCAGGATAAACGCCACTTCCCCGCCCTCACACCACAGCTCCTGCTGCTGGCCGCCAAAGTTCAGCGCGGCGTCCTCCGCCTGGCCGAGGTTGCGGCGCTTGCGCTCGCTGCCCGCGCGCGCGGAATCCGCCGAGTCGTGGAACGGCGGGTTGCACATGGTCGCGTCGTACTGCTCGTTTTTATGAATGATGCCGTTGAAAATCGCGGCCTCATCCTTCTGGCGACGAAGGCGAATGGCGCGGCTCAGCCCCGGGTTGGCGTTGATTATCGCCTGCGCGCTGGCAAAGGCGTCGGTGCCGATCTCGCTACCGGTAAAGCGCCACTGGTACTCGTGCGCGCCGATCAGCGGATAAATGAGGTTGGCGCCAGTGCCGATATCCAGAATGGTGGCCTGCTGCGCCACCGCGCCGTCGTTTCCTTCCGCCAGCAAATCCGCCAGATGGTGAACGTAATCGGCGCGCCCCGGCACGGGCGGACAGAGAAAGCCGTCCGGAATATCCCACTGCGCCACGCCGTAAAAGTGCGCCAGCAGCGCTTTATTGAGCATTTTAACCGCCTGCGGATCGGCGAAATTGACCGTCGGCTCGCCGGCAGGCGTTTGGACAATAAAATCCTGCAGCGGCGGGCAGCTCAGGCACAGCGCCTGCATGTCATAGCGGTTACGGTGGCGGTTACGCGGGTGTAATCCCGGCTTGTGGGCAGTCATGGCGTTCTCCTTTAAACAGCGGCGTAAGATACCCTGTGCTGACCCAACGGTAAATATTTCTCTGCGCGGGTCAAAATGTCGACTAAAAACAGAAACCTGTATGTCTATGATCTGTGAATAGATTGTCAGCTTTTGTCGTTCAAAAAATAAGCAGATCATCATCAAATATTTGCGCTAAATCACACTCACCGGACTTCTAAACTTAAGGTGAATCACCCGTTGTTTCCCTTGAGGATGTGATTATGAAAACGTATCTGACCCTTGTTGTTCTCGCCGGGGCGCTCGCTACCGCATCGTTCTCCGCGCTGTCGGTTGAGTCCCTGACCACCAGCACCGATACCGGCCAGCTTCGCCCCGCGGGCACCGTTTCCGTGAGCCGCGCCAGCAACCTTGACGATCTTCAGGATAAGCTGGCTGAAAAAGCGCGCGAACAGGGCGCGAAAGGATTTGTGGTGAACGCCGCAGGCGGGGATAACCATATGTACGGCACCGCCACCATCTACAAGTAAGCCTCTTCTTAAATCGCACTGCATCCGACTGGCGGGTGCAGTTTCTGCGCCCCGCGCCTTGATTGTCTATTATTTAACCCCATATAGGTTAACGACTTCCCTTTCCTTATCAGGAGGACGCCATGGCTTCCGGTTGGGCAAATGACGACGCCGTCAACGAACAGATCAACAGTACGATTGAAGATGCCGTCGCGCGCGCTCGCGGCGAAATTCCGCGCGGCGAAAGCCTGCATGAATGCGAGGAGTGCGGGGAAGACATTCCCGAAGCGCGCCGTAAGGCCATTCCCGGCGTGCGGTTATGCATCGCCTGCCAGCAGGATAAAGATTCAAAAAATGCTTCACATTCGGGATATAATCGCAGAGGATCGAAAGACAGCCAGCTGCGTTGACTTCACTTTACCTTTTCTCACCGTTTCGCTACGCGCCTTTACGCTCACGCTTTTTAGCGAAGCGTGTAGCAAAACGTGCCCTTCTCCCGCGCTCTGTAAAGCGCGTCGACAAGAAGTGTAAAGCCGCGATTTGAATTTATTAATATTCAATAAGTTATTTGTCATTCAATTTTTTTGACTGACCACGTCAATTCTCTTCGATTTTCTCCGGCGAAAAAAAACGTGATACTCATCACATCGACGGAACACCGTCCCCTAACAGAAACCTGCGAGAGATTAATCATGAAAACCATCAAATATGCTGTTGCTGCCGTTGCTCTGTCTGCCCTGTCATTTGGCGCATTCGCCGTAGAGCCTGTCTCTTCTACCCAGGCACAGAACATGAACAAAATCGGCGTGGTGAGCGCAGATGGCGCGACGACGCTGGACGGCCTGGAAGCGAAACTCGCTGAGAAAGCCGCAGCTGCCGGTGCAAGCGGTTATACCATCACCTCCGCAACCAACAGCAACAAGCTGAGCGGCACCGCGGTTATCTATAAATAACCGAAAGATTTATGCTCCACCCTCACTGGCCCTCTGGTGAGATGCTCCAACCCTCATTGACCCTGTTTGTTACCCTTTTTGCCCGTCCGCCACTGGACGGGCTTTTTTTTTATCAAAACGACTGCGCCACGCGCTGAAGCCCGGCTTCCACGGTTTCAACTTCCCCCGTCGCCAGCAGGCAGCAGGCCATCTGGAGCTTAATGGCGTGCGGAACCGGCACGCTTCCGGCGAGGCACTGCTCAATCCACCGCGCGGTGGTGTGCGGATCCTTGGCCTCAGGCAGCGCGACGGCGGGGTTCTCCTCTCCGCGCTCAAGCACCACGCGCGCACCGGCGGCATCGATCAGCGTCAGCTGCGGGCAGCGCTGCGGGTTGGCATACGCTTCGCCTTCCGTACCGTGCATCAGCAGCGCCCTGCCGCCAATTTCCTCGAAGAATTTCCCCACGCGGCCAACGTATTCAGGATGCGAGACGCTGGAAAGACGCAGCGCCGCGCCTTCATCAAAGGGCGTTGCCAGCTTCGCCAGCGTGTGCGCGCTGTTGCGCACGCCCATCCGCCAGCGCATGTCGAGCTGTTTTTCCAGCGGCGGACACAGCGCCTTCACCGGAATATAGACCGGCTGATGTCCGTCCAGCTTCGCCTGCGCCTGCCCGGCGTGCAGGGTGGGCTCAATGCCCAGCTGTTCAAAAATCGTTTCGGTCAGCACGCGGGTGGGATCTTCGCTGACGCCGTGCACCACCACCGGAAAGCCGATTTTATGCAGCAGGATCGCCAGCAGCGGCGTCAGGTTCGCCTGCTTGCGCGCGCCGTTATAGGTCGGGATCACGATCGGCATTGGCTTCGCCACCGGCGGGGTTAAGCGCAGCGTGTGCGCCTGCATGGCTTCATAGAAACCGCGCATCTCCGCTTCACCTTCCCCTTTGATACGCAACGCGATCAGAATGCCGCCCATTTCCAGATCCGGCACGTCGCCGTTCAGCATGTGGGCGTACAGCGCGCGCGCGGTTTCACGGTCCAGGTCTCGCGCGTGGTTTTTCCCGCGCCCTACCTCTTTGATAATTTTACGATAATCCACGACATCCTCCTTACTGCATCATCTTGTTAACAATATAGCCCCGAAGGGGGTCTCGCCGTTAGTTTTTTATCAAACCGCTGAAATACAGAGAAAAAATTAAACACAAGCAAAATTTCAATTATTTGTGATTTCAATAGAAGAATCCAACTCATGCAAATTTTGATTAAATAACCAGCGGAAAGTCATTAAGCGTCAGCGGTGAAAACGTCCAGGCAACGTTTTTACCCGACATACACCAGGATTTAATATGAACAAGGTTGCGTTAGGTTTATTTATCGCTGCAACGATCGGATGTTCTGCATCCGCTTTTGCGGCCACAAACGGTGAAGGTCAAATTAACTTTACCGGCGAAATCATTGATTCCGCATGTCAGGTCGTTAATGGGTTAAGTAACCCGCTGAACGTTCAGCTTGGCAAAGTATCGAAAACGGTATTTACCGGCGCGGGATCGACCAGCACATTAACGAAATTCGATATTCAGTTAAAAGATTGTCCAGAAACGGTGACCTCTGCCGCCATTAATTTTGGCGGTACACCGGACGCGAACAATAATTCCACGCTGGCGGTAACGCCGGACGCGGACGCGGCGACAGGTGTTGCCATCCAGCTGGTTGATTCATCAGCCCAGCCGGTGAGCTTATACACCCCGTCTAAGCAATATCCGTTAGCGTCAGGCACAACCGTAAACGATCTGGAATTCGGTGCGCGTTATATTCAGACCGGAGCGGCAATTACTGCCGGTCCAGCAAACTCTGTTTCAACCTTCACCGTTATTTATAACTGATATTATCAATCTGGAGATAGCAGCGCCCCGCGTGACGCTGCTATCTCTTCTTTATGTTGAGAAATATTTATGCGTCACGGTTATTTACTGAGCACTCTTTTACTGGTAGCAGCCACTGCCCATGCGGGCGTCATTATTAATGGCACCCGCCTGGTTTACCAGGGAGATAAAAAGGAATCATCTCTTGGTCTTTCAAACCCGGATACGACGGATTATCTGGTACAGTCCTGGGTTGATGCCGGCGGTAAAAACCTGGCTAAAGCACCGTTCCTGATTACCCCTCCGCTGTTTCGTCTGGACGCCAAAGAAGACAACGTGCTGCGCGTCGTTCGCACGGGCGGAAATTTACCTGAAGACCGCGAGTCTCTGTATTGGCTGAACATCAAGGCCATTCCATCATCTAAGCACGTTGACGGCGTTAATACCCTGCAAATCGCCATTAATACCCGCATCAAATTATTGTATCGCCCTTCCGCGGTGAAAGGCAGACCGGAAGAGGTGGCCGATAAGCTGGAATGGCACCGTGAAGGTAACGATCTGGTGGTCAATAATCCGACCCCGTTTTATATGAATTTCCAGAGCGTCACGCTGAACGGACATAAAGTCACCAAAGCGAACTGGGCCGTACCGAAAACGGAAACCCATTTTGCGCTGCCTGCAAATACCGGCGGCAATACCGTTGCCTGGTCGATCATTACCGATTACGGCAGCATCAGCCATACCCTGACCGCACCACTCCATTAATTATTCGGCACGCCGGTATTTTAAATAATCATGTATAGCGATAAAAAGCCGTTCACCTGTCAAATAAACGCATTACTGGTCATTATTTTTGGCCTGGTAATGGCGTTATTTGCCTCACAGGTTATGGCGGATGATTATTTTAACCCGGCGCTGCTTGATATTGATAATCCCCAGCAGGCAAAAACCGATCTCTCCGTCTATGAAAAAGGGCCTGGCCAGGCGCCGGGGAAATATCAGGTCACGATTTTTATCAATAATAATAAAATTGATACTCGCGACGTCACCTTTACCTTACAGAAAGATCGCAACGGCAACGCTTCTCTCCAGCCCTGCTTTAGCCTGGAAGAGTTAAAAAGCCTGGGAATTAAAATCAAAAAATATCCGCGCCTGATGACCAACGGTGAATGCGCGGACCTCAGCGTTATTCCGTCCGCCTCGGCGGCATTTCACGTGCGTAACCAGCAGCTGCTGCTCAGCATTCCGCAGGTTGCGCTGGGCAAGGTGCCGCGCGGCTACATTGACCCAAAAGATTTCGACGAGGGGATCACCGCGGGCCTGCTGAACTACAGCGCCACCGCGAGCCAAAGCCGCGCGCGCCAGTCGGGCCAGCAGGACAATAGCAGCCAGTACGTTAACCTTCGCCCCGGCCTGAACGTGGGCGCCTGGCGCCTCAGAAACTATTCCACATGGAACCGCAGCACCACCGGCAACACCGAGCAGCAGAAGTTCTCGTCGGTGTATACCTACGCCCAGCGCGATATCGTGTCGATGAAAAGCAGCCTGACGGTCGGGCAAAGCTCGTCGCCGTCCGACGTCTTCGACAGCGTGCCCTACACCGGCGCGCAGATTAATTCCGATAACGACATGCTGCCGGACAGCGAAAAAGGCTACGCGCCGATCATTCGCGGTACGGCGCACAGCAACGCGCTGGTGATGGTGCGCCAGAACGGCTACGTCATCTATCAAAATACCGTCGCGCCCGGCGCGTTTGAGATTAACGATCTCTACCCAACCGGCAGCAGCGGCGATCTACAGGTCACGGTCAAAGAGACCGACGGCAGCGAAAGCCATTTCGTGGTGCCGTACGCCTCCGTGCCGGTACTGCAGCGCGAGAAAAACCTGCGCTACAGCGTCACCGCGGGCCACTACCGTTCTTATGACAAAGACGTAGAGAAAACGCCGTTCGCCCAGGGCAGCGCCATTTATGGCTTGCCGTACGGCTTCACGGCCTACGGCGGCGTTCAGCAGAGCAGCCATTATCAGTCCCAGGCCCTGGGCGCCGGTAAAAACATGGGCGATCTCGGGGCGTTTTCCATCGACGTCACCCGCGCGAAAGCGCTGCTGAAAAAGCAGCAGGCCAGCAAGGGTCAGTCCTGGCGCGTGCGCTACAGCAAAGATTTTGCCGGAAGCGGCACCAACTTCTCGCTGGCGGGCTACCGCTACAACAGCAAAGGGTTCTACACCCTCGAAGACACGATGGAGTCATACACCCGCTCGGAAGACTGGTCTGCCCCGCAGCAGCGCCGCGCGCGCGCTGAAGCCACCATCGACCAGACGCTGGGCGAAGGCTGGGGCTCACTGACGCTGAGCCTGGTCAAAGAGACCTACTGGAGCCAGAGCCAGGACATGACCTCGATGAGCGTCAGCTATAACAATAGCTGGCACGGCGTGAGCTACAGCCTGAGCTACAGCATGAACAAGAACACCAACGACAGCGACGAAAACGGCGAGTCCGTCACCAACGACAACCAGTTCTCGCTGAGCGTCTCCGTGCCGCTGGACCACTGGATGCACAACACCTGGGCCACCTACAACCTGAACAACACCAAAGACGGCACCACGCAGAACCTCGGCCTGAACGGCACGGCGCTGCAGAACGACAACCTGAACTGGAACCTTCAGGAAGGGCTGAGCACCACCGGCAGCGGCAACTCAACCAGCGCGAACGCCGATTACAAGGGCACCTACGGCGAATTTAGCGGCGGCGTAAGTCAGGACAAGCACCAGCAGACCCTTAACGTGGGGATTCAGGGCGGCGTGGTGGCCCATGCTAACGGCATCACCCTGAGCCAGCCGCTGGGCGAAACCATCGCGCTGGTCAAGGCGCCCGGCACGCACGGCACCCACATCAGCAACCAGACGGGCGTCGAAACTGACTTCCGCGGCTATACCGTCGTGCCGTTCGTCACCGCCTATCGCCACAACTCGATAGCGCTGGATACCGAAAGGCTGCCGGACGATGCCGACATCACCCACGCGGCGCAGATCGTCACGCCGACGCGCGGTGCCGTTGTGCGCGCCACCTTTAACACCCGCGTGGGGCGCCGCGCGCTGATGACGCTCACGCAAAACGGCAAGCCGCTGCCGTTTGGCGCAACGGTCACCACCGAGGATAAGGACAGCGAATTTATTGTGGGCAACGACGGGCAAACCTACCTGTCCGGCCTGCCGCCGCGCGGCCGCCTGACGGTGTCGTGGGGTGAAGACGCCAGCGAACGCTGCGTTGCCGAGTACGCGCTCACGGACGAAAAAGATAAAACCAGCATCGCTACTGCCGCCGCGCAGTGCCACTAACTCATCGTTCGGGCTAACTCTTATGCAGATGATTAAATCGTTCTTTTATGTACTCGTGCTGGGCACGGCGGCGCTGTTTATGCCTCATGCAAAGGCCACCTGCTCAACGCCGGACCTGCCGAAAATGATCAACATTTCGTCCCTCTCGGTCCCCACTACGCTGGAAACGGGCGAAACCATTCCCGGCTCCGAGCAGACCGTGCACGTCAGCGGTAATTGCGATCAGAAGGTCGACAGCGGCCTGGAGATTGTCTCCTGCTATTACGGCACCGGTGCTGAAATTCCCGGTCTGAAAGGCGTTTACAACTCCGGCGTAAAAGGCATCGGCGTCGCGCTGATGAACGACAAGGGCGAGCGCATCAGCGGCGCGGGGGGCGTAGCCTGTGATTCACGCGGCACGCCGATCGGCTACGTCTCAACGGACGGGAAGCAATCCTTTAACTTCGACGTCACACTTGAGCTGGTGAAAACCGGCGACAGCGTCGATTCCGGCACCCTGGTGCAGTCGCAGACGAGATTTGGTATTGGCGTCTATGGTCACGAGGGCATTGGCAATCCCAATAACATTGCCTACTCCGGCGACGTGATCCTGCACGAGGTGACCTGCTCCGTATCGCCTAAAAACCTGACCGTCAACCTGGGCGATTTCCCGCTCAGTGATTTTGTCGGCACCGGCACGCTCTCCGATCCCGCGCAGACCGTCTACATCAGCGTGGATTGCGATACCACCGTCCAGCCGGAGCTGAAGGTCAGCAGCGCAAACGGCTATGAAACCGCATTTCCCGGCGTGGTGAAGCTGACCCAGCAGAGCGGCATGGCAACCGGCGTGGGCGTACAGATGATTCTCGACGGCATGCTGGCGAGCTTTGACAGCTATCAGCCGACGGGAAGCGAGGCCTATGCCAACCAGACGCTGCGCATTCCGCTTGAGCTGCGCTACGAGCAAACCAGCTCCGTCGTAACGCCTGGCCCGGCCAACAGCGTTGCCACCATCACCCTTGCCTATAAGTGATATCCGATGAAAAAAACAGCGTTGTTACTGCTGCTGGGCCTGATCTCCTGCGCCCACGCGGACGAGATTGAGCTCCAGATGACCGGGAATATCTTCGCCAATACCTGCACGGTGGACAGCGAAAGCAAAAACCTTACCGTCGATTTGGGCCAGGCGGCTACAGGCGATTTTAAAGACGTGGGGGATACGGGGCAGTGGAAGGACTTTTCCCTGAAGGTGTCGCACTGTCCGGCGACCCTGACGCTGGCGAACGCCTTTTTCTACGGCCAGGCCGACGGCGCGCACCCGACCAAATTTGCCAACAGCGGCAGCGCAAAAGGTCTGGCGCTGGAGCTGGCCGACCGCCAGGACAACATTCTGATTGCACCGCAGGCCAGTTTTAACGTGCTAATTAACCAGAGCGATCATACGGCAGAGTTTCCTTTGGCCGCCCGCTATTACGCCACCTCTATGCCCGTCACCGCGGGGACGTTCAGCAGCGTCGTGCAGGTGACCTTCACTTACCAGTAGGACCGCGCCCTTTAGCACGGATGCTTTTCCGACGCCCGGCGGCCAGTTTTGCCGGGCGTTTTTTTACCTCCGGCACCTCTGGCTGCTCGATTGGAAATACCGGCAGCGCGTTCAGCAGGCGCGGGCCGTAGTTTTTCGTCAGCAGGCGCTTGTCGTAGATCACCACCTCGCCCCAGCAGCCGTGGCTACGGATCAGGCGGCCTACCTGCTGAATCAGGTTAAACGACGCCGCGGGCAGGCTTTGCACCTCAAACGGATAGCGGTTCAGGCTTTTCAGCCACTCGCCTTCGGTGATCACCACCGGGCTGTCGATCGGCGGAAACGCGATTTTGTGGATGTGCACCTGCGTCAGGTAATCGCCCTTCAGGTCCAGCCCCTCGGCGAAGGACTGTAGCCCCACCAGCACGCTGCGCTCGCCGTTATCAATGCGCTTGCGGTGGGTTTCCACCAGCCGATAGCGCGGCTGATCGCCCTGCACCAGCAGCAGCAGGCGCAGGTCGGTGACGTGCTCCAGAAAGCGCTGCATCGCGCGCCCGCTGGCGAACAGCACCAGCATGCCGGGGTATTTTTTGCTCTCAACCTGCTCACGGAAGTAGGCGGCCATTTCGGCGATGTGCTGCTCTTCGTTGTCCATAAGCGGCTCTAACGTCATGCGCGGGATCACCAGCTTGCCCTGCTCGCAGTGGTTAAACGGCGAGTCCAGCGCCACAAAGCGGTCGCCCGCTTTCTCCTTCAATCCGCTCATCTCCTGCAGCCGCGAGAAGCTGTTCAGGGAGCGCAGCGTGGCGGAGGTGACGACCACGTGCGGCACGCTGCGCCAGATAAGCTTTTCCAGCTGATCGGCCACGCGAATGCCCACGCAGTGGAAGAACAGGTGCACCTGCCCGTCTTTCGCGTCGCGGGTGGCCCACTTGGTGACCGGCGCGCCGGACGCCTGCGCCAATGAGGCCAGCCGCCAGAGCTTGCTTTGCGACTCAAACATGCCGAGCGCGCGGTTCATCTGCAGCAGGACGCGGTGCAGGCGCACCACGTCGTGGGAGCCAGTTTTCTCACTTAGATCGTTTAAGAACATCTCCGCCAGTCCGCGCAGCTTTTCAAGATGCTTCGCCAGCTGCTGGCAGATCGCCATGATCTCTTCCGGCAGTTCGCCCATCGCAAAGCGATGCTCGGCCTCCTGGGCTGCGGGAAGGTAAAGATTCAGAATGTTGTTCAGGGACGAAATGAGCGCGTATACCTCTTCGCAGTGGTCGCTGAGGCGCTCGGGCACGGCCAGCGGCGGCGTGGTTTTCGGGCGGAACTGCTCCATGCAGGTCGCCACCAGCTTGCAGAACAGGTCGAGCTGCAGGCGGAACCACGGCGCGGTGATCTCGGCGCTCATCTCCAGCGCGTCGCGCGCCACGTCCGGCAGGTGATGCCCTTCATCCAGCACCAGCAGCAGGTTTTTCGGCTCCGGCAGCACGGCTTCGCTCTCGAGCGCCGCCATCACCAGCGCGTGGTTTGCCACCACCACTTCCGCTTCCTGGATTTCGCGGCGGGCGACAAAGAACGGGCATTCGCGGTAGTAATGACAGTTGCGGTTGAGGCAGCTGGCCTTGTCGGTGCTGAGCCTGCGCCACAGATCGTCGCTGACGGCTTTATCGGTGTGATCGCGCAGGCCATCCCATTTATAGCCGTCAAGATCGGCCTTTAGCGTGGCGCACAGCTCTTGTTCTGCTTTGTTATTGGGCGTGAGGTCATCGTCGAGAAAAGCCAGCAGATCCTGCTGCGTCGCCTCGCTGCTGGCGAGCCCCGCCAGGTTACGCGGACAGACGTAGCGCCCACGGCCAAAGGCCGCGGTAAAGCGCAGATCGGGGATAATTTTGCGCAGCAGCGGCAGGTCTTTGCTGAAGATCTGATCCTGCAGCGCGACGTTGGCGGTGCTGACCACCAGCGTTTTATCCTCCTCCCGGGCGATGGCGATGCCGGGAATGAGGTACGACAGGGTTTTCCCGACGCCGGTCGGGGCTTCAATCGCCAGATGACGTCCGTCGTCCCCCGCGAGCGTTTTTGCCACGTCGGCGATCATCTGCCGCTGCGGCGCTCGGGGGATAAAATCGGGGATCTGCTGTTGAAGCGCCTTATACCATGCGCCAATTTGCGCTTTCAGCGCAGCGGTAAGAGCCATCGGGAACCTGAAACACTGTATAAACAGCCACTATTGTGGCACTTTCTGGCGGAGGCCGCAAAAGGAAAAAGTCCAGATGTTAGGGCTCGAGCCTCGTAGCTAATCTGCACAAAGGCTCTTTGTAATTTCAGTGGCATCGTTCCGTTCACTTTCACTGTCCTGCTACCTGGTTAATTCTCTGCGGTGAACGTGCTAAGGGGGCTGCCGCCGCCCCCTTAGCAATCCCGGCTCCCGGCAGAGAAAATCGCCGCTTCGCGGTGCCCTCAGCTTATTCCTTCCGACTATCGGGTCGGGCACAAGCCTGCATCCATGCAGGCTATGCCCTCGCCGCGCATCCTTGCGCGTCGCCCCGGCCTTCAGGAAACGCTTCGGCGATTTTCAGCCGGACTCTCGCTCCCTCAACCTTTATGCGGCCTGAATGTGGCACCGCCGTTGAGTCCCGCAGAAATCGGCGAACCGGAGACCGGATGACAAGGGCTGGACGCCATGGATGGCGGCCAGAGGCGAAACGAGACAGGACGTCGAGTCGAGCCGACCGCAGGGAGACGGTCGGGAGGTGAGCGCAGTGCGAAGCACCGATTTCATGGCGGGCCGCGGGGATTGACAAGGGGGCCGCGGTGGCCCCCTTGTCACGTTCACGGGTGATGAACGTTTTATGTTCTGTGGATATTGAGGTGAACGTAACCTTCTACTATAACCAGCAGACAATCATCCCAGAACCTTAAACCCCAGCAGGCTTACGCGGGCGGCGTCGGCGCTGCCCTTCCCCTGCCGGTTTTCCTTCACCGCTGCGCCACGGGTTTTCACCCGCTGGCTTCGCATCGTTGCCGCGACGCGGCGGTTTGCCGGAGGATTTCGGCGCGCCACCTTCTGAACGACGCGGCTGCTGGCCGCGTCCACCGCCGCCCTGACCGCGGCCGCCGCCACCCTGACGGCCGTTCTGAATCGGCTCCGCCTTGATGGATGGATCCACTTCATAGCCCGGGGTTTCGATGCGCGGGATCTCTTTCTTCAGCAGACGCTCGATGTCGCGCAGCAGCTTGTGTTCGTCGACGCACACCAGCGACAGCGCCTCGCCGGTTGCCGCAGCGCGGCCGGTACGGCCAATGCGGTGCACGTAATCTTCCGGCACGTTCGGCAGCTCGTAGTTCACCACGTGCGGCAGCTCTTCAATGTCCAGGCCGCGCGCCGCGATGTCGGTTGCCACCAGCACGCGAATATCGCCCGATTTGAACTCCGCCAGTGCACGGGTACGCGCGCCCTGGCTCTTGTTGCCGTGGATTGCCGCGCTGCGAATGCCGTCTTTGTTCAGCTGTTCCGCCAGGTGGTTCGCGCCGTGCTTGGTGCGGGTAAACACCAGCACCTGCTGCCAGTTACCCTGGCCGATCATCTGGGAAAGCAGCTCCCGCTTGCGCTTCTTATCAACAAAGTGAACGTGCTGCGTCACCTGCTCGGAGGCGGTGTTGCGGCGCGCGACTTCAATTTCCAGCGGATTGTGCAGCAGCTTTTCAGCCAGCGCTTTAATGTCGTCGGAGAAGGTCGCAGAGAAAAGCAGGTTCTGGCGACGCGGCGGCAGCTTCGAGAGCACGCGGCGGATGTCGTGGATAAAGCCCATGTCCAGCATGCGGTCGGCTTCGTCCAGCACCAGAATTTCAATCTGATCCAGCTTAACGGCGTTCTGGTGTTCCAGATCCAGCAGGCGGCCCGGCGTTGCCACCAGCACGTCCACGCCACCGCGCAGCTTCATCATCTGCGGGTTAATGCTCACCCCGCCGAAAACCACCATTGAGCGAATGTTGAGATAGCGGCTGTACTCGCGCACGTTCTCACCCACCTGGGCGGCCAGCTCGCGGGTTGGCGTCAGGATCAGCGCGCGCACCGGGCGGCGGCCTTTCGCATGCGGCTGGTTTTTGACCAGCAGCTCCAACAGCGGCAGCGTAAAGCCCGCGGTTTTACCGGTGCCGGTCTGGGCGCTCGCCATCAGGTCGCGGCCTTCCAGCACGGCAGGGATCGCCTGCTTCTGGATCGGGGTTGGCTCGTTGTAGCCCTGCTCTGCGACAGCGCGCAGAATTTCCGGGTTCAGGCCAAGGGAATCAAAAGACATAAAAACTCCGAACCGCCCCGACCGTCTCAGGTGTAGTTTTCAGGGAGATATACGAATAGGGAAGGACAAAAACCACAATGTCGTGAAGCAGCGGAGTGTAGCAGCTTTTGTGACGTGGCGCATAAATATCCCTTCGTTAATCCTTGATCACCCGCTTCTCGCGGCGAGCGACTGGACAAAACGCGGAACCAGCCATAGTCTTAATCAATCGATTGATTAATTCTTAAAGCCGCCATGAATACAACACCCACGACAACGAAAGGTGAACAGGCGAAAAGCCAGCTTATCGCCGCCGCGCTGGCGCAGTTTGGCGAGTATGGCCTGCACGCCACCACGCGCGACATCGCCGCGCAGGCCGGACAAAACATCGCGGCCATTACCTACTATTTTGGCTCAAAAGAGGATTTATACCTCGCCTGCGCCCAGTGGATCGCTGACTTTATTGGCACCCATTTTCGCCCGCAGGTGGAAGAGGCCGCCGGGCTGCTCGAACAGCCCTCCCCCGACCGCGCCGCGATCCGTCAGCTTATCCTTAACGCCTGCCACAATATGATCAGGCTGCTGACGCACGACGACACGCTCAACCTGAGCAAATTTATCTCTCGCGAACAGCTCTCGCCCACCGCGGCCTACCAGCGGGTACATGACCAGGTCATCGATCCGATGCACGGCCACCTGACCCGGCTGGTCGCGGCCTACACCGGGCGAGACGCGAACGACACCGAGACCATTTTGCATACCCATGCCCTGCTGGGCGAAGTGCTGGCGTTTCGCCTGGGGCGGGAAACGATTTTGTTACGCACCGGCTGGACGCAGTTTGATGAGGATAAAGCCGCGCAGATTAGCCAGGTCATCACCTGTCACGTCGATCTGATCCTGCAAGGCTTAACGCTAAGGAGCCTGAAGTCATGAAAAAATCCGTCGCCATCGTTCTGGTGGCCGTTGTGGTGCTCGCGGCGGGCGTGGGGGGCTGGCTGTGGTATCAAAGCCAGCAGGACAGAGGCCTGACGCTGTACGGCAACGTTGATATTCGTACCGTCAACATGAGCTTCCGCGTCGGCGGCCGTCTGGCCTCGCTTAGCGTCGACGAGGGCGACGCGATCAAACAAGGGCAAACGCTGGGCTCGCTCGACAAAGCGCCGTATGAGAACGCGCTGATGCAGGCAAAAGCGGGCGTCTCCGTCGCGCAGGCGCAGTATGACCTGATGCGGGCGGGCTATCGTGACGAAGAGATTGCCCAGGCTGAAGCGGCCGTGAAACAGGCGAAGGCCGCCTACGACTACGCGCAGAACTTCTACAGCCGCCAGCAGGGGCTGTGGAAAAGCCGCACCATTTCGGCTAACGATCTGGAAAACGCCCGTTCTTCACGCGATCAGGCGCAGGCCACGCTGAAGTCCGCGCAGGACAAGCTCAGCCAGTACCGCACCGGTAACCGCGAGCAGGATATCGCGCAGGCGAAGGCCAGCCTCGAACAGGCGCAGGCCCAGCTGGCGCAGGCCGAGCTGGATCTGCGCGACACCACGCTGGTCGCGCCGTCTGACGGCACGCTGATGACCCGCGCCGTCGAGCCGGGCAGCATGCTGAGCGCGGGCAGCACCGTCCTGACGCTCTCCTTAACCCGCCCGGTGTGGGTGCGCGCCTACATTGACGAGCCGAACCTCGGCCAGATGCAGCCGGGCCGCGAGCTGCTGCTCTACACCGACGGGCGTCCGGACAGGCCGTACCACGGCAGGGTGGGCTTTGTGTCGCCAACCGCCGAGTTCACGCCTAAAACCGTCGAAACGCCTGACCTGCGCACCGACCTTGTCTATCGCCTGCGCATTATCGTGACCGACGCGGACGACGCGCTGCGCCAGGGCATGCCGGTCACCGTGACGCTCGGCGACGGGGAACGACATGAATGACGCGGTTATCCAACTCGACAATCTGGTAAAACGCTTCGCGGGCATGGAAAAGCCCGCCGTCGCGCCGCTGAACTGCACCATTCAGAAAGGCTACGTGACCGGGCTGGTCGGCCCGGACGGCGCGGGAAAAACCACGCTGATGCGCATGCTGGCGGGGCTGCTGAAGCCGGACGAAGGGTCCGCCAGCGTGCTCGGCCTCGATCCGATCAAGGACGACGGCGCGCTCCACGCCATGCTCGGCTATATGCCGCAGAAGTTCGGCCTGTACGAAGATCTGACGGTAATGGAAAACCTCAACCTGTACGCCGACCTGCGCAGCGTGACCGGCGAAACCCGGCAGAAAACCTTTGCCCGCCTGCTGGAATTTACCTCCCTCGGCCCGTTTACCGGCCGCCTGGCGGGCAAGCTCTCCGGCGGCATGAAGCAGAAGCTGGGGCTGGCCTGCACGCTGGTGGGCGAGCCGAAGGTGCTGCTGCTGGACGAGCCCGGCGTGGGCGTTGACCCGATCTCGCGCCGCGAGCTGTGGCAGATGGTGCACGAGCTGGCGGGCGACGGGATGCTGATCCTCTGGAGCACCTCCTACCTCGACGAGGCGGAGCAGTGCCGGGACGTGCTGCTGATGAACGAGGGCGAGCTGCTCTATCAGGGCGACCCGACGCAGCTGACCCAAAGCATGGCCGGGCGCAGCGTCCTGCTGCACAGCCAGCAGGAGTCCAACCGCCGCCTGCTGCAGCGCGTGCTGAAGCTGCCCGCGGTCAGCGACGGGATGATTCAGGGGCGCTCGGTGCGGGCGATCCTCAAAAAAGAGGCCACCGCGGACGATATCCGCCGGGCGCCCGGCATGCCGGAAATCGAAATAATCGACACCGCCCCGCGCTTCGAGGACGCCTTTATCGACCTGCTGGGCGGCGCGGGCGCATCGGAATCGCCGCTGGGCGCAATTTTACACACCGTGGACGGCACGCCGGGCGAAACGGTGATTGAAGCGAAGTCGCTCACCAAGAAGTTCGGCGACTTCGCCGCGACCGACAACGTCAACTTCGCGGTCAAGCGCGGGGAGATTTTTGGCCTGCTGGGGCCAAACGGCGCGGGAAAATCTACCACCTTCAAAATGATGTGCGGCCTGCTGGTGCCGACGTCGGGCAAGGCGCTGGTGCTCGATATGGATCTGAAGGTCAGCTCCGGCAGGGCGCGCCAGCACCTGGGCTATATGGCGCAGAAGTTTTCCCTCTACGGCAACCTGACGGTGGAACAGAACCTGCGCTTTTTCTCCGGCGTGTATGGCCTGCGCGGGCGGGCGCAGAACGAGAAGATTGCCCGCATGAGCGAGGCGTTTGCGCTGACCGGCATCGCCTCGAACGCCACGGATTCTCTTCCCCTCGGCTTTAAGCAGCGCCTGGCCCTGGCCTGCTCGCTGATGCACGAGCCGGACATTCTGTTTCTCGACGAGCCCACCTCCGGCGTTGATCCCCTCACCCGCCGCGAGTTTTGGCTGCACATCAACAGTATGGTGGAGAAAGGGGTCACGGTGATGGTCACCACCCACTTTATGGACGAGGCGGAGTATTGCGACCGCATCGGGCTGGTCTATCGCGGCAAGCTGATCGCCCACGGCACGCCGGACGATCTCAAGGCTCAGGCGGCGGACGATGACCAGCCGGACCCCACCATGGAGCAGGCGTTCATCACCCTCATCCACGACTGGGATAAGGAGCATGCCAATGAGCACTAAGGTGATTTCCTGGCGCCGGGTGCGCGCGCTGTGCGTGAAGGAGACGCGCCAGATCGTGCGCGACCCGAGCAGCTGGCTGATTGCGGTAGTGATCCCCCTGCTGCTGCTGTTTATCTTTGGCTACGGGATTAACCTGGATTCGAGCAAGCTGCGGGTCGGGATACTGCTGGAGCAGCAGAGCAAGGAGGCGCTGGATTTTACCCACGCCATGACCGGCTCGCCCTACATCGACGCCACCATCAGCGACAGCCGTCAGGAGCTGATTCAGGAAATGCAGGCCGGGAAAATACGCGGCCTGATCGTCATTCCGGTGGATTTCGCCGCCAATATGGCGCGCGCGGGGAACGATGCGCCGATTCAGGTGATTACCGACGGCAGCGAGCCGAACACCGCCAACTTCGTGCAGGGCTACGCGGAGGGGATCTGGCAGCTGTGGCAGATGCAGCGCGCCGAGGACCGGGGCGAAACCTTTGAGCCGCTGATCGACGTGCAGACCCGCTACTGGTTTAACCCGGCGGCCATCAGCCAGCACTTTATTATCCCCGGCGCGGTGACCATCATCATGACGGTGATTGGCGCGATCCTCACCTCGCTGGTCATCGCCCGCGAGTGGGAGCGCGGCACCATGGAGGCGCTGCTCTCCACCGAGGTGACGCGCGTGGAGCTGCTGCTGTGCAAGCTTATCCCCTACTACTTCCTCGGCATGCTGGCGATGCTGCTCTGCATGCTGGTTTCGGTGTTTATCCTCGGCGTGCCGTATCGCGGCTCGCTGGTCGTGCTGTTCTTTATCACCAGCCTGTTTTTGCTCAGCACGCTCGGGATGGGGCTGCTGATCTCCACCGTGACCCGCAACCAGTTCAACGCCGCGCAGGTGGCGCTCAACGCCGCGTTCCTGCCGTCGATTATGCTGTCCGGGTTTATTTTTCAGATAGACAGTATGCCCGCGGTGATCCGCGCCGTGACGTACATCATTCCGGCCCGCTACTTCGTGAGCACGCTGCAAAGCCTGTTCCTGGCCGGGAATATTCCGGTGGTGCTGATTATCAACACGCTGTTTTTGATGGCGTCGGCGGTGATGTTTATCGGGCTGACGTGGATGAAGACCAAACGGCGATTGGATTAAGTATGTAGGTCGGGTAAGCGAACGCGCCACCCGACAGGAGGACGACGCAATGTTTCACCGTTTATGGACGCTGATCCGCAAAGAGCTGCAATCCCTGCTGCGCGAGCCGCAGACCCGCGCCATTCTGGTGCTGCCGGTGCTGATTCAGGTGCTGCTGTTCCCGTTTGCCGCCACGCTGGAGGTGACCAACGCCACCATCGCGATTTATAACGAGGACAACGGCAAACATTCCGTCGAGCTGACGCAGCGCTTTGCCCGGGCGAAAGCCTTCACCCACATCCTGCTGCTGAAAAGCCCGCAGGAGATCCGCCCGACGCTGGACACGCAGAAGGCGCTGCTGCTGGTGCGCTTCCCGGCGGATTTCTCGCGCAATATTGATACCTTCCAGCCCGCGCCGATGCAGCTCATCCTCGACGGACGTAACTCGAACAGCGCCCAGATTGCGGCCAACTATCTGCAACAGGTGGTGAAGAATTACCAGCAGGAGCTGATGGAGGGCAAGCCGAAGCCCAACAACAGCGAGCTGGTGGTGCGCAACTGGTACAACCCGAACCTCGACTACAAGTGGTTTGTGGTACCGTCGCTGATCGCCATGATCACCACCATCGGGGTGATGATCGTCACCTCCCTGTCGGTGGCGCGCGAGCGCGAGCAGGGCACGCTCGATCAGCTGCTGGTCTCCCCGCTGGCGACCTGGCAAATCTTCGTCGGCAAGGCCATTCCGGCGCTGATTGTTGCAACCTTCCAGGCCACGATCGTGCTCGGCGTGGGGATCTGGGCGTACGCGATCCCGTTTGCCGGATCGCTGGCGCTCTTCTACTTCACGATGGTGATTTACGGGCTGTCGCTGGTCGGGTTTGGGCTGCTGATTTCGGCGCTCTGCTCCACGCAGCAGCAGGCGTTCATCGGCGTGTTCGTCTTTATGATGCCGGCGATTTTGCTGTCGGGGTACGTCTCGCCGGTGGAAAACATGCCGGTGTGGCTGCAGGATTTAACGTGGATAAACCCGATCCGCCACTTCACGGATATCACCAAGCAGATTTATTTGAAGGATGCGAGTCTGGACATCGTGTGGGGAAGTTTGTGGCCGCTGCTGGTCATCGCGGCCACAACGGGCTCAGTGGCCTATGCGATGTTTAGACGAAACATCGCGTAGCTTTTTCTCTTTGGTCAGCAGCGAGACAACCGCGGGGCCTGCAAGGATCGCCAGACCCGCGAGGGCCAGCAGCAGGTTGTTTTGCAGCACGCGCGACAGCAGCCACAGCACGATCATCGCGGCGCCGAAATACCACGTGGTGGTGAGCTCTTCGAGCACATCACCCACCTCGCGCCAGCGCGCTTCATGATGACGCTGTAAAAACAGCATCGACAGTACGGTCACGCCGTACAGCACGCACAGCCCAAGGCCGACGCGCACCAGCGTACCGCTCATCCAGCCCATCACCAGTACGGCCACGACCAGTAAATGCAACATTATCTGCCAGCAACTGAGTCCAGTTGTGACGCGAACGCGTTGTTGCCACTTCATGGCTTCTCTCCTGAAGGATTTTTCTCTGCACATTCAGACTACCGCACTTTACGGAAAATTCCGTAACGCCGCATCTTTTTGTGACGCCTACTACACTTTATTTTCATCAGGATAGTGACGCTGGCAGGAGTTTATGACCCATAAAACACAGCATTTCTCCCTTAAGGTGCTAACCATAAACATTCATAAGGGCTTCACAGCATTTAACCGCCGCTTCATTTTACCGGAGCTGCGCGACGCGGTGCGCACCGTCAGCGCCGACATTGTCTGCCTGCAGGAAGTAATGGGCGCGCACGACGTGCATCCGATGCATGTCGAAAACTGGCCCGATACGCCGCACTACGAATTTCTGGCGGATACGATGTGGAGCGATTACGCCTACGGGCGCAACGCGGTGTATCCCGAGGGGCATCACGGTAACGCCGTGCTGTCCCGCTACCCGATTGAGCATTATGAAAATCGCGACGTGTCGGTGGGCGAAAGTGAAAAGCGCGGGCTGCTCTACTGCCGCGTGGCGCCGCCGGACCTGGCCTTTCCGATCCACGTGGGATGCGTGCATCTGGGGCTGCGGGAGGCGCACCGTCAGGCGCAGCTGGAGATGCTGGCCGAGTGGACCAACGCGCTGCCGGAGGGCGAGCCGGTGGTAGTCGCGGGCGATTTCAACGACTGGCGGCAGCGGGCGAACCATCCGCTGAAGGTGAGCGCCGGGCTGGAGGAAATTTTCACCCGCGCCCACGGCAGGCCCGCCCGCACGTTCCCGGTGCGCTTTCCCCTGCTGCGCCTCGACCGCATCTACGTGAAAAACGCCCACGCCAGCAGCCCGACCGCGCTGGCATTGCTTAACTGGCGGCATCTCTCCGATCACGCCCCGCTCAGCGCGGAGATCCACTTATGAAATGTACATGGCAAGAGGGAAACCGCATCGTTCTGCTGGAAAACGGCGACCAGTATTATCCCGCCGTCTTTGAGGCCATCGACCGCGCGCAGCAGAAGGTGATCCTCGAAACCTTTATCTGGTTTGAGGATGAGGTGGGTAAACGGCTGCACGCCGTGCTGCTGCGCGCCGCCCAGCGCGGAATTAAAATTGAGGTTCTGCTGGACGGCTACGGCTCGCCGGACCTCAGCGATGATTTCGTCAACGAGCTAACCTCCGCGGGCGTGGTGTTCCGCTACTACGATCCCGGCCCGCGCCTGTTCGGCATGCGCACCAACCTGTTCCGCAGGATGCACCGCAAGATCGTGGTGGTGGACGAGTCCGTGGCCTTTGTCGGCGGGATTAACTACTCCGCCGAGCACATGTCCGACTACGGGCCGGAGGCAAAGCAGGACTACGCCATCCGCATTGAAGGCCCGGTGGTGCAGGACATTCTGCTGTTCGAGCTGGAAAACCTGCCTGGGAAAGAGGCCGCCCGCCGCTGGTGGAAGCGCCGCCATCGCCCCGAGGAGAACCGCATGCCCGGCGAGGCGCAGGCGCTGTTCGTCTGGCGCGATAACGGCGAGCATCGGGACGACATCGAACGTCACTATCTGAAGATGCTGGCCAACGCGAAGCGTGAGGTGATTATCGCCAACGCCTACTTCTTCCCCGGCTACCGCCTGCTGCACGCCATGCGCAACGCGGCCCGGCGCGGCGTGCGGGTGAAGCTGATCGTGCAGGGCGAGCCGGACATGCCGATCGTTAAGGTCGGCGCCCGCCTGCTCTACAACTATCTGGTGAAGGGCGGCGTGCAGATCTACGAATACCGCCGTCGGCCGCTGCACGGCAAGGTGGCGCTGATGGACGATCACTGGGCCACCGTCGGCTCCAGCAATCTCGATCCGCTGAGCCTGTCGCTGAACCTGGAAGCCAACCTGATCGTGCACGATCGCCAGTTCAACCACACCCTGCGCGAGAACCTTCACGGGCTTATCGCCAACGACTGCGTGCGCGTGGATGAGTCCATGGTGCCGAAGCGCACCTGGTGGAATCTCGGCATCGGCGTGGTGGTGTTCCACTTCCTGCGCCACTTCCCGGCGATGGTGGGCTGGCTGCCCGCGCACACGCCGAAGCTGGAGCTGGTCGATCCGCCGGTACAGCCGGAAATGGAAACCCAGGACCGCGTTGAAGCGGAAGACGGAGGGAAACTCTGATGTCAACATCACATCCGCGCTGGCGGCTGGCAAAGAAAATCCTCACCTGGCTGTTCTTTATCGCCGTGGCGGTGCTGCTGGTGGTGTACGCGCAGAAGGTCGACTGGGAAGAGGTGTGGAAAGCTCTCCGCAACTACAACCCGGCGGTGCTGCTGGGTGCCGCCGGGCTGACGATCGTGAGCTACCTGATCTACGGCTGTTACGATCTGCTTGGCCGCGCCTACTGCGGCCACAAGCTGGCGAAGCGGCAGGTGATGCTGGTGTCGTTTATCTGCTATGCCTTTAACCTGACGCTCAGCACCTGGGTCGGCGGGATCGGCATGCGCTATCGCCTCTACTCGCGCCTGGGGCTGCCGGGCGGCACGATCACCCGCATTTTCTCACTGAGCATTACCACCAACTGGCTGGGCTACATTCTGCTCGGCGGAGTGATTTTCACCATCAACGTGGTGCAGCTGCCCCCGCACTGGTACATCGATGAATCCACGCTGCGGATTTTGGGCATCGTGCTGCTGCTGATCGTCGCCGTTTACCTGTGGGCCTGCGCCTTTGCGAAGCGTCGTCACGTGACCATCAAGGGGCAAAAGCTGGTGCTGCCCTCGTGGAAGTTTGCGGTGCTGCAGATGGTGGTCTCCAGCGCCAACTGGATGGCAATGGGGGCGATCATCTGGCTGCTGATTGGCGAAGATATTAACTATTTCTTCGTGCTGGGCGTGCTGCTGGTTAGCAGTATTGCCGGAGTCATCGTCCACATTCCGGCGGGGATCGGCGTGCTGGAGGCGGTATTTATCGCGCTGCTGGCGGGGGAGCACGTTTCGCACGGCACCATTATCGCCGCGCTGCTGGCCTACCGTATGCTGTACTACTTCCTGCCGCTGGCGCTGGCGACGGTGTGCTATCTGGTGCTGGAGAGTCGGGCGAAAAAGCTGCGGGCGAAGAATGAGCGGATGTTAGCGAAGTGAATAAGTCGGGGGGGGGGGGGGGGGGGGGGGGGGGGGGGGGGGGGGGGGGGGGGGGGGGGGGGGGGGGGGGGGGGGGGGGGGGGGGGGGGGGGGGGGG